>JBDKKE010000153.1:0-5722 GCA_039796255.1 Verrucomicrobiota bacterium | reverse complement strand
GAGTCGCCGACGCCGCTCGACGAGGCGCGCCGACGGATAGAGTCACTGACCCCGGAGCGCATCGACATACTCCGCGATGCCCACCGTCAGTGGTGGCGCAACTTCTGGTCGGCCTCCTATGTCGAGCTGGGAGATCCGTTGATCGAACGTTACTACTACGGCTCCCAGTACCTGCTCGCCTCCTGCAGCCGGAACGTCCGGTTCCCCCCTTCCCTCTTTGGCAATTGGACCACGGCTGACGGCCCCTCCTGGCAGGCCGACTACCATCTCAACTACAACCACGAGGCCCCGTGGTGGGGCGTGTTCTCCTCCAACCACGCGGAACTGGCCGATCCCTACGACGCGCCCATCCTGGAGTACCTGCCCATCGCGCAGGAGAACGCTCGGACTCTGCTGAAAACACGCGGCGTGTACTACGACGTGGGTGTCGGACCCAAGGGACTGGAGACGTCCTTCATGCCGGACGGACATTCCATTCCCGGTGAGGGAAGTCGGATGTTTCTCGGACAAAAGAGCAACGCTGCGTTTGCCGCCGCCAACATGCTGATGCGCTTTGACCACACGCGGGACACCGTCTACGCGCGAAGGGTGTATCCGTTCCTGCGGGAGGTGGCCGCATTCTGGGAGGACTACCTCCGTCTGGAGAACGGACGCTACGTCATCACCCGGGATGCCTCCGGAGAGGTCGGGGATGGCGGCAGCGACCGCAATAATTGCCTATCCCTCGGATTGGTCCGCATGTTCTTTCAGGGGTTGATCGACATCAGCGTGGCATTGAAGGAGGACGCCCCGCGCCGAAGCCAATGGCGCGATATCGTGGAACGCCTGAGCGACTTCCCCACGGTCACGGTGGACGGCGTCCGGCGCATTCGCGGAGCGGAGTCCGGTCCGGCGGCGGATCGAGTGGGACCTCTGCGCAACAACACCCGCGTCGAGTTCATGGGCATGGTGTGGCCCTCCCGTGTCCTGGGCCTGGAATCCGATCCGGCAATGCTGCAGGTCCTGCGCGATGATGTCCGCGGCTGGCCCGAGTCGGAGTGGATCGGCCATTTCAACGGCTTCAGCATCACCTTTCCCGCGGCGGTGCGGGTGGGTCATGATCCCGAGGACACCCTGAGAAAACTCCGCAGGCAGCTTACTCTATTTGGACTTCCCAACCTCATGATCTTCGGCGGGGGCGGGGGCATTGAGAACTGCGCCGGCGTTCCCGCCACCATCAACGAGATGCTGCTTCAGAGTCATGCCGGAGTGCTGCGCGTGTTCCCCGTCTGGCCGCGTGACCTGCCGGCGCGCTTCGGACGCCTCCGTGCCCCGGGCGCCTTTCTGGTCAGCAGCGAACTGCGCGACGGCACGGTGGTCTCGCTGCTGATCGAGAGCGAACAGGGCGGCGACTGCGTGCTTCGAAATCCCTGGCCCGGTCAGGAACTCCGGCTGAACCGCAATGGCCAGCCCGCGGAAAGTCTGTCCGGCGAACGCCTGCTCTTGCCAACTCGGCCCGGGGAACGCATTACGGTCCAACGCGTCACCGTCGCACCCACACCGCCCTAAACCTCGACCGCGCCCGAACGGCGAAGCCACCGCGTTTCGGACGTAAATCTCCGGGCGCATTCGTTCGTGCAGTCCGCAGCCAAGGACTGCTCATGGTCGTGGCAATTGCCGTCGCTTCCGGTCTTTCTGCCGCACTCGCCACTGCATGGGAGATCCCTCCCAACCCATTCCACTGGTCGCTGACTCCGCTGGCAAAGGCCCCGATACCCCCGGTCAGCGGGAACCCGCTGGATGCCTTCATAGGAGCCCGACGGGCGGCGCAGTTGCATCCCTCCCCCGCTGCGGACCGGCGGACACTTCTCCACCTACTGGGCATCCACCATGAGCAACTGACCTTCTGTCACGGGGGCATCGACCGACGCCTCACCGATGTTCACGGACAGGTAGTCCGGTAAATCCTCTCCTGAGTAGCCGGCTAGTCCGCCGTCCACCCGACGTTCAATTTCCCCTCGCGGATGAATGGCCAAAAGACCATCCAGCTCTTGCCAATCACCCGTTCCTGGGGGAAGTCCGGCTCGAACCACCAGCGCGAGTCCGCGCTGTTCATGGTGTTGTCGCCAAAACAGACGTAGTGCTTGGGACGAATCTGCACCTCGGTCTCTCCATTGGGAAAGTTACGGGTGGGTCCATTGCCGCCGGTCGCACGCCGCCAGATGGTTCCATTCACGTGCCCGGAGTAGTGGTTGCGCTCCGGTGGCTGTGCCGGATCAAAGGAGTACACCTTGTCGAATCCGTAGTCGTTGGTGGTGAGCTCGCGGCCGTTGATATAGGTGTGCCGGTTGTCCCCGATGCGGATCTTCTCTCCGCCCAGTCCCACCAGTCGCTTGATGTAATGGGTGTTGGCGGTCATGTCCGGATGCTGCTCCGAGCGAAAAACCACAATCTCACCCCGCTCCGGCCGCCGAAAATTGTAAGCCACCCGCTCCACGAAAAGGTGATCACCGGTCACCACCCGGGCCAGCACAACATCCTCTCCCTTGCGAAAGCGCTGCTTCTTGAGCTGGCCCCGCTCATCCACCAATCCCAGTTGAGGCGCAAACTCGTCCGGTGGAAACCACACTGTGATCTCTCCTGCGGTGGTCTGGAGGTTCTGACGCTTGACGAAAGGAAAGAGGGTTTTGGGTTTGGGATCCCATCCGGTGATGTCCAGGTCTGCCGGGGCCTGAATGTGGTAATAGCTGACGCCGCCCATCACCTTCTCCCAGAGACGCACAGGCAGGGAAGGCTGGGCGCCGCCAGGCACCATCCGCAGATCCTGCACCGTGACTCCCCAGAGGGTCGGTTGCGCAGATCCGGTGGGAATCACCATCGGCTGAATCAGGAAGGCGCGGCTCCCGATGATGAGCACGGCAATTTCCAGCAGCATCAGGACGTTGTCCCGAATGGAGTGATGCGGGTAGGGCTGCAGCCATTTATTAGCCGCGTGTTCCAGCGACTCCATCTGCGCCTCAATCTCACGGCGACCGGCGCCGCTGCGAACCACCGTTCGGAATCCGGAAAGCGCCGAGGATACGGCGTCCACGGCGGCCGGCGAAAGGAGGTCCCGCTGGTGATTGAGAATCTTGAGAACGGCATCCTCCAGTTCACCGGCCTTGCGGACGGTGCGGGAGGTCAGCCAACGGAACAGGTGCATGCGGTGTTTCGAGAGGCAGACAGGATGCGGACGAATCAGTTCAATGGCCAGCGGTGTCCTGCGCCTAACTGGTCTTCAGGACCTCAATAAACGCCGCCTGGGGGATCTCCACGGACCCGACAGACTTCATCCGTTTCTTACCCTCCTTTTGCTTCTCCAGCAGCTTGCGCTTGCGCGAGATATCGCCGCCGTAGCATTTGGCCGTCACGTCCTTGCGCATGGCACTGATGGATTCCCGCGCCACGATCTTACCGCCAATGGCGGCCTGGATGGCCACCTGGTACTGCTGCTTCGGGATCACTTCCTTCAGCTTGGCCGCCAGGAGCCGCCCGCGATTCTCAGCCTTGCTGCGGTGAACCAGACTGGAGAAGGCATCCATCACTTCAGCGTTCACCAGCATGTCCAGCTTCACCATCTCGCTGGGCTCATAGCCGTCGGGCTCGTAGTCCATCGAACCGTATCCGCGGGTCATGGACTTAATGCGGTCATGGAAGTCGATGAGGATTTCATTCATCGGGATTCGGCAGGTGAGCATGACCCGGCGGGCATCAATGGTCTCGGTCTGGCTGATCACCCCGCGCTTCTCCTGGATCAGCCCCATGAGATCCCCGATGTTCTCGCTCGGACAGATGACGAACGCCTTTACCACCGGCTCGAAGATGGTGTCGATGTAGGTCACGTCGGGCAGGAACGCCGGGTTGTCCACTTCCTTCTCGGTGCCGTCGGTCATTCGGACGCGATACACCACGCTCGGGTAGGTCGCGATGATGTCCATGTCGAACTCCCGCCGCAGCCGCTCCTGAACGATCTCCATGTGCAGCAGTCCGAGGAAGCCGCAGCGCAGTCCGAAGCCCAGCGCCACGGAACTCTCCGTCTGAAAGGTGAGCGCCGAGTCGTTCAACTGCAGCTTGGCCATGCTCTGCTTGAGCGCCTCGTAGTCCGCGGTGTTGATGGGATAGATTCCGCTGAAGACCATCGGATGGATTTCCTGGAATCCGGGCAGGGCGGGCGCCGGATTGCGGGAGTCCAGAATGGTGTCACCGACCTTGACCTCGCGCGGGGACTTGATGTTGGCGGTGATGTAGCCCGTCTCACCGACCTCCAATTTCTCGCGCGAATACGGCTTGGGATTGAACGATCCCACCTCCTTCACCTCCACCGTCTTTCCCGAATGCGGCATCTTCACCATCATGCCCGGACGCAGCTCCCCATTGAACACCCGCACCAAAATCACCACGCCCTTGTAGGTGTCGAAATAGGAATCGAAGATCAGCACCTGCAGGGTTTTCTCGCCCGTCGGCTTGGGCGGCGGAATGCGATGGACGATGGCCTCCAGAATCTCCTCGATGCCGATGCCCTCCTTGGCGCTGGCCAGCACCGCCTCCTCCGCGGGGATGGCGATGATGTCCTCCAACTGCTGCTTGGCCTGCGCCACGTTGGCGTGCGGCAGGTCAATTTTGTTGATGACCGGAATGATGTGCAGGTTCTGCTTCATCGCCAGGTGGACGTTGGCCACCGTCTGCGCCTCCACTCCCTGCGCCGCGTCAATGATCAGCAGGGCGCCCTCGCAGGCGCTGAGCGATCGGGACACTTCATAGGCAAAGTCCACGTGTCCCGGGGTATCGATCAGGTTGAGTTCGTACTCCTCCCCGTTCAGGGCGAGATAGTACATCGTCACCGGATGGGCCTTGATGGTGATGCCCCTCTCCTTCTCCAGATCCATGGCATCCAGGAGCTGATCCTGCATGTCGCGTGTCGCCACGGTGCCCGTTCGATGCAGTAGTCGATCGGACAGGGTGGTCTTCCCGTGATCGATGTGCGCGATGATGCTGAAATTTCGGATATGTGCGACGTCCATGGCAGAGACGGCGGAAGCAGAACCCCTGTTCTGCCACCGCCGGAAAAAGCCCGCGCAAGATACTGTCGAACCTTCCGCTGGGAAGGGGAAATCCGAGCTTGCGGCCCCGTTCAACGCCGACGGGCCGCCGAAGCCCGCGCGGAGCCCGCTTCCAGGACGGCCAGGGCCCGGCGCGCATTCGGATCGCCTCCCGCCGCCAATTTCCGGAGCGACTGCACCGCATCCGAGGTCCCCTCGACCGACGGCGTAGCGGCAGCAACTCCAACTCCCCCAACTCCCCCAACTTCCGCAGCCGTCGACCGCGACGCGGCGGATTGGACTACCGGCACCCCTCCCGCAGCAAAAAACGAGGCACCCGCCAGGATGGGTGTCACCCGTGAGGCGGGTCGGGTCACAAAGCGGATGCCCCCGGTCTGGGCTCCGCCCTGCGCCGCCCCCCCGGCTCCCCCGCTCGCCTGCCCCGGAGCGGCCGCCACGGTTAACCGGGTAAAATTGGCAGCGCCAGACTGCTGTCCCTGGACCACCGGAACCAGCGCGAGAAATCCGAGGATGAGCGGGAGCTTCATTGAGATGTAAATACTGCGCCAAGACCTGAGCGGCAAGGAGATCAAAGTCAGGGCTCCCGTGGTGGAGCCGGAGCCCCGCGCGGCTTCGATTCCCGTTCCGGCCGGTTCTCCCGCCTC
>JBDKKE010000152.1:0-16971 GCA_039796255.1 Verrucomicrobiota bacterium | reverse complement strand
CAGCGCTGGGATCACCAACCCGCAGAGCGCTCAGGCATGAAAGCCAGGCGCTCGCACGCGCTTTTCCTCATAGCTCATTCCCAGTTCACCCCAAGTTAGCCATGAAATTCCCCGAATACCCTTGTAATGCCCGCGCGGATTGAACTAACTGAACCGCACCCAATTTATGAGTGAATCACCGCTGGAAAAATTGCTCGCCTGGTATCAGAAACACGTTAAGCCCTTCCTGCTCCAGCACGGCCCCGAGCAGGTTGCCGAATACGATGGCGTCTCCGAACGCCTTCAACGCCTCCAGACCACGCTCAATGCAAAATTCCCCATCTGCTTCCTCGGCAATTCCGGCATCGGCAAAAGCACCCTCATCAATGCGCTCGTCTTCGGCAAGGAGATCTACATTCCCGCGGGTGGCGTTGGCCCCCTCACGGCCCAAGCCCTGACTGTGTGCCATGGCGATCATCCCTGCTTTCAAGTCCTGTATCATAACACGCAGCGAATTCACCAGGTCATCTTCGGCTTGGATAAAAGTTACCTGGCGCACCTCAGGCGGGAGGGCGCGGCGGCCTCCGTCGCCCCGGCCGGTGACATCTCGTTGGAATTTCATGGCGACGACGAGGTCGAACATCTCAAGACCTTCACCGATGACAACGCGCCCGATCGCGAAAGTAAAAGCGATGAGCTCAGGAAGCAGGCACTGCTGATGGTGGCGGGCAGTCAGGATGCTGAACGAGATACGCCCTATTTGATTGATGCCTTGCTGGCCGCTTACGGAAAATCTCCCCGGTATGGTAATGGCCTGATGGAGGAGGATCTTCTCAGGGTTCAAGGCATCCAGTTGGCCCTGCATCATGGCAAGGCCAATTCCATTCAGGAATTTCGCCAGGGCGAGACGCCTGACTTTCTCGACCAGCTTCATCACCATGCAACCGGCTATCTCGCCCCCTTGATCCGCGACCTCACCGTCCGATGGGACAAGGATATTTTGAAGGAGGGCCTCACCTTGGTTGACCTCCCGGGCGTGGGCATCTCGGGCGACTCGAAGGCGAGCGTCACTGTGGACTACATTAGGGAACGGGCCAAGGGTCTGGTCCTCGTCGTGTCACCTAGGGGCATTCAGCAAAGCGACGCCGAGTTGCTCCGCAACAGCGGATTTCTCAACCGCCTGCTCCACGCCTCCGACGACCCCACAGCCGATCCCGTGGTGCTTATGATTGCCGTCACCCGGGTTGACGGCGTGGCCGACGACAAATACGAGCAGGACCGTGCTAAGACCAAAAAGCGGCTGGATCATTTCCTAGATTCTTGTGCCGAGGTTCACCAGTTGATTCGCAGTCAGATCCGGAATGAGTTGGAAAAGGTCTGGCAGACCAAAACTGGCCTGAGCAGCGAGAAACAGAAGGTTATTGATGATATCCTCACTCGGCTCCAGGTGTTTCCCGTTTCCGCATTGCAATACCGCCGTTTCCTGGCTGACGACATGGATAATCCGTGGTTCATCCGGGAGGCGGCGCAGAGTAATATCCCTCGGATGATTGACGCCCTCCAAACCTTGGCTCACGAGTGCATCACCCGGCAAAAGGAGCATTTAAAGGAGGAACAGAACCGTTTTTTTCGAGGGGTCCGGGCCCGACTTCAGGTAATCCGGACGCAATGGGAGAATGAACTTCACGCGGCAGACGATGCCGAGGGTTTGCGCGCGGATCTCGAAGCCTACATAACCGAAAAGAAACTACGGCACCAGTTCAGCACGCGCCAGGGCGAGTATCGCGAGTTCCTCAAGAAGACGTTGCCGCTTGAAATTGAAACGGTGGTAACCAAGGCGGCAGTCAGGGCCCAAGAGGAGGTCTACTCCTACATGGAGGCGTTGCGGGCATACCCTTGGAATACTCTCAAGGCGGCCGTCGTGCGGGGGGGCACCTATTCCGGTTCGCGCCACATCGAATTGCCCAAGGACATTGCTCTTCGCTTTGAGGAACCCATCGCCGAGGTTTGGGGCAAGACTCTCCTTAAAAAAATCCGTGTTCGAACCGGCGACTATGCCGCCGATTCCGTCGAACTCGTTGAACAGATTCTCGTCTGGTCCCGTGAACAGGGCGCCCGTGTCAGCACGAGTATGCTCGAGGCGCAACTGGAGGTCATTCGTGAGGACGGCAAGACGCTCACCAGCGTCGGCAAGGAAGCCATAGATGAACTGCGGAAGAAGGTTCAGGTTAGCCTGATAAAAAAGATCGAGGGCCCCATCCGTCGCAAATGCGAAAAATTCGTCCAAGAAGGCCAGCACCAGCACGCCGGTGTCAAAGCCCGCATTTTGGATTTGTTCCGGAAACTCTCCAATGAATCCGTCCAGTCCGCCACCGAACCGGCCATTGAGCTACTCACCGAAAGATTCAAGGAGGTTGAAAATGAGATTCTGGCTGTCTTCAAACAACATCAGCAGCACAACGACCCAATCACTGCCGCAGTGGACGCGATTGTCGCCACGCATGAGCAGCGCTTGGAACGAGAGGACCGCAAAAAGAAGCAGGCGATCCTTCAGGGTCTCGATCTGATCGTGCAGTCGTCACCCGTAGCATGGGCCGACGTCCCTGAAACCGACTCCGCATGAACAAAACGCCCGCCAACGTCTATCGCGACGGCATTCCCTGCGCCGTCCTGCGCCAGCAGGAGGAATGGGGCATCGAGACCTACGATCTCGTTTATCCGCCGCGCCGCTTCTGGGCCGGCTCGGACAGCCCGCCTTTTGTGGAATACGGTGTGGACGCCAACCGTGTCACCCGGGCCCTTTCCCCCGGCGAGCTGCTCCATCAGCTTCCCCCCGACGACAATTGGCCCGCTCAATCACGGCGCACCATCGCCCGGTTGTTTTCTCACTATCTCCTTTGCGAAGACCCCCAGCGGCGCCTCGATGCCCGCCAGGTGGTGACCCTTTCCCATCAGGTCAGTCTCGTCCGCCATATCCTCGATAATGCCCACCTTAAACGAGTGCTCATTGCCGACGAGGTTGGCTTGGGGAAAACGGTCGAGGTCGGCTTGCTCCTCCAGGAACTGATCGATCAAAATCCGGGACTCCGTGTTTTGTATCTGGCGCCCGCCCGGCTTGTCACCAATGTCGGGCGCGAATTTGACCGGCTCGATCTTCATTTCCGGCTCTGGAAATCCGGCCAGGCCGATGCGCGCCTCAGCGACCCGCGCATCATCGCGAGCATCCACCGGGCGGTTCACGGCGAAAACGCCCGCCGGATTATCGAAACCCCGGCGTGGGACGTCATCGTCGTCGACGAATGCCACCATCTGTCCGACTGGTCCGCCGGCGGAGGCGATCCGATTCAAATGTTCCGCTTGGTCCGCGATCTCGTCGCCCGGCAGGCTCCCGACAGCCGCTTAATTCTCATGAGCGGCACCCCGCACCAGGGCCACGTTCACCGTTTCGACAATCTGCTGGGTCTGCTCAAACTTCCCGGCGAATCCGATGCCGCTCTTTCCGGCCGCGTCATCTATCGGACCAAGGAGGACGTGCGCGACTGGTCCGGCAGTCCTCTTTTCCCGTCCCGCCAGATCAACGAGCCGCTCGTTCTCGACCTCGGCCTCGAATACCGCGCGTGGCTCCAACACATCCACGAGTTTTACCGGCCGCCCGTTCTGAAGGATCAGAAGCAGCGGGCCAGGCAGCGGGCCGCCGGCTGGCGTTGCGCTCAGGCCTTGCAGTGGGCCGCCTCAAGTCCACAGGCCGGCCTGGGCTATCTCGTCCGTCAAGCCGTGCGCGCCGGTTGGTCGCTCGAGGATGATGTGCTCGCTGCCGCACTTGCCGCTCTCCGACCTTATCGCAATGGCCCCCCGACCGAGCCGCTGGACGCCTTGCTGTCCCGCATCACCCGTGAAGTCGGCCAGCAGGCCGAGGATCTAGACATTGAGGACATCGAGGAGGAAACGCCCGAATCAACCCAAAGTGATCCGCAGAAAACGAATCTGAACACCCTCCTGTCCGAAGGGCTCGCTCTCCTTGAGGGATTCGGAAATCACAAATGGGATTTCCTTCAGACCAGAATCTTTGACCAGACTGACGGCGAGAAAATCGTCCTCTTTGCGCAACCCATCGAAACGGTCTGTGCCCTGTTCCGCTACCTGGAGGAATCCACTGGCCGCAAACCGGCCATCATTATCGGCGGCCAGACCGATGCGGAACGACTGGAACAGCAGAATTTGTTCTGGCGCAAGGATGGGCCTCGCTTTCTGGTTTCCTCACGCGCCGGGGGCGAAGGCATCAACCTTCAGGTCGCCCGCCGTCTGGTCCATGTCGACGTCCCTTGGAATCCCATGGAACTCGAACAACGCGTCGGCCGCGTCCACCGCTTCGGTTCCACCAAAACCATCCTGGTCGATACCGTCGTCGTTCGCGACAGTCGTGAGGCCGATGCCTACCGCGTCGCGCGGGAGAAACTCCGCGTCGTCGCTTCCAGTCTCGTCGGACCCGACAAGTTCGACACGGTCTTCTCGCGCGTCATGTCCCTCGTCTCGCCCGAGGAGCTTCAGGAGGTTCTCCTGCGGGAATCCGGTTCCCGGCTCCGGCCCGAGGATCAGGAGCGCATCGCTTCCATGGTAGAGGCCGGCTTCAATGCTTGGAAGGACTTCCATGAACGCTACGCGGAACAGCGCCTCCAGCTGCGCGCCCAGGACCCCGGTCTGGCCCGCTGGGAGGATCTCAAACAGTTCATCATCGGGCATTCGACAGCCGAAAACGTGGACGGTTTTGTCGCCAGCCGTTTCAGCACCGCCTCGGGCAGTGTGGAGTCGGCGGACGAGAAAATCCCGGTGCTGCGGCTGGAGGACGGACAGAATTACTACGTGGGCGATTTCAGTGGCGCCGTGATCTCTGGGCCGGAGGGCGTGGGCGCCGTGCAGATCGGTCTCAACGTGGCCCCGGTAGCCGCCGCCTTGCGCAAACACGCTTTGCCCATCGCCCCCACCGGTGCCGCCCATCTGCGCTGGCCGCAGGATGTGCCGGTTCCTGCGTGGCTGGGGCCGGACTGTGTCGGTGTTCTCACGCTGCTCCGCCAGACCCTTCGATCCGATCAGCGGGCCGGCTGGTCCGAACAGGCCAGCCATCTGCACTGCTTTCTGGTGAATCAGGACGGTTCCGCCCTTCCGTTGTCGGCGGAGGAGAAACCGGTTCTGCTCCGGGCGATGTTCAAAGCCGTGGTTCGCGCCAAAGCCGCGTCGGCGCCTCCAGTTATCGCCGCGCTCGCCGATGCCGAGTCACGTCTGCTCCAAGAACTGCGCCGCCCGCGCGACACGGAAATCAGCGATGGCGTCCGCTACGGCGTGACCCCCCTTTTCGCCGCCACCCTCGGTAAATAAAAGGTATGAAAGGATGGCTTCCATGTCCATATTGCTTAGGGCGCGTGGAGCTGTTCTGCCCTCCCACGGAAACTCACCCGCCCGCCCTTTCATCAAAATCAACTGGCCGTAAGTTAGCGCCTCTACTGCTCCCTAGACCTGCTTGCCTCTGGTTTCTCGCGAACAACAAGCATTTTGGTGGCATTGCGCGGGAAAGCCGGACCACTGCAAGCCAACACGCTGGTGTCGCTCGCAGAGGCTTCACTTATCTCCTAAACTGACTTGAGCAATGCCAAAACGAACACAAATCGTTAGCGGGACCACTCATCAGAAAGATGGCTCGGTAGTTGTTCGAGAAGACTCGCCGTCCTATTGCGTCAACGGAACGCCCAGCGAGCACAAACTTCGTTTCATCGACCTCTTCTGCGGCATCGGCGGGTTCCGGATCGCTTTCGAAAAGGCAGGCGGGGCGTGCGTATTTTCCAGCGACTGGGACAAGTATTCCCGGCAAACCTACAAGGCCAACTTCGGGGAGGAACCGCACGGAGACATCCATTCCGTGGCCGTGGCCGACATCCCGGCGCACGACATCCTCTGCGGCGGCTTCCCCTGCCAACCCTTTAGCCTCGCGGGCGTCTCCAAGAAGAACAGCCTTGGCCGTAAGCATGGCTTCCAAGACGAGAAGCAGGGCAACCTCTTCTTCTCCATCGCGGAGATCCTCGACTACCACAAATCCCCCGCTTTTGTGCTGGAGAACGTGAAAAACCTCCGCAGCCACGATGGCGGCCGGACTTTCACAATCATCCACGACACACTGACCAAGGCCCTTGGCTACCACCTCCAATATCGGACCATCGATGCGCGAAGTGTGGTTCCACAGCATCGAGAACGGATCTTCCTAGTAGGATTCAAGGAACCACGCCACTTTGAGTTCCCAGAGTTCCCAAAATTCGGACCAAGACTGTCCAGTATCCTCGAATCAACCGTAGACGCGAAATACACCCTCTCCGACCATCTCTGGACCTACCTTCAGAACTACGCGAAGAAACATAAGGCGGCGGGCAACGGGTTTGGTTTCGGACTGGTCACCGGCGACGATGTGACGCGAACCCTTAGCGCCCGCTACCACAAGGACGGGTCTGAAATTCTCATCTCGCAAGGCCCGTGGAAAAATCCCCGCCGCCTCACGCCAAAGGAGTGTGCGAAGCTGATGGGCTACCCGGCTGATTTCAAAATCCCCGTGTCGGACACGCAGGCGTATCGCCAGTTTGGCAATTCAGTCGTCGTGCCAGTCGTGGAGCGTGTTGCTCGATCAGTGGTTGAGGCGTTGCAGCGCCCGGCCGGCTTCCGGCCTGACTTGGCGCTGCGAGAAGCCAAAAATCAAAACCCAATTGCGTCGGACCTTGTTGGCCGACGGCCAGTAAAATATTCAATCCAAACAAAAAGGAGGACATCATGAGCGAACTGATGGAATTGCTCCCCGATCCAGTGAGGATGGTCGAGGGACTACGGGACACCGGTTACCTATTCAATACGGCCGTGGCGGACGTGGTAGATAACTCCATCGCCGCCGAGGCTACGTTTGTAGACATTGAGCTAAAGATGGATTTTCGTGGGCATGTCACCCTTGCTATTTACGATGATGGCATCGGAATGGATAGGGATGGGCTGATTAACGCGATGAAGTATGGATCGAAAGCGCGACCTTCGGCAGCGAGTTTGGGCAAATTTGGTCTCGGATTGAAAACGGCATCCACCGCGTTCTGTCGAAAGTTGGTCGTCATTTCGCGAAGCAAACATTCTGCACCGTTCATTCGAGCAACGTGGGATTTGGATCACGTCAAGGACACGAACAAGTGGGAATTGATAATCGACACGCCGAACCCCCAACAGACCGAGGCGTTTGAAAAGTTTATTGGGGCGCATGGCGGGACATTGGTGATTTGGGAAAAGGTGGACCGCTTGTTGAAAAACAGCACGAACCAGAGTGGCGCGTCGGCAAAGAAAGCGCTGGCGAAGTTCAGCGATGACCTTCGCGAACATCTAGGAACCGTTTATCAGCGATTTCTCGATCCTGCTGATTCGCGAGCAAAGCACTTGAAAATGCGTCTCGATGGCAAAGATGTCTTTCCTTGGGATCCCTTCGCCGCTGCCGAGTCTCAAGTCGTTAGCGAGGATACGACCGAGGTCGAACTCTCAGGAGGGAGCAAGGCCACTTTCAAAATGAAGGCATACGTGTTGCCACGAAAGGAAGAGTTCTCAACGGAGGATGCAGCAAAAAGGGCAAGAATCAGTAACGCCAATCAAGGCATCTACATTTACCGCGAAAACCGACTGATTCACGGCCCTGATTGGTTACGGATGTTCTCAAAAGAGCCACACGCAAGCCTTCTTCGGGTTGAGTTCACTTTCGACCATAAGTTGGATGAGGCGTTCCAAATCGACATCAAGAAGTCGCAAATCATCCTGAACGAATCGCTTTACGATCACGTTCTGGATTTCCTTACCCCGCCAAGGCGCGCGGCGGAAGAGGCTTACCGAAAAGGAACCAAAGCGAAGACAGCGCAGGCATCGAAAACCGCGCACGACAGTTCCAATCGAAATATAACCTCGAAGGAAGGGGAGATTAACCAGCCTACAGTTCAGTCCGCTGACCCATCAAAAAATGAAGCGCAGATCGTCAACAAGCAGGGGCCGGTCACGCTGAAATTGAAGATCACGAGCGCGTCCAAGCCACAAGAAGTTCATGTGCAACCTGTGGCCAGCATCGACGATGGACTCCTGTGGGAACCATGCTTAATCGACGGCCACTGCGGCGTTCGGATCAACACCGGGCACCCCTACTACCACAAGGTGTATCTGCCGAACATCGCGGAGGGCGTGACGGTTCAGGGTATGGATGCGCTCTTGTGGGGCATGTCTGTTGCGGAACTCAACTGCGTCAGCAATTCAACAAAGAGCACGTTCGTGGAGCTCCGCTACGAGGTTTCGCGCAACCTGCGAAAGCTGGTGGAGGACTTGCCTGAGCCGCAAGCGTCCGAATGAACAGAAAAACATCAGAGTTTGCGGTTCACGCGATTGCAGATCGTGTAGGCCTTTCTGTGCAGGGAAAAATAGTTCCTGACGCTGACGGTGCGTTCTGCGAGTTCGTCCCTGCGGACGGCCACCCCAACGAAACATTCGTCGTTCGTTTCCGCCTCGGCTGGCGCAGTGCCGAAGCATCATTTGTGGCCGGCAACTTCGCTGGACCGTTGATTGCAAGCATGGGCAAATGCGGCGAGGAAGCCCGACAAACATTCACTGCTTTCGCCAACGGAATCGCAGCCCGGAAAGTAAAACTGCTCATGCGAGTGAACGGGACCGAAGTTGCGGCAGGCCAGCCGGCCACATGGCCGCAAAATTGGTCACTTCTGGAACTGTCATTGAAACTCACCCCGCTCGTAGTCGAGCCAAGTAATGACGCCCAGTTAGAAAGGCTCACGCTCGACTTGGTTGTTCCATTGTTTGGGATGATGGCAACGCTGATCGGCGTAGAGGAGAACGAATTGCTGACGACAGGAGAAACGGAGGGCCGCGCGATGCAATCACTGGGCACCCGATACGAGCGCAAGAAGGTGAATCGGGAAGCTTGCATCCAGTTGAAAGGCTCACGCTGCTCAGTCTGCGATTTTGACTTCGCCGAGAATTACGGGCATCTGGGCATCGGCTACATCGAAATTCACCACATCAAATCAATCGCGTCGGTCGGCGCGGATTACCGCATCAATGTGGCGACGGAACTTGAACCGCTTTGCGCCAATTGCCACGCGATGGCGCATCGAGAAGAACCGCCCGTGAGCATCGAACGGCTCCGCCTAATGGTAGAGGAAAGGCGGAAGGCCACGTCAGTTTAACATCCCGCCATGTCCGTCACGCTCACCAACGGAAAATTCTTTCAGATTAGTGACGGCCAGCATGTGCTGTCGCCGCTTGCTGAAGAAATTTACTCGGTTGTGTTCGAGGGGAGTAAAGCAATTCGGGGTGTCCCCGTTAGTAGAGAAGATTTTCTAACGACCGGCGTTCAGTTCTCCCAATACGCCGCCGACCCGTTGCTCGTGCTGGAGGTTGAAGCCCAACAAGGAGGTCCGACGATCGTTTGCAGGATGGCCGCGCGGGAAGGCATCTATGAAGCTGACGTTGCGCATGACGGCGAGAAGCTCCTGGATTACGCGCTGGGTGGAGGGCGTTGGATGCCGTTGCCGTCGGGCGCAGTGGACGAGACGACGAGCTTTCTCCGCGAAGCCGGCGTGCAGTCATTGGGCTTTCTCACCTTGCTGCAATACATGCACATTCTCCGTCGACCTGCCAAGGGGTTGACCGTGGACGACAGGACGGCAAGAGCACTCTCCGCTTCGACTGTCGCAACGGAGTTGGAAGGCAACGCGCCAGCCTCGTTGGTTGGCAAATTGTATCCATACCAGCTTGACGGCTTTCGTTGGCTCTCGTTCATGGCCCGTGGCGGTATTGGAGGGGTGATCGCCGACGAAATGGGGTTGGGCAAAACAGTGCAGGTGATCTGCCTGTTGCTGGAGGCAGCCGAGCAGGGACGAGGGCCGAACCTTGTCGTTTCACCGGCAACACTCTTGGAGAATTGGCGGCGCGAGCTTGCCCGATTTGCGCCCCGTTTGAGGGTGCTTGTCCACAGCGGTTCACGCCGCACCGGACATCCTGACGAACTTCGGCGGCAGGACGTTGTGATTTGCTCCTTTGAAACCGCAGTCGCCGACATCTCGCTCTTGCGCAACTTGCGATGGAACATCTTGGTTGTGGACGAGGCGCAGGGCATCAAAACCCCTGATGCGCGGCGAACACTCCAACTCAAAACACTTCCGCGCCAGTGCGCGATAGCTGTTACTGGCACCCCGGTCGAGAACCGGCTCAAAGACCTTTGGTCCATTACGGATTTTGTGCTGCCTTCACTGCTCGGGCCGCTGAGAGAATTTGAGCGACGGCATCCCGATACGGTGTCAGGTGCAGCGCTGTTGGAGCCAGTGGTGACACCTTTGATTCTCCGACGCATGGTGTCGGAGGTGGCAGGAGACCTGCCAGAACGAATCGACATTCCACAGCCATTGGTCTTGGACGAAGCGTCCGCCACTGCTTACGAATCCATTCGCGCGGCGGCGGCTACGCACGGGGCTGGTGCGGGCCTTGCGGCACTGACCTCGTTGCGAATGTTTTCCACGCATCCCTGGCTTGCGGATCAGTTCCGCAACCTTGCCAACCCGGCGGAATGTTCGGTGAAGCTGCAACGACTCATCGAGATCATCGACGAAATGATAGGCAGCGAAGGCAAGGCGCTGATTTTCACCTCCTACCAGGAAAGCATCGATCTGCTCGTCGCTGCAATTGGCGGTCGGTTCGCGATTCCAACCGACTTCATTGACGGCCGTGTGCCGGTGCCACAGCGCCAGATCAAAGTTGACCAGTTCACCGCTGAGAAATCGTCCGCAGTGCTGGTGCTGAACCCGAGAGCCGCAGGCACCGGGCTAAACATCACGGCTGCAAACCATGTGATTCACTTCAACCTGGAGTGGAATCCGGCCGTGGAAGATCAGGCTTCAGCACGAGCCTACCGCCGGGGGCAAACGAAGGCCGTAACCGTGCATCAACTGTTCTATGTGAACACCGTGGAAGAGGTGATCCACGACCGTATGCAACGCAAGCGAGACCTGGCTGCCGCCGCGATTGTCGGCACGGATGGACGCGATCAGGAGGTGGATGATTTGTTACGTGCATTCAGAATTTCGCCAGTGCCGCCAGCCTAAAGAAACATCATGTCAACACACGCCATCGAGAAAGTCCTGTCTGCAAACGACACTGGAGAAACGGGCGGACACCAAGCCGGAATTTGTGTCCCGAAGGCCGCGAACATCCTGTCCTTCTTTCCGCTTCTGAACGCGAAGCTGAAGAATCCCCGCGAGGTGTTGGACATCACAGACGATTCCGGCCGGGTTTGGGCATTCGCTTTCATCTACTACAACAACCGTTTCTTTGGGGGGACTCGCAACGAGTATCGCCTGACGGGAATGACGGCGTTCTTCCGCGACTTCAATTTGAAGACCGGTGACAAAATTATGTTGCGCCGCGAGTCCGCGCGAACCGTTCGAATCACATTCAAGCGGGCCAGTGATACTGGAGTTGGCAAGGTATTGAAGCTGTCCACGACATGGAAAGTGATCGACGCCGATTTTTGAGTTTTCCCTGGCAGATCAGAAGAGCCCTGGTAGCTTGGACGCCATGAGAAGCCCTTCCGTCTTCGTCCCCGCATCGCTCCGTGTGGCCGGCCGCGAGCTTCGCTTTGCGCTGGCCGCACCGCTGGAGCAGATGCCCAAGCTGGGTTTCGTGCGGGCGTGGTGTTCCGTCGCCTACCTGTTCCCCGGCCTCCATCCCGATGGCTTCGAGGATCTCGACAGTGGATGGCCGCGCAGCTTGCGCCGCTTCGCCACAGAGGCTTGGCGTCGCGCCGAGACTGGCGAGCTTGCCGATGAGGAATTGTATCCCTGCGATTCCCAATGGTCGGGCCTTTACGACCGGATGACCTCGCAAACGTCGGACGAAACCGCTCGCCGCACGGAGCTTGCGGCGTCGTTCGGCCAAGGTGCCAATGCCTGACGTCTTCACCAAGGCGAAGCGCTCGCAGGTCATGTCCCGCATCCGCGGGCAAGGCAACAAGGCCACCGAACTCGCCCTAGCGAACCTTCTCCGGGCAAACTGCATCACCGGCTGGCGTCGGCATCAGCCCGTGTTTGGCAAGCCGGATTTCATCTTTCGCGTGCACCGCGTCGCCGTCTTCGTCGACGGCTGCTTCTGGCACGCGTGCCCGAAGCACTCGAAAACACCCAGCACAAATCGAAAGTTTTGGACAGAGAAGCTGAGCCGGAATGCGGCACGCGACAGGCATGTGGCACGAGCGCTGGGACTCAGGGGTTGGCGTGTGGTGCGGATTTGGGAGCACGATCTCCAGAAGCGACCGAAAAGAGTCGTCTCCAGAATCCTGCGGGCCTTGGGAGCCGATGGCTAAAGAAAGAGCCGACCAGATCGGTCAGCTCTTTCCAGCGCGTTCACGCGTATTCGTCCTTCTCTGATTCCAAGAACCCGGAGTCAGCGAACAGGCGTAGGATCCTTCGGTAGCGAGAGTCGGGGCTGTCAATGAAGTCCCGCTGAATCCAGCGTCCCGCCAGTCCTGTCGCGGCGATTGTTTTGCCATGGACGTTCAGGATTTCCTCGGGGTATCGAAAGAATCCGAAGAAACACTCGCATCCCCGTTCATCGGTGACGATGAGCACCACAGCTTGCTTCGGCATCACACGGCAAGCTCCCGCAACCGGATCGTGGCTCCAGAGCTGATCGGGCGCGGGACTTACGATCCCGGCGAGGCGCGTGTCCTCGATGAAGAGGCCAGAGGTGAGGCGGCGGGCGAAATCCCGGCGTTCCCTGGTATCGAAGGGTGCGTTCAAAACCAAAGTCTGTCGGAAGCCCAACTCCTTGGCTTTTGATTCAACGGATTTGAGAAACCGTTCCAGTTCGGCCGGCTCTTTGGACGCAGGCGCGGACAGCGTGAAGTGATATGAAAGTCCCATGTTCGCCTCTTAGTTGTTGGGGATTTCGTCCCAGCACCAGCAGCCGGCGCCCACGGGGTAAACCTTAACCGTGCCGCCGCCATCCGGTTGGATCAATTCAGCGTTCCACGCTTCCTCCTCGCCGTCTTGGCTCAGGGTGATGCACCGGTCATCAGACGCGTCGTATTGCCCTTTGAGCTCGGGCATTGCAGAAATTACGCGTCGTGCTTCCTGCAACTCAAACATGGGTTTCGCCCATCCGTTCCAGCTTTCGCCCGCCGTCCAGCCATGGAATCGGCCGTGAACGCCATCCATGCCAAATTGCGCACGACGTAGGCGTGGATTCCGCCGCTCCTCGGCGGCCACCCGTCGGAGCTGGGCCAGCTGCTCGGCTCCGATTATGAACTGCAAACCGCCACCAACCGGATGAGCGAGTAATCTGCCAACGCCATCGTAACCATCCACGACCAGCGCCCCATCCGGGTAGCGGTTGCCTTGGGGGACAATGATTTCGCTTCTGTTGAACTGCATTTTTGTTTCCTTTCGATTTGGCCTTTCCGACTGCCTGGTAAGCAAGTCGGAAAGGGATGAGTGAACTGAAATGGCCTCCACCCTCCCGGATGGAGGCCCATGTTACCAATCTCACGCCGCCAGCTTCCGAAGCCTTCGCTCCGGCGCAGGGGGTGAAGTGGCCAATCGCGCCCGGCCCTTGGCCCACTGGCGCAAGCCGTTGATCTGTTCCGCCATCTGCCTGGCCAGCGGCACGAACTCGTTCAGCACCCCGGCGATGTCCAGGTTCGTCGGCTCACGGTCCCGCTCGAAGCCCAAGAACATCGCCTCGGTGAACGCGCTCTCGATCTCACTGCCGGTGAACCCGTCGGTGATCCGGGCCAACTGCGCCACGTCGAACTGCTCGTGATCCCGGCCGTGCCGCTGGATGACGAGGTTCCAGATGGCCTCGCGTTCCCGCTCATTGGGCAGGTCCACGAACCACAGCTCGTCGAAGCGCCCCTTGCGGAGCAGCTCCGGCGGCAACTGCGTCACGTCATTGGCCGTGGCGACCACGAACACGGCTTTCGTCTTTTCCTGGAGCCAGGTGAGGAACGCGCCGAACACCCGGGAGGTCGTGCCGCCGTCCGTGCTGCCCGATGACTTCGTTCCGCTGAACGCCTTCTCCAGCTCCTCGCACCAGAGCACGCACGGCGCGATGGCCTCGGCGGTCTGGATGACCGAGCGCAGGTTCCCTTCGCTCTGGCCGACCAGCCCGGCGAAGATGCGCCCGGCGTCGAGCTTGAGTAGCGGGACACCGAGGGACTGAGCCGTGGCCTTGGCCGTCAGGCTCTTGCCCGTGCCGGGCAGGCCCACGATGAGCACGCCCTTGGGCACTGGCAGGCCATACTCCCGCGCCTTGCGCCCGAAGGCGTGCCGGCGCTGGAGCAGCCATTCCTTGAGCTGGTCCAGCCCGCCGATGTCGTCCAGCGACTCACGGGCCTCGATGACTTCGAGCAACCCGGTCTTCTTGACGGCCTGCGCCTTCTCCCGCGCCACGATGGCGGGCCGCACGCACCCGGCCTCGACCACGGACAGCGCGAAGGCATTCTCCGCCTCCATCGTCGTCAGCCCAGAGGCGGCGGCGAGCACGGCCTCGCCTGCTTCACCGGCGAGCGGTGCGAGCTTGGCCGAGAGCAGGATGTTATCGAGCACCGGGCGCAGCGCGTCGCTCCCCGGCAGCGGGAACTCGACCACCGTGAACTCGCGTTCCAGCTCCGGCGGCAGGCACAGGCGGCAGGCTGGGATGACGAGATGCTTCTGCTGCGTCTTGGCGAGGAGCAGCGTGTCCTTGAGCTTGCGCAGCAACAGCGCGTTCGGGTCCTGGAGGAACAGATGGTAGTCCTTGAGCAGAATGACCGACTGCTCCGGCAGCCCGGCGAGCGCGTCCAGCGCCGCCAGCGGGTCCGGCGCATCCACGGCCTTGTTGCTGGTGGTGTTGACCAATCCGTCCGCGACGGACCAGAAGCAGAGGCTGTAGCCGAGCTGTCCGGCGATGGCCTTGAACTCGGCCTCGACGCGCTGCTCCTCGTGCGAGAGCAGGTAGAGGCCGGGATAACCGGCGCGGAGATAATGAACGAGCTTGGCCCCGGTCTCAGACACTGAGCTTGCGCTGGCCGAGCTGGGGGGCGGGGATGATTTTGCGTTGGGCATATTGGGGTTGTGGGGTTGAGGATTGATAACTGTGCGTGGCGATGCAGTGACGCCCGGCCTGGCCGAGGTCCACCCAGCGAGTGTGCTTGCAGGAACGATTGCCATCGCCCGCGACGCGCCGGGTCCAGCCCGGGCAGTTGCAGGACGTGGTGCCGTCGGGGTAACGGAGCGTCTGGTAGTCGCGGTCGGGGTTGGAGTCCGACGCGAACGTCCAGACTTGGTTGATGGGCTGGCTCATTGATTGAACCTTTGGTGTTCCCAAGCTAGGCAGCGGGAGCGTGACGGGTCGCTGAAGAGGATTGCTCCCCCGGCGTCCGTCACGTCCCACTGCTGGGTGGCAGGGTTGAACTCGATGTTGGTGGCCCGCGTGATTTCCAGGCGTCCGAGCTGGCTGAGATCGATCAGTTCGGTGTAAAGCCCGGTGACGGTTCCTTGATGGTCGATGGTGAGGATGGCGGTCATTTGCGTTTCGAGTGATGGTTGGTTGCGACCGGAACGTGGTTGGGGATGAAACCGGTCGGGTTGACAGTCTTCCGGTTCTTGCGAGCCTGCCCACAGCGTGAACACGGCAGCGACAGATCCGCCCCCACTCCCATCGCGAAAGCGCAGATGGAAGTGGGTGGTGCGTATTCTCGTGGCGCTGGTGCTGGTGACAGGCTTGTGCGCGGTCGCGGCGTATCGCGAGATCTACCGCAGCAATGGCGAGGTGCTGAGCAGTGGCAGGAAACGGTCCTACCTGCTGCATGTGCCCAAGACGTATCAATCCGACCGACCCACGGCCCTGGTGATCTGCCTCCACGGATTTTCCGAGTGGCCCGCCCACGTGATGCGGTTGAGCCACTGGAACCGGTTGGCGGACGAGTCTGGCTTTCTGGTCGTCTATCCCTTCGGGAGCCGCTTCCCGTTGCGATGGCACTGCGGTGGCGGGTTCAGCAACCACGAGCAAGCCCAACAGGACGTGCAATTCATTGCCGACCTGATTGACCAGCTGAAGAAGGAATACAACCTCGACGAGGCTCGGATTTACGCCAACGGGCTGTCCAACGGTGGTGGCATGTCGTTTCTGCTGGCCGGCCAACTGTCGGAGCGCATCGCGGCAATCGGCAGCGTCGGCGGGGCGCATGTGCTGCCTTGGGCAGACTTCAATCCGAAGCGACCGGTGGCGGCGATGATCTTCCACGGAACGGCTGATCGCATCGTTCCCTATCACGGCAAGTCGTGGGGAGCCTCCGGGTTCTCCCTGCCCGACCTTCCTCAATGGGTGCAAACCCTGGCCGCCCGCAACGGATGCCAGACCAACGCCGTGCCGTTGCCGGCCAGCGGTTCAGTCAGCGGGGTGCATTACCCGGGCGGCACCAACCACGCGGACGTGGTGTTCTACACCGTGGCGGGCGGCGGACATACCTGGCCGGGCGGCAAGCCAATGGCGGCCTTCATCGTGGGGAAGACCACGGCGGACGTGGACGCCACCCGGCTGATGTGGGATTTCTTTCAGGAGCATCCGCTGGTGAATTGAATTCCACCGGCCCGAGCGGTTGACCAAAACCAGCGGGGCGCCCGGCCGTCATTCGCCCAGCCTCTGGTGATGGAACTTTTGGGTGGCTTGGTGGAACTCGGGCTTCCGGGTCTTGGCCGTGAGCACGCCAAGCGCCTCTTCGAGGAACTTCGTGGCGGTTTCGCAGTCCGCGCCCTTGAACCCGACGGCTTCGATGACGATGTCTCCCGTGGGTGACACGACGACTTCAATGGTGGGTTTCATAGGGTGGCGAGGACGAGCTTGATGGAGCCGTTGGGTTGATGGCGGCGAAGCGCGGAAGAAAGGCGGCCGAAGTCCTTG
>JBDKKE010000151.1:0-4399 GCA_039796255.1 Verrucomicrobiota bacterium | reverse complement strand
GCTGTTTCATCCGGATCTGAACCCGGGATCGGCGGAGGCTGTTCAGCAGACCCAGGACCTGAATCTCGCGTATGAGGTGCTCGGAGATCCCGATCGCCGGAAGGCCTACGACGAGGAGCTTGCCGCTGGAAAGAAGTCCGTTCGCACGGCACGCGCGTCGGGCGCCGGGCGATCCGCACAGAATGTCACCCAGGACGTGTCGCTTCGAATCGAGGAACTGCTCGGGGGTGCGGTGCGGGAGGTGACGGTGAATGATCCGGCCAATCCGAACGGCCGCGAAACCTACCGGCTGGTGGTTCCTGCGGACACCGCGCCCGGGACCCGCTTCCGCGTGCTGCGCACGGACTCTCCGACCGGGGGATGGGTCCTGCTCCGGGTCAAGGTGTTGCCGGGTTTTCGTTTTAAGGCGCGTGGTTCAGATCTGCGCTGCGATCTGCGCATCAAGCCCGAATTGGCGGCCAAGGGGGGCGTGGAGTTTGTGGCCGGTGCGGATGGCTCCCGCCATCGACTCACGATTCCACGGGGAGTGGCTCGTGGGGAGGTATTGCGCGTGGAGGGGGCCGGACTTCCCCGTCCCCGGGGAGGACGCGGCGACCTCCTGGTGCGGATCACCTATCGTATCGAGGTCCGCGTGACTCGCCCTTCATCCCGCGGGTGAACCACGGAGTGGCGGAATCCGCATTCCCGTGAGGAAACAATCCCGAAGGAGGCAAAGGGGGGCGGGGCGTTCATTCAGGGATCCTCGTTTCCCGTCTTCGTTTCAGGAAGCCCCAGATTCCCAGTCCGGTCACGGCCAGGGCGGCAACCTGGTATCCGGAGAACGGGCCAAGAATCCGGGGAGTGGCGCGGGCGAATTCATGGGCGAAGCGGAAGAGTCCGTAGGCGATCAGGTATAGATGGAAGTGCTGCCCTGGGAGACGTCCGTGCCGGCGCAGTATCCAGAAGACCCCCATGGCGGTCAGGTTGAAGGTGATCTCCGCAGGAACGGCCGGCCACCGTGGAATGCCGGAGCGGTCGGTGAGGGTCCACCAGTGGGGGTGCTGGCAGGCTTCGCCGAGGCAGCAACCGTGCAACAGACATCCGATGCGACCGAGAACGATGCCGGCTGGCGCGATGACGGCGAACCAGTCGCCGGTGGCGCGTGGGTAGCCGAGGAGCTTCTTTGAGATCTCCACGCCGGCATAGCCGCCGAGCAACGCGCCCAGAATGGTCTTTCCAGTCGCCCACCGTTGCCACAGATCCGCGGACCCCAGGTCCTGCCACCCCTCGGCAAGCAGATAGACGATCTTCGCCCCGGCAAAGGCTCCGGTCAGCGCGCCCAGGTAGACCATCAGCAGCCGGTCATCGCGCCGCGCCAGGCGAATCCAGAATATCAGGCTGACTCCAATCCCCGCCAGGAGCAGCCATCCATAGTAGGGCGGGGAGCCGTTGGCGGCTTCCGATGGGAGCAACCGGTTCATGCGGTTCAAAATCCGTCACGCCTCAACCGCGGTGTCCGGGAAGCCGGAATAGTAGCGGCAGAAGGAATCCAGTTGGCCGTCCGGTCGGATGACATGCGTGCAGCAGCGGTCGATGCGGTCCTGGTCCCAGGTCCAGGCATCCATGAACGGCTTCACCATAATGCGGAAGGCCACGCTGGACCGGAGTTCGAGGGTTTTGAGCAGCGCGCCCAGGGGCTCGGTTTCGCAGCCGCAGCGGGCGAGATCCTCCAGCGTGTAGTGAACCTTGTCCTTCAGGAATCCCTGCAGCTGGGCGAAGTCGAGGAACTCGCTCACCGAATGGATTTTCCCCTGGAGACGCAGCAGATAGCCGATGGTCGCGCAGTTGGGGTCGCCGCAGGGCAGGGGCGTGAAGTCGTCGAACTTCAGTTGGCCTGCCGATTGTTCCACGGCAGCCAGGAGCAGATCGGCGGTGTTCAGGCGGATGGACGGGGCGTCTGGAGTGATGTTGAGGCGTCCACTGCCGAACAGGGGTTGGAAGGTGATGCCGTGGACGATGGGTCGGGCGAGTCCGAAGGCGATGGCTTCCCAGATGTGCGCCAGGTTGTCGGGAGTGACGGTCATGGCCAGCGTCACGGGCAGGTCCATGGCAGCGGCGCGGTCCAAGGCACGCTCGCGGGTGGACCGCAGATCCGCGCCACGAAGTGCGTGCTGGGCGGCGGACTGGACGCCATCAAACTGGAGGTAGAGCTGCACCTTTCGGCGCGCGGCGGCCGTGGCGAACTGTCCGGCGAAGGTTTCATCGTGGGCCAGCTTCACTCCGTTGGTATTGACCAGCACGTAGTCAATCTTGGGATGGTTCTGGGCCCAGGCCAGCAGCTCGAAGAACTGCGGATGCAACGTCGGCTCGCCGCCGGACAACTGGAGGATTTCCAGTCCGCCCTTGCGATCAATGATGCCGGTGATGCGGCGCTGGAGGTCGTCGAGGGGAACGGCGTCGACCCGTCCACCTGCGCCCAGCGGCGAATCGGCGTAGCAGGTGGGGCACGACAGATTGCAGGAGTGGACAATTTCAATCAGGGCCAGGCAGGTGGACAGCGTTTCAAACGGCTGGTCTCCGTGCCCTGCCGCATTGCGGCCGAGAGTGCCGGAGGCTGTTCCGTCCGCAGTGCAGCATTGGGGTTGTGACGGCACGGTGGGCGTCGCGTCCTCCGTCCGGCCGCCGCAGCAGGCATTGGCGTCGCTGCCCTTCGCCAACCAGTAGAAGCGGGCGTCACTGGCCAGGCAGGCGGAGGAGTCCCCGTGTTCCGGACAGGTCCGCCGCAGGAACACCTTCGCGGGTCGAACGCCCTCCCGCCAGACTTCGCCGGGCACGGGTTGACGACAGACGGGACAACGCGTGGTGGTGTGCTTGAGCAGTTCGCGGACGGGGCGGAGGGTGATGGAGGACACGGGAAAGGCAGAGAGGGGTTTGGGAAATCCGGGGTCTAGCGGAGCATCGTGCATCCGGCGAACAGGATGACGTCGGCACCGACCAGCAGCACCGGGGGAAGCGCCACCGCCAGCAGAATTTTTCGCTCCACGGAGTTTCCGAGCCGGACACCCAGCACGATGCCCCCAATAAGCGCCATCACCGGTGCCACCTTCAACGCGATGATCGGGTCGACATCCGCCCCTGGGAAGAGCGCGTGGGCCACCAGGAGCGTGATCAGTGGCAGCACAAGGATGGCCCCGGCGATCAGCGCATTCCAGGGCAGGGATCGCGCTCTGTCGCCCAGGTCGCCGTGGCACGCGGGGCAGATTCCGGAGTCGACCGAGGCCGGATCGCAGGCGGTCCCACAATGGCGGCACTGCTTCGGAGGTTGATTGGCCATACGTTCGGCGTAACACGGCATCACCCGTGGGCGCGAATTGATTTTCCTGACGGGAGCCTGCTTCACTCAATGCTATGAACATCCACCACCTCGAACTGTTTTTTTACGTGGCCCGGCATGGGGGCATCAAGGAGGCGGTTCGCAACATGCCGTACGGCATTCAGCAGCCCGCGATCAGCGGACAGATTCTGCAACTGGAGGCCGACCTGGGACTGAAGCTGTTCAATCGGCGCCCCTTTGAACTCACGTCGCAGGGGAAGGACCTGTACGAGTTCATCAGTCCGTTCTTTGGCAATGTTATCGAGGTCGGGCAACGGCTGCGGGGGGGCGTGACGCAGTTGGTGCGTCTGGCAGCGCCGGTCTTTGCGCTGCGGGAGCACCTGCCCCAGGTGTTGCAGGAAGTGCGGACGAAATTTTCCGCCCTCCGCCTCACCCTGCGCGACGCGCATCAGCCGGAGATCGAGAATCTGCTGGAGCGTCAGGAAATCGATTTCGCCATTACGGTGTTGGAGGAGGCGCCGCCGACCGGGCTGCGCAGCGAACGCCTGCTGGAAATGCCGCTGGCCTTTCTGCTGCCTCGGCGTCATGGCGCCACCACCTCCGCAGAATTGCTCGAAGCCCTGGCCGCCGGTGGAGAGCGCGAGTCGCTGATCACTCTGCCTCCCAACGAGGTCGTGCCGCGCCGGCTGCGCGAGCTGCTCGCCCTACGAGGACTGGAGTGGCGGCCCAGCATTGAAGTGACCGTGCTGGAGTTGATCGACACTTATGCCGTCGGAGGATTTGGCATCGGGTTGACCGTGGCGGTTCCCGGACGAAAGCCGCCGGCGGGATTGCGCCTGGTTCCTCTGACCGAGGTGCCGCCGCTGGTCATCGGCGCGTTGTGGCGCGGGGAACTCACCCCGGCAACCGGGGCGCTGCTGGCGGCATTGAAGCGGCGCGCTCAGGCCCTGGCGGCAGATGGGGGTGGGGGTGGGGGTGGAAGTGGTGGCTGAGGCGGGGCTTCAGATGAGTTCCCGGATGGGCGCGCCGCCCTCGACCACGAATCGCGGCCGCCCCTGGTGATCCTGGTACGTCGCCGTGGGCGGG
>JBDKKE010000150.1:0-4001 GCA_039796255.1 Verrucomicrobiota bacterium | reverse complement strand
ACCTGCCCGTCGCCGATCTGCTGGAGGGTGCCCGCTGGGCGATCCGACAGGGACTCGCCGATCCCGCGGCGACTGCGGTGGCCGGCTCCAGTTTTGGCGGCTCTCTCACGCTCCCGGCGTTGGCCCGGTCGGACACCGCCTTTCGCGCCGGTGTCAGCCTCGAAGGCGCCTTTGATCTGCAGTCCTGGCTGCGGACTTCCTGCCGCCAAGCGCCCTTCTATCTCTGCGCCATCGAACGCTGGCGTCTCGGCGGTTCCCCGGGACTGACTTCCTGGAATCCCCGCCCGCAACTCGTCGATCTCAGGTTTCCCCTCCTGCTGCTTCATGCCGAGGACGACACCGTGGTGCCGATCTCCCAGAGCATCGGACTGGCCGCCTCCGCGCTCGACCTCGCATCACCGGTGACGCTTCGCCGCATCCCGAAGGGCGGCCACACCCTCGGATCGCCCCAGGAGCAGGCGGCTGCGTGGGGCGCCGCAGAGGGATTCCTTACCCGAACCCTCGGTATCCGGCGATTTGAACCACAGAGGCACAGAGACACAGAGGAGTGAGCGTCCTTCAGAAAAGAAGATCCGAAGCGGTTCACGGGCATGAGTTGGGGACCCGCTGAGTCGTTGTTCCGCTTCAGTTCCGCTCCCATGGGCTTTCTCTGTGCCTCTGTGTCTCTGTGGTAAAATCCCCCTCCCGCCTCGCCGCGGGCGTCCCCACTCGATTCGTCCTTCTGTCGGGCGAATGCGCCGGGCATTCTGACGTCCATACGCCATGCTTCGCCGCTTCCTGACGCTGCTCCTGGTATCCGTCGCTTTCTGTACCGCGCAGTTTCCAACCTCCGCCGACCTGCCACCCGAGGGGCTCTTCTCCCGGACCAATCTCGTCGCCTGGTGCATCGTCCCCTTCGACTCCAGGAAGCGTGGTCCTGAGGAACGGGCCGAAATGCTCCATCGCCTGGGATTGCAGCGCCTGGCGTACGATTGGCGGGCGGAACACATTCCCACCTTCGATGCCGAGGTTGCCGCGCTGCAAAAGCATGGAATCGAACTCACGGCCTGGTGGTTTCCCGCCGCGCTGAATGACGAGGCGAAAGCCATCCTGTCCTGTCTGGAGCGGAACCGTCTGAGTCCGCAGCTCTGGGTGACGATGGGCACCGAGCCGGAGACGAATCCGGCGCGGCTTCAGGAAAAGATCCAGGGCGCCGTGACCACGCTGAGCCCCATCTGCGACGCGGCCGCCAAGCTGGGCAGCACGGTGGCCCTCTACAATCACCTGGGGTGGTTCGGCGAACCCACCAATCAGGCGGTTGTGATCCGCCGGTTGATCGCGTCCGGACATACCAATGTGGGTTCGGTGTATAACTTCCACCACGCCCACGCCCACATCGACGACTTCGCGGCGCAGTTGGCAATTCTCAAACCCCATTTGCTGGCCATCAATCTGAACGGCATGGTCCGGGATGGCGACCGGACCGGACGCAAGATCATCCCGCTGGGCACCGGAGATGAGGAACTTCGGATGATGCAAGCCCTGGTGGCCAGCGGTTGGAAGGGACCGGTGGGCATTATCGGGCACACCGAGGAGGACGCGGAGGTGAAGCTGGGTAAGGAGCTCGCCGGCCTCAACAGGCTCGCGCCGAAAGCGGCGGCGGCAGGGGATGACGCGCGGCGGACGGCGGGGGAACCGGTGTCATCGGGGAAGGAGCCGGGATCGCAGGCGGAGAAGGACTGGGTGGACAACCGCTGGCAGGAGACCGAGGTCGGCCGGTTTCTGGCATCGAACCTCAAGTTGCCCTCGGGTCCCACGCTCGCCAAAGGACTCTCGATCAAGCTGGGTGCCCAGGGCGAGGCAACCGCGGCCTACGACCTGGCGACTGCGAGCTTTCGCGCGGCCTGGACGGGTGGATTCCTCACCTTTGACCCCACTCGTTTTGGTTTGATCGGTTCCCCGCGTCCGGCGGCGGACCCGATGTTGACGCTGCCCTCCGCCCCGGCCTGGGGAGATGCTCGGGTGACCGTGCGCGGTTGGTGGGCGCATGGGCCGCGGACCGTGCTGTCCTATGACGTGGGCGGCATGCCGGTCCTGGAAATGCCCTGGGCGGACGCCACGCCGGTGGGGACGGTGGTGATGCGGGATTTCGCGCTGGGGCCGCGAACGAACTCCTTCCGGTTCTGTGTCGCCCCGGATGCCCCCGCCGGAGTGTCCCCCACGATGGCCTCGGAGAGTTCGGATTCCACGTCCGCGGAGGGAGTGCGGGTTCACCGGGAGTTGACGCGCCACTCCTGGATCCATGCCGGACGAGTCCAGGTCACCACCGTGATCGGGCGGCTGGGAACAGAACGGGGAGTGGGAAAAGGGGTGTGGGTGGAAATCGGTCCCAGCGGCGAGGAGACGCTGCTCGGAATCGCCACGTGGACGGGTGAGGAACGCGACCTGCCGGCATACCTGGAGTGGGAGAAACGGAACTTCGAGCTGTTCCCCGTCGCCCCGTTTGCCCGGCCGGGTCCGGCTCGATGGAAGGCGCTGACGACCGTGGGTCAGCGGGGCGCCGACACCGACTTCCTCGCCGTGGATACCCTCACCCTGCCCTATGACAACCCGTGGAAGGCGCTGCTCTTCGGGTCCGGCGTGGACCTGACCGCCGACGGCACCGCCTACCTGTGCACCATCCATGGCGACGTGTGGCGCGTGACGGGGATCGACGATTCGCTGCGCAAGCTGACCTGGACCCGATTCGCCACCGGACTCTTTCAACCGCTCGGACTCAAGGTGCGCGGGAACGAGGTCTTTGTGTTGGGACGCGACCGCATCACCCGCCTTCGCGATGGCAATGGCGATGGCGAGGCGGACTACTACGAGAGCTTCTTTGACGGCATCGCGACCTCCACCGGCGGACATGACTACGTCACCTGTCTGGAGAAAGATTCCGCCGGCAATTTCTACTACGCGGATCCCGCCGGGGTTCATCGTGTCGCGGCGGACGGTCGATCCGCAGAAACCCTGGCCACCGGATTCCGGAATCCCAACGGCATGGGGGTGAGTCCGGACGGACGGGTGGTAACCGCGGCGCCGCAGCAGGGTACCTGGACCCCGTCGTCGTTCATCGCGGAGATTCGTCCGGACGGCTACTACGGCTATGGCGGTCCGAAGACCACCCCCGAGCGCCCGCTGGGTTACGACGCGCCGCTCACCTGGATTCCCCACGCAGTGGACAACTCCAGTGGATCGCAGGTCTGGGTGCCGGAAGGTCAGTGGGGCGCACTGGGAGGGCAGATGCTGCACCTGCTCTGGGGCCGGTGTGGGATGATGCTGGCCCTGCGCGACACGGGCGGAGCCGTTGGCGGCCCGGCACTGCAGGGCGGCGTGGTGTCGCTGCCGGTGAAGTTCCTGAGCGGGCCCAACCGGGGATCGTTTCACCCGCGGGATGGTTCCCTGTTTGTCGCCGGCAGCACCGGATGGCAGACCAGTGCGGTGAAGGATGGCGCGCTGCAGCGGGTTCGCTTTACCGGCCAGCGGATGGCATTGCCGGTGGGCTTCCGGGTACGTCCGGGCGGAATGGAGATCACCTTCTCCCAACCCCTGGATCCCTCCACTGCGGCGGATCCCGGCAGCTATGCGATGAAACAGTGGAACTACCGATACGCGGAAGCGTATGGATCCAAGGACTGGTCGGTGACGGATCCCAGTCGTGAGGGACGCGACGACGTGGTGGTGAAGGCGGCGACCCTGCAGGCGGATGGACGGACGGTATTTCTGGAGATCCCCGAGCTGAAGCCCGTCATGCAGATGGAACTGCGCTACAATGTGGACTCCGCTGACAAAGGACGTCCAATCCGCGGCTCGTTCTGGGGAACCATCAATGCCGTGACCGCGCGGGGCGCGGAGTTTTAAGTTTTCAGTTTGAAGCAAAAGAGCCGCAGGGAAAGAGAGGGGAAAGCGGCGCGGATCGGGGAGTAACAGGAAAAAGCGTGCCTGGGCGAAGGGGTGTGCGAAGAAAGGGGTGTCCTGTC
>JBDKKE010000149.1:0-4401 GCA_039796255.1 Verrucomicrobiota bacterium | reverse complement strand
TCCCTTTCGATCCTCTGCATCCGCTAAGCCGGACGCAGCCGTGCCATCAGGAATCCGTCCACGTATTCGCCGTCGCGAAAGGCGATTTGACGGAGCGTCCCCTCCACCTCGAATCCGTGCTTCCGGTAGAGCCGCAGGGCGGGCTCGTTGTCCACGTACACCGTCAACTGCACCCGTCGCAGCGCCAGCCACCGGTCGGCTAGGTCCAGAGCCGCTTGCAGGAGCTTCGTGCCGACGCCGCGTCCCTGCCAGTCGTCGCGGACGGTCATTCCCAGCTCCGCCACGTGTTGCCGCCGCGGCTGACCGGCGTTGAGGTGGAGTGCGATGGTCCCCACCAGTTCCTCCCCCGCACAGGCCACCAGCGAGATGAGTGTGGACTCCGTCTCCCGGCTGAGGCGCTGATGCCAGACTTCCGCCGAGGCAAAGGGCAACTGCATCGTGCCCCAGACCGCCTTCGGACCGTCAAAAATCCGCGCCACCGCCGGGGCGTCCGAGGGCTGGGTGCGGCGGAGGGTGATTGTCGGCTCCGCCGGGCGCCGAGGACGGGACGGCTTCATGCGGGCTCGGCAATGAGGTCGTAGTCCGTGTGACCGACAATCTTCACCTTCGCAAACCGGCCCACCGGAAGTGAACCGCGGATGTACACCCGCCCGTCAATGTCCGGTGCATCCGCCTCGCCCCGGGCGACAAGATACCGGGTTTGGGCTTTGAGCTGGGATTTTTGGGTCCCCTCCCCGGATTCCTGCCGGATGAGTCCATGCTCCCAGGAGCTGACATTGGCCTTGGCCAGCTCGCGTCCCGAGGCCTCGCCCTCCACCAGGACCTTCAGAGTCCGGCCGACAAACGCCTCGGACACCGCCACCGCCACCGCATGCTGCGCAGCCATGGCCTGCTCCCGCCGCTTCTGGCGCTTCGCGGGCGTCAACTGCTGCTGCATCTTCCCGGCCACCGTGCCGTCCTCCTGCGAGTAGGCGAAGATACCCAGTCGTTCAAACCGGGTTTCGGTGATGAAGTCGAGAAGCGTCCGGAAATGGGTGTCCGTCTCGCCGGGGAAACCCACGATGAAGGTCGTCCGCAAGGCAATGCCCGGGATCCCCGCGCGTATTTTCGCAATCAGGTCACGGATGTACTGTCCGCTGGTCTCCCGCCGCATGCGCGCCAGCAGGTCGTCGTGGATGTGCTGCAGGGGCATGTCCACATAACGCGCCACCTTGCGGCAGTCGGCAATGGTCTGGATGAGCTCGTCCGTCCAGTGCGCCGGATGGGTGTAGAGAAGCCGGATCCAGAAGTCGCCCTTCAGTCCGTTCAGTTCCCGCAGCAGCGAGGACAGCGTCGTGGCGTCGGCGGCCAGGGCCCGGGTGGCGGCGGTGAACTTCTCGGGAGAGGAGATCGCCCGGCTGTGGTTGGCACGCAGGTCGAGGCCATAGTAGGTGGAGTCCTGCGAGATCAGGTTCAGCTCCCGGACGCCGTCCTTGATCAGCTGCCGCGCCTCCGCCACCACGTCTGCCTGCGTCCGGCTCCGGTGGGAACCGCGCATGCGCGGGATGATGCAGAAGCTGCACGGATGATTGCACCCCTCGGCGATCTTCACGTAGGCGAAGTGCCCAGGGGTGAGCCGAAAGCGCGGGGTGTCAAAATGCGGAATGTAACTCGGCCGCACGGTCACTTCCGTGGACGGTCCTGCCAACGCCGGGGCCACGACCTGCTTCGTCTTCCCAAACTTCCCCGTGCCGCGCAGGGAGGGCTCGGATTCCTCTGGCTTCCCACGTTTTGCCTCGAGATCCGCCAGGCGGGCCTTGACGCCTGGATTGGACGCCGGATCGCTTACCGCGGGAACGCCCGTCCGGGCCGCCCGGCTGGCGATCGCCTGCTCGACCAGGGCGCCGACCTGCTCCACCTGGTCGATGCCCATGAACACATCCACCTCCGGCATGAGTTTGGGCAACTCCTCGCGAAAACGCTGGGGCATGCATCCGGAAACGATCACCGCCTGGTCGGGACGCGTCCTGCCGCGCAGTTCGGTGGACTCCAGAATGGTGTCCACACTCTCCTCCTGCGCCGCATCAATGAAGGAGCAGGTATTGACGATGACCGCGTCCGCCTGGGCCGGATCATTCACAATCTCCACGCCATCCCGCAGCAGCGAGCCCAGCATGATCTCGGCATCCACGAGATTTTTGGCGCAGCCAAGCGAGATGAGACCGACCCGGCGGGGACGGGTGATGGGCTTCGTTTTCGTCACAGGAAGGCGATCCTACCCGGACCCGTTCGCTGCGGAAATCACGAAACAGACCCTCGCCGGCGCCGCCTAAATCAACCGTCGGGCAACCATTCGGAGCCCAAGACATCCCCCCAGTGTCAGTCGGCCGGGGGTATCCATGCCGCCTTCTCTCCCCGGACAATGATGGCGGAGTTCATCCCACCCATGCCCGCGCTCAACGACATCGCATGGGCGACTGGCGCGGCGACGCCGCGCTCCATCACATGATGGAGGCGACACTCAGAATCTACCTCGATCAATCCGCCGGTGGGCGGGACGTGGTCAAAGCGGGATGCCATCAGGCTAATGATGAACTCGACGGCCCCGCTGGCGGCCAGCATGTGGCCCAACTGCCCCTTGGTGCCACTGACCAGCGGCTGCCCGGTCAGCCCATCAAACAGCGTGCGGATGGCGAACGCCTCCGCCAGATCGTTCCGCTGGGTCGCTGTTCCATGAGCATTGACATACCCCACATCTTCCGGGGAAAGGCCGGCATCCTCCAGGGCCTCCTTCATGGAAAGCATCAGGCCCGGCGCCTCGACCGGAATCACCGACATATCCATGGCGTCCGACCGGAGTCCGTATCCCATGAACTCGCCGTAAATGCGCGCCTCCCGCGCCAGCGCATGCTCCAAATCCTCCAGCACGACGATGGCGGCTCCCTCGCCGAGCACCACTCCATCACGATTCACGTCGAATGGCCGGCACCGACCGGAGCGCGATCCGGTGAGATTCTGGGAGAAGATGGCGGTGGTCAGGGGATTGACCCCGGAATCAGTGCCGCCGGCGATCATGACGTCGGTGCGGCCAAACCGGATGGCATCAAAGGCGGTTGTCAGATTCAACGCCCCGGTTGCGGAGGCGGCGTTCTGCGACAGCATCGGACCACGCAGGCCGTAACGAATCGACACCAGTGCAGCACAGCTGCATGGCCGGGACTGGTTCAAGGTATGGGGCGAGACCTGTCGGATTCGGCCGTCGCCGATTCTTTGGAGCGCGTCTTGAATGGGCTCAACGGTGAAGTTCGAAATTCCGATCGCTGTGCCCATTCGATCGCTTCCGCTGACCGGACGGGTATTGCCCCGAAGTGCCTGCCGGCAGAGGTCCAGGCCGGAATCCTGCACGGCCTTCTCGGCTGCAATCAGTCCATACACCTGCACCGGATGGAGATAATTCAGCTCCCGTTCGGAGATGCCGCACGACTCCGGTTCCAGCAAACCCACTTCCGCCGCGTGATTCAGTGAGTATCCGGAGGCATCAAACCGCCGGATCGGCGCAATGGCCGATTCACCGGCCATTATCCGCCGAAACATGGGTTCCACCTCGGTCCCCAGCGGCGTGACCACGCCCATTCCGGTGACGACAACCCGACGATGGAAACTTGCTTTGGGAGCTAGCATTCCGGCGGTGCCTCTGGCGCGGCCGGCGGGACCAGGCCGGTCCGCGTATAAAACCTCGGGGTGTCGCGGTCGCGCTTGAGACTGGTTTCGTACTTTCGCGCGGCGTCCTCGGTGAGGCCGACATGCTTCCAGACCAGTGGCCACGGACCGGGCTTGGCCGTCCACGCCGCCACATCCGCATCCGCGGTGGCCAGGAACTTCTCCAGGTCCGCCGTATGACCGATGAAGCAGCGGCCTGCAGAATTTCTAAGAATGAAGACCACCCACCGGGCCTCGGGAGACGGTGCCGGATCGCCAGATTGCATGGCGCATGATGAACCGTCCGGGCCCGGAGCAGGAGCAGAATCGGAGAGCGCAACGGCGATGCCTCCCGGCAACCGCACTTCTGTCCAGACATTTCCCCCAATCCCATGCATGCTCCGCGCGTGGTGAATACCAACTCCAGCAGCGGACATCCCGGGTCACTGGGTCCCGTGACCGAAGGTGTCCCGTCCCGCCGGCCCCGCTCCAGCACGCCGACCGGATCCCGCACCGGGTCGCCCGGGAACCTGTCCAAACCCGGCGTGGCCGCCACCGCGGCACCCTCGGAAAAGTTTAGCTTCGACCTCAAGCCCGCCGACATCGCGCGCTACCTGAACCGCTTTGTCATCGGACAGACCGAGGCCAAAAAGGTCCTGAGCGTCGCGTTGTGCGATCACTTCCAGCACGTGCGGATGACCCTGGAGGGCGCCGAAGCGCCGT
>JBDKKE010000148.1:0-21140 GCA_039796255.1 Verrucomicrobiota bacterium | reverse complement strand
AACAGCGTCTTTCCGGGGACCGTGCGGGACTACACGCTCTACCTGCCCCAGCAACTGGACCGCACGCAGCGGGCGCCGCTGATGGTGCTGCAGGACGGCGGGGGCTATCAGGCGGTCAACGTGCTCGACAACCTGATCGCGAAGAAGGAGATCCCGGTGCAGATCGGCCTCTTCATCACCCCAGGACGCGTTCCAGCCCGATCCACCAACGCACTGGACCGCTTCAACCGCAGCTACGAGTACGACGGTCTCGGGGACGCCTATGCGCGCTTCCTGCTGGACGAGGTGTTCCCGTTTGTGGAGCGGACCCATGCCGTCCTGCTCACCACCAACGCGAATGAGCGCGCCATTGCCGGTGCCAGCAGCGGCGGTATCTGCGCCTGGACGGCGGCGTGGGAGCGTCCGGATGCCTTTCGCCGGGTCTTCACCAGTGTCGGCACCTACGTCGGACTGCGGGGCGGCAATGAGTACGCGACCCTGATTCGCAAGGTGGAGCCGAAGCCGATTCGCATCTTCCTCCAGGACGGCGAGAACGACCTTAACATTTACGGCGGTGACTGGTGGATGGCCAACCAGGAGATGGAACGCTCCCTGCAGTTCGCCGGATATGACGTCCATCACGCCTGGGGCACCGGCGGCCACGATGGCTTTCAGGCCACCCAGGTCTTTCCCGACGCCCTGCGCTGGCTGTGGCGGGACTATCCGGCCCCCATCACCGCGAATCCGGAACGGAAGTCCAGGCAACCCATCGTGCGCGAAGTGTTGGCGGAGGGCTCGGAGTGGCAGTTGGTGGCGGACGGCTTCGGATTCACCGAGGGACCGGCCGTCAATGCCCGCGGCGAGGTGTTCTTCACCGACATTCCGGCAAGTCGCATTCACCGGGTAGGGGCCGATGGAAAGGTCTCCGTGTTCGCCTCCGACACCGGGGGTGCCAATGGTCTGATGTTCGGTCCGGATGGCCGACTCTTCGCCGCCGCGGCGAAGTTGAAGGAGATCGCCGCCTACACCGCGGAGGGACAGCGTTCCGTGGTGGCGTCCGGCATCGAGGGGAATGATCTGTGCGTCACGGCCACGGGGAATCTCTATGTGACGGAGCCCAACCAGAAGCGCGTGTGGCTGATTACTCCCGACGGACAGAAGCGGGTCGTGGACGAGGGCCAGGGCCTCCGCTTCCCCAACGGCGTCCGGTTGTCGCCCGACCAGAGCCTGCTTTATGTCGCCGACACCCAGGCGCAGTTTGTCTGGTCGTATCAGATCCAGGACGACGGCTCCCTCGGCTTCAAGCAGCGGTACTATCATCTGCATCTGGTGGATGGTTCGACCCAGAGTGGAGCGGACGGCATGACCCTGGACCGGGACGGACGCCTCTACGTCACCACGGAAATGGGCATCCAGTTCTGCGACCAGGCGGGGCGGGTCAACGGCATCATCGCCAAGCCCCAGGCGCGCTGGATCTCCAATGTGGTTCTCGGCGGACCCAACTTCGACGAACTGTTCGTCACCTGCTCGGACAAGGTCTACAAGCGGTCCACGCGGGTGAAGGGAGTGCTGTCCGGACAAGCGCCCATCAAGCCGCCGGCGCCGCGGCTTTGAACCGCGACGATGCCGTTGCGCGTGATGGCTCACGGAGTGGTGGAGACTCCACGCGCCCAATGCGGGTGGGGCCACTCAGCGGCGGTACACTTTGTGAAACGCCGCCTGGTCGGTGGGCTTGATCACCAGTTCATCAATGCACACATGCGCGGGACGCGAGGCCATCCACACCATGGCCTCCGCAACGTCGTTTGCCTGCAGGGGATTCACTCCCGCGTAAACCTTGGCCGCCCGGGTCTCGTCCCCCTTGAAGCGGACGGCGGAGAACTCGGTTTCCGCCATGCCGGGATCAATGGTTCCCACCCGGATTCCGGTGCCGTTCAATTCCAGACGGAGTGACTGGGTGATCAGGCGTTCCCCGGCCTTGACACCGCAATACGCGGCGCCTCCCTCGTAGGGGGCGTGACCGGCAATGGAACCCACATTCAGAATCCACGCGCCGGCGTGATGCGGCACCAGGGGAAGCAGCGCACGCGTCATCCGGAGCAGTCCCAGGAAATTGGACTGCACCATGGCTTCGAGATCGGCGTCGCGGGCGGTGGCCACCGGATCCAGTCCATGGGCACCTCCCGCATTGTTCACGAGGACATCCACCCGGCCGGCCCGATCACGAATCCAGGCGGCGAACTCGTCCACGCTGCTGGTGGAGGCGACATCCAGCGGGTGGAACGTCGCCGAGGCGGCGCCCGCCTCCAATGCCGCGCGCGCGGCAGCCTCCAGTCGGTCCACCCGGCGCGCGCCCAAAACCACATGGCATCCCGCACGTCCGAAAGCCACGGCCGCCGCCGCGCCGAATCCGCTCGAAGCTCCCGTGATCACCACCTGTCGTCCGGTCAAGTTCATGGGGTGAGTAAGACCGCCCGGGCCAGCGTTGTCATCGAATCAGCGGCCTCGTGGGGTCACGGAACTCATTCTCGACCGGGGAAAGGTTTGACGCTCCCGGGTCGTCCGAATGCGAACTGACGCGCACCGCCCGAGTTGCGCGCGCCCCCCAGGCCGAATCCGATCATCGCAGCTTCCGGGCGAGGTCTTCGCCTAGTTGGACCGCTTCACGCACGGGGCGACGGGCCGCGGCATGGCGCGGGGGATCCTGGTGATAGGAGGCGGCGGTGAGTTCCAGTTGGTGTCCGATCACCCGGGCAAAGGCGGCGACGGGCGCCTGGCAACCTCCGCCCATGGCCGACAGGAAGGCGCGCTCAGCGGTGATCGCCTGGAAGGTATTCCAATGGTTCATCACCTCGCACAGGGAGGCGATCTCCGGGTCTCCGGCCCGGGTCTCCAGCGCCAGCGCCCCCTGCCCCACGGCGGGAAGCATCTGCTCGGGTTCGAGGATCGTCGCCAGGAGTCCCGTGGGCGGCGGCGTGAGGCCGGCACGCATCGAGGCCGGCAGCCGGGGATCCAGTCGCAGTTCACCGCGGGGTCCGATATCGAAGTTGAGGCGGACCAGACCCGCCGCCGCGAGCAGCGTGGCGTCAAGATCCGGCAAGTCGTGCAGTTTGCCCAAGCGGGTTCCCAGATTGCCGCGGATCGGCACCACCTCCAAATCGGGCCGCAGGGACTTCAACTGGGCGGAGCGCCGCGGACTGCTGGTGGCGACCACCGAACCCCGGGGAAGTTTGATCACCGGGGTGCGCGGGACGCCGTAAAACGGTTCCCGGCGACCGGGGCTCCATTCCGCGGGCGGACGCTTGTCGGCGGCGAAATCCGAATGTCCCGCGTCCCGGTAGAGCAGCACCTCCCGCACATCCGCGCGCGGCGGAGTGGCGGCGAGAATGAGCCCCTCGGGCAGTTCCGTGGGCAGATCCTTGAGGCTGTGCACCGCGATGTCCGCCGTGCGGTCCAGCAGTGCCGTCTCCAGTTCCTTGGTGAACAGCCCGCGTGGAAGGGAGGTTTCCGCCTGCGCGAGGCTGGCGGTCTGCAGCTTGTCGCCCGTGGTGCGGATCACCCGGAGTTCGAAGACACGCTCGGGAAAGAGCAGACGCAAATCGGCGCACACCCGCTCCGCCTGGGCCAGGGCCAGGGCGGATCCGCGGCTGCAGACGACGACGGGACGGGACGGGGCATCGGTCGGGGACATGCGGCAAAAAACCGGTGGGGACTATTCGAGCGCCCAGCGGGTGCGGGCCATCGTCGAGGGCCCCAGACCATTCAACAAGCTCTGAACGCGGTCGCGGATGATGACCTCGCACACGGCGAGTTCCTCGCGTCGATTCCGCACGTGCTCATCAGCGATCGCCTGCAGGTCGTCCACATTGGCGAGAAACACGTTGTCCAGACGCTTCACCTCGGGATCGATGTCCCGCGGCACCGCCAGGTCCACCAGCAGCAGCGGACGCGCCGGACGCCGGGCCAGCAGCCGTTCCAGGCGGGCGAAATCCAGGATGAAATGCGGGGCGCTGGTGCTGCTGATGATGATGTCGAGGGCGGCAAACTCCTGTTCCCATCCGTCGAAATGAATCGCCCGTCCGCCCAGTTCCTCCGCCAGTGCGGCAGCCCGGTCCCAAGAGCGGTTGCTGACGATCACCGAATGCGCTCCCCGACTCAGCAGCGCCCGCGCCGTCTTCTCCGAGGTGTCCCCGGCGCCAATGACCATCACCTGACGCTCCGACAGGCGGTCAAAAATCTTCTCCGCCAGATCCACGGCCACCGAGGCGACGCTGGTGTTGCCCCGCTGAATCTGGGTTTCGCTGCGCACCTTTTTGGCGGTGCCAAAGGCGGCCTGGAACAGCTTGTTGAGAACGCGGCCGGTGTGTCCGGAGCGCAGCGCCACCGCGTAGGCCTGTTTCAACTGCCCGAGGATCTCGGTTTCTCCCAGCACCAGGGAGTCGAGTCCGCTGGCCACCCGGAACAGGTGCTCCGCCGCCGCGGCCCCCGCGCAGCTGTAAAGCTCGCGGTCCATCGGCCCGGGCACACCCCGGTCGTTCAGGAGAAATCCACGCAGGGCCGGCGCCGCCTCGGAGGTGGAGCGGGGGGTGGCAACGTACAGTTCGACACGGTTGCAGGTGGAGACGAGGACCGCCTCCTCCCCATGCCCACCCCGCAGCACACGCTCCAGAAACCCGGGAACCTCGGACTCCGGACAGGCAAACCGCTCCCGCAGTTCGACCGGGGCCGAATGGTGACTGAGTCCCAGCATGAGGAGGTTCATGCCGTTCATGGATTGTGAATGGTGGACGGAAGATTGGTCCCCCAGAAGGTCAGCAGCACAAAGACAAAGGCGCCAATCACACTCCAGGCGAAGCGGCGTCCGACGGCGCGCAGCCGGTCATGCAGGGCGAGCAGGATTCCGTAGGCGGCCCACACCACCAGGGACCAAACCACCTTGGGGTCGGCGATGAAGAAGGTCCCCCGCTCCTGGTGCAGCCACCAGGCACCGACCGCCAGTCCGAGCGTGAGCAGGACAAATCCGGCCAACAGCAGGCCGCGGGTCACCCGTTCCAGACGCTGGATGGGCGGGAGCAGGGCAAACATGGCGCGGGACTTGTCGAACCGGAGATTGTGCTCCTGCGACAGGTACATGAGCGCCGCCAATGCGCTGAGACCGAAGGCGCCATAGGCCAGCAGAATGAGCGCCGCGTGCAGGCTCTCCCATCCATGGACAAAGGCCGGGCGCGGCCCGCGTTCATCCAGCATCGGGAAGAGCCCGAATACTCCCAGCGCAAAGAGCGTGGGCGAGACCAGCACCCCAAGAAATCGCAGCCGCCGCCAGCAGCCCAGCAACAGGAAGGCTGCCACGATGGTCCAGGCGATGAACATGGTCGCCTCGAAGAGATTGTTGATCGGGCAGCGGTCGATGGAAAACCCGCGCTGCAGCATGGCTATCGTGTGCAGCACCGCGCCCGTCGCCAGCAGGGCGTAGAGCGTCCAATCGTCCCGACGGAACCCGCGCCGCCAGAGCAGCACGGAATAGATCGCCCCGACGCCGTAGCATGCCACGGCGAGGGCGAACCATTGGCGATCCGTGAACCCAAGCACCCGGCAATCCTACGAAACATCCCCGGATTGTCCATGCGCGGCGTCGGGACATGTCGCGTGAGGATACTCAGACTTCCTCAACTCCCGTTTGCACGCATCCCCCGACCCGGGCAGGCTGCTCGCCCAACATGGCGCTGCTCGAAATCAACGACCTGCGCAAATCGTTCCAGGCGCCCGACGGCTCCCGGCACGAGGTCATCGATGTTCCCCGCTTCAGTCTGGCCGACCGCACGCAGGTCGCCCTCAGCGGAACGAGTGGCACCGGAAAAACCACCTTTCTGCATCTCATCGCCGGCATTCTGACGCCGGACTCCGGGCGCATCGAACTCGACGGACAGCCCATGTCGACCCTTTCCGAGGCGTCCCGCGACCGGCTGCGGGCCACCGACATCGGATACATTTTTCAGACCTTCAACCTTCTCCAGGGCTTCACCGTGCTGGAAAACGTCCTGCTCGGCATGAGCTTCGGCCCGGGGGCGGACCGATCCCGCGCTGAGGCGCTGCTGGACCGGGTGGGGCTTTCCGGACGGTTGCATCACTTCCCCCGTCAACTGTCGACCGGACAGCAGCAGCGAGTGGCCGTCGCCCGCGCGCTGGCGCACCGTCCGAAGCTGGTGCTGGCGGATGAACCCACCGGGAATCTTGATGCCGCCAATGCCCGGGATGCCCTGACCCTGATCCGCGACGGCTGCGCGGAGAACCAGGCGGCGCTGCTGCTGGTCAGCCACGATCGGGAAATCCTCGCCGGATTCGAGAACCGGCTGTCGCTCGCCGAACTCAACCGGGCCTCCACCGCCGCCCAGGGTGGAGGAAAACAGTGACTCTCTGGCTCATCGTGCGGCGCAGTCTGCGGCAGCACCTGCTGTCCTCGGTGGTCACCGGGGTGCTGATCGCCCTGGCGGGCGGATTGGTGATGTCCGTCTGGGCGGTGAAGCGGCAGGCGCACGCCACCTTCACCGGACAGAGCGGCGGATGGGACGCCGTGCTGGGCGCGCGCGGCGCCAAGCTGCAACTGGTGCTCAACGCCATTTTTCACCTGGAGGCCTCGCCGGGCAATCTGCCGTACGAGGACTACCTGGTCCTGGCCACCAATCGGGCCGTGGCATCCGCGGTACCGCTGGCGGTGGGCGACAACTATCTCGGCTACCGCCTGGTCGGTACGCTGACCAACTACTTCGCCTCCGAGTACCGCCCAAAAACTGCCTTCCGGGTGGCGCCGGGCGGACGGTTGTTTGAGGACGGTTATCGCGAGGCGGTGCTGGGCAGTTTCGCCGCCCGCCGACTCGGACTGAAACCCGGCGACAGCTTCAAACCCTACCATGGCCTGAACTTCGATCCGCAGGCCCAGCATGAGGAGGTGTACACCGTGGTGGGGGTGCTGGAGCCGTCCAACACGCCGGCGGACCGCGTCCTCTGGATTCCCCTGGCCGGATTGCAGAACATGAGCGGACATGACCCCGGGACGGCGACGGACATCAGCGCCGTGCTGGTCAAACTGCGAACGCCGATCGCCGGGCAGTCGCTGGACATGCTCTATAACCGGCAGGGCAACCGGCTCACCTTCGCCTGGCCCATCGCCAAGCAAATGGCCGATCTCTTCGACAAATTCGGCTGGTTTGACTCCGTCCTGACCCTCGTCGCCTGGCTGGTGGCGCTGGTGGCGACCGGCGCCGTGCTGGCCAGCATCTACAACTCCATGAGTGCACGTCGCCGTGACCTCGCCATCCTGCGCGCGCTCGGGGCGCGGCGGCGGACCATCTTCGCCGCCATTGTGCTCGAAGCAGCGGTCATCTCGGCGGGCGGCATGCTCGCCGCCTACGCCGTTTACCTGGCCATCGTCCTGGTCGCCTCGAGGGTGATCCAGGCGCAGACCGGAGTGGTGCTCGATCCCTTCCAGCCCGATGGCGTGCTGATCTGGGCGCCGCTGGTGATGATTTCCCTCGGAGCGCTGGCCGGCATCGTCCCGGGCCTGAAAGCCTACCGGGCCGAAGTGGCTGCGGGGCTCGCCCCGGAATCCTGAACCCGGAACTCACACCGCCCGTTGTCAGAACTTCCCGACCTGCTACACCTTTCTCCGCCATGCGTCTCCTCCCCCTCACTTTCTCAGCACTGACGGCCGTGGCCGTGAGCCTTGGACTCAGCGGCTGCGGGAATCATGAGGCGCACGACCGCGACCACGCGGCGACCGACACGCACGCCGCCGGCGGACACGCCCACCAACCCAAGTATGGCGGACAGCTGGTGGAACTCGGCGAGCATCAGGGCAACCTGGAGTTGGTTCTGGATTCCACCGCCGGCAAACTCACCCTTTATTGCCTCGACGCCCACGCGGAGAATTTCGTCCGGCTCCCGCTTCCCTCCATCACCCTTCTGGCAGAGACCCCCGGCGGACCGCAGACGCTGACCCTGCAGCCAGTGGGCAACGCCGCCACCGGGGAGAAGCCCGGGAACAGCTCCCAGTTCGAGGGCACTGCGGACTGGCTTAAATCCACGCCCGCCTTCAAAGGCCGCATTCCGGAGCTGACGGTCAAGGCCACCACCTTCCGCGACGTGACCTTCGGGTTGCCCCAATAACTTTATGAATCCCCGCATCCTCGCCCTCCTCTTCCTGCTGGCGGCCAGCCTCCCCATCGCCACGGCCCAGACCCCACCGCGCGGCGAGCCGATCAAGCCCCTGCCGCCGAAGGGCGAGCCCATCAAACCGCTGGGCGGAGGCGCCCCGGCCGCCAAGCCCCTGGCCGCTCCGGCAACGACGGAGACGGCGACCACTATCAGCGCCAGCGGCGTCACCACCGTGGGTTTCGACAAGCTGAGTTCCTTCAAATACGACGTTCCCGATGACGGCGCCGCGGCCAGTCCCGGCGACAAGCCCGCCACGGATCCAGACACCCAGATCCCGGAAAGCGTGAAGGCCTTCAACGGAAAGCGCGTGGCCCTGAAGGGATTCATGCTCCCCCTGAAGGTGGAACAGGGACTGGTGACGGAACTGCTCATCATGCGCGACCAGTCCATGTGCTGCTACGGCACCGTGCCTCGTATCAACGAATGGGTGTCGGTGCGCATGACCAGCAAGGGCGTGAAGCCGGTCATGGACCAGGCCGTCACGCTGCAGGGCACACTGAAAGTCGGCGCCATCCGCGAGAACGGTTATCTGGTGGGCATCTACCAGATGGATGGTGAGAAAATGGACAGCCCGCTGGGAGTGCAGTGACGAAGGGTCGCGGCGCACGAAGGGCGCGGCCCGCGGACCATCAGACAACCGCGGTGACCGTTGTGGGGCGCCAGTCCAGAAACTTCAGGCGCACAGACGTCCGGCCGTTGTAGGTCTCCAGTTGCGGCACCACTGCCACGTCGAAGGTACCTGACGGCGGTGCCACCCCCCCTTCGGCACCTCCCCACCATAGGACTTCGAGGAAGGCGACGCCGTCGGTGATGCGGAACTTCCAGTGCTGCTGTTCCCGGCCAAGCTTCTGCGGCGGCCCCGCCAGGGTCACCTGCGGCACCAGAAACTGCAGGGCGGGATTGCCCTGGCCGAAGGGCTGAAGGCGCATCAGTTCCGTCAGACGTTCGACGGTCAACTCCCGGAGTTGCACCGCGGCGTCCAGACGAAGCTCGGGGATCATCAGCTCGGGACGCAGCGAGCGTTGGGCTACCGCGTTGAGACGCGCCCGAAAGGCATCCAATCGGCCGGGCTGGATGGTGACCCCCGCCGCCATCGCGTGGCCGCCATGCTTCTCCAACAAGTCGTCGCACTCGCGGAGTGCCGCGGCGAGGTCGAATCCGGCGACGCTCCGTCCGGACCCACGCCAGAATTCATTGTCCCCCCCGAGGATGATGGTGGGCCGGTAGAATTCCCGCAGGACCCGGGCGGCGACAATGCCCACCACTCCGATGTGCCATTCGAGCGCCCCCTCGACGATGACGAAGTCGGTGGCGGGCTTAAACCGTGAACGCACCATTTTCAGGACGTCCTCCGCAATGCGCCGCTCGATGGTCTGGCGTTCGCGGTTGGTGGTGTCGAGGGCCTCGGCCAGCGGACGCGCCGTCTCCAGATCGGGCGCCAGCAGCAACTCCAGTGAGGACTCGGCGGTTTCCAGGCGACCCGACGCGTTGAGCCGCGGCCCGAGCTGAAAGCCGACCTCGTACACCCCGACCGGTGAGCGGGTCTGGGCCACCTCCTTGAGCGCCACCAATCCGGGGCGGGTGGTGGTTTCGAGGCGCTTGAGTCCGGCGGCCACCAGCAACCGATTCTCACCAATCAATGGCACCAGGTCGGCCACCGTTCCCAGCGCCACCAGATCCAGCGATGGCTTGAGGTCGAATCGCGAAAAACCCTCCAATCCCATCTCCCGCCCACGCCGCAGCACCGCGTGCACGAGCTTGAAGGCCAGCCCGACCGAGCAGAGTTCGCGCAGGTTGGGTTCGGTGGCCGGCGTGAGCTGGGGATTCACCAACGCCGCCGCGGGAGGGGCAGGATCGCAAACCTGGTGGTGATCCAGCACCAGAACGTCCACGCCGCGCTCCGACAGCCATCCGATCTGTTGAAACGCCGTGGAACCGCAGTCCACCGCCAGCAGCAGGGTCACCGGAAACCGGGCCAGACAGTTCTCCACCCCGGCTTGGCTGAGTCCGTAGCCCTCATCCATCCGGTGCGGCAGATAGTGCGACACCTGCCAACCCAACTGATTCAGACTGGTTTCCAGCAGGGTGGTTGCCGTCACCCCATCCACGTCATAGTCGCCAAAAATCACCAACCGCTCCCCGGCGTCCCGCGCCTTGAACAGGCGGTCCACTGCGCGATGCATGTTGGGAAGGAGGAAGGGATCGCCAAGGGATTTGAGGCGCGGCTCCAGGAAGGTGGACACCACCGCCGGATCCGTGAAACCCCGGTGAGCCAGGCAATGGGCGAGCAGCGGACTGATGCCCAGGGCGGCCTGCAGGGGGCGCGCCACGAGCGGCTGGGGATCAGGAACCGTCCAGCGAAACTTCATGCGAAGACGCTCCGCAGGAAGTGGGACACCGGATCCGCAAAGCGGCGCCAGAGCGCCAGAAACACATGGTACTGAAACACCGCCATGGCCGCGATGTAAACGGCCCCCCCCACGGTCGCCGCATACCCCATCCAGATCATGACCCCATCCCGGTCCATCATGCTGGCCGCCACCAGGAGGATTCCCACCGCCGGCACCAGATTGGAAATCGGAATGATGGGAGGTATCGGCGCCGCGAGCAGCAAGCCGCCAAAGGCAAGAACCACCGCGTTGAACCGGCGGGCTCCATTCCCCTGCAGCCACTCCGGCCCGCGCGGACGCGTCAAACGCTCCACCCACCCCAGAACCCGGATGCTCGCCGTGATCACCCGGGCCATGATCCGCCCCTGCACGCTCCGATTCCCAATCCGCTTCGGCAGCCGGGCCGGTTCCCCCCGCAGGATGCGCCAGGACAGCAGGACAATCACCACTCCGAAGACGTTGCTCAGTCCCGGGATCGCAAACGGAGCCATGAAGGGCAGGCAAAGCAGGATGATCAATCCATACGGACCGCGATCCGCCGTGCGCGCCAGCAGTTCATTCAGGGTGAGGTCCTGACTCGCCCCGGGATGGAACAGCACCCTCAGCTGGTCGGACAGCGGCGGGAAGGCCGCAGTTCCCGGGCCACTGGCCCCGGGAACACTCATGGTGCCGCTCCGTCCGGACGATCCTGCTCCCGCACGCCCAGGATCACCGACGCCAGCATGGAGGTCAGGATGGTGCCGATCACAAAGCCCAGGGAGACGTTGACCAGATACTCGCCCAACCAGGCCTTCAGCCAGTGATCGGCGAGCATCTTGATTCCAATGAACACCAGCACGATGGCCAGACCGTACTTCAGCAGACGGAAATAGCCCATCATGCTGGCCAGGACAAAGTAGAGGGATCGCAGGCCCAGGATGGCAAATACGTTTGAAGTGAAGACGATGAACGCATTGCCGGTGATGCCAAAAATGGCCGGGATTGAGTCCAGGGCGAAGATCACATCCGTCGTCTCCACCACCACCAGCACCAACGCCAGGGGCGTGAGCATCCGCCGGCCCTGATGGGTGGTAACGAAGTTCTGTCCGTCGTAGGCCGGCGCAAGGGGCACCCATCGGCGAACCAGCTTCAGCGCGGGATTGTTGGAGGGAACCACGGTGTCGTCTCCGCCGGCGGACAGGAGCATCTTGATCCCGGTGTACACCAGGAACGCCCCCATGATGTAGAGGGTCCAGTGAAACCGTTGAATGATCGCCGCCCCTGCGACAATCATGATCGCGCGCATGATCAGGGCACCCAGGATTCCCCAGATCAGCACCCGGTGCTGCCAGGAGTCGGGCACCTTGAAGTAACGAAAGATGAGGGCGATGACGAAGACGTTGTCCATCGACAACGACAACTCCACGACGTAGCCGGTGACGAAGGTGGTGGCTTCCTTGGCCCCCCAGCCGGAGATCCAGCGCGGCGCCACCACGAAGGCAAACAGAAGCGCGGACGCCGTCCAGACAGCCGTCCAGACCAGCGCCTCTCTAAAACCCACCTTGTGACTTTTCCGGTGGAAAACTCCCAGATCCAGGGCCAGGGCCAACAGGACAAATGTCAGGAAGGCCAGCCAGTGCCCGGGATGAGCAGCGGCAAACACGGCGCGGAAGCTACCGGAGAATGCCGACGATTCCAGCCGCGACGCGGAATTAATTCAGAGCCCTGTCCCTCCCGCACCCCGAGTGCCGCCCTAGGCCCTCACTCCCGCGGGGTGTCGTCCCCCGGGGACTGCACCGCCTCCTGCTGCAGGAGATGTTCGCTGGCCGTCACGGGATCCACACTCCACCGCCGGGCCAGCAGGACCACCCGCTCGGTATTATGGACCTCCGGGGCCGTGTCGCCGTAACGCACCACTTCCGGCTCTTCGCAGTAGGCGCGGCAGCGGAATCCCAATAGCCGCTCTTCCAGGGTGGGGCGTCCCTCATTCCACAGGGTATCGCCAGCCCACGAGTAAGCCCGGGACACGCGACCATCATCCAGGCGCGCCCAGGTATGAAAATGCAGGACCCGGTCGGCGGAGTAGAAGTGCACTTCCCCCACCTCGCGGCTCAGGCGGTTGAGCAGTCGGTAGAGCGCATCCACATCCTGGGCGGGATCCGGGAGCCGTCCCCCGACCACCAGGGTCCAGCCGTCGACGGGACCGGAAACGAACAGGAACGTTTCCCGGGATCGCGACAGGGCCTCTGACCAGGGAACCGCGACCTCGTCGGAAATGCCCAGAAGTTCGCGCACCAGATGGGTGTTGGAACTGCGGATGGCCATCCAGCGGGCGGGCATCTGGAACGCAAAGGGCCGACGAAGGTGCTTGGAGGACCCACCCCTCTCGCTGGACTGCGCACGTGCTGCCCGGCGCAAGCGGCGCAGGTGGTGCCGGTAGATGACAAAAAACGCGAAGGCCAGGCCCAGCACACAGCCCAGCGACACGAGGAGTCCCACCACCAGAGAATCCATGGCCTTTAGTTACGGTGGCCGGACACGGTCCGCAATCGCGAATTGACACCATTCCCCTGTGCCGGGCCGGTTGGGGTCCGGTGAATGGGAGCCGCGGGAGCTTTCCGGCGAAGCCCGACCGACGCCCGTTTCTTCCGCGCGCATTGCCCCCGATCCGCGAGTAGGGCAGTCTGCCCTCCTCCCTTAATGCGGAGATCACTGTCAATTTTCCTGGGTCGCCGTCGAATCGAAGTCCTGGCCGCGGTGCTGGCGCTGGGGTCGCTGGTCGCTGCGGCGGATGTGGTCCTGCTGCGCACCGGCGAGCGGCTGCTGGGAACGGTGATCGAAGAGAATGCCCTGGAGGTGGTCCTGGAGACCCAGGATCAAGGGCGGCTGACGATGCCCATGGAGTCGGTGGAGGTCGTCCAGCGCGACGAATTCCCCGGTCCGCTGATGCCGGAACCCGAGGAGCCGATGAAGTCCCTGTTCCGGTCGCGCATTCCGACCGCCGCCCCGATCGAGACGCACGAACTGATTCCGTTCGCGCCCCGCCCCACACTTCCCGAAGGCACCAATTTCGTGGCGCGGGCCTACTGGGATGGCCGTCTGAGGTACCATTTGTCCACCCGGCTGGCGCTCAAGGACCCCTTCATGCCCGGATCCACCTGGGTGGATAACCGCCTCCGTCTCCGCGGTCGATTCGGCGCCAAGCTGGCCCTGGACGCGGCGGATTTCATCATCACCGATGGGAACAACGATGTTCCGGGCGGCGTGCAGGTCCGAACCTTCAAGGTGCTGACCGAGGGGGAGTATGGCGTGTGGCGAACCAATCAGTTCAGTCTCGAACTGGGCCTGATTGGGAATTCGTTCTACCTGAGCAAGGCCTACTGGCGGGCTTTGGACCTGCCGCACTTCGGCGACCTGACCGTCGGGTATTTCACCGCTCCTCAGACCGTCGAGAACATCATGTCCTTTGGCAGCCTGACCTTCATGGAGCCGTCCGCCGGCACCGCTGCCTTCAGTCCCGGCAACCGCTCCGGGGTGGCTTGGAACACGACATACCTCGAGGAACGCATGACCGCCGCTGCGGGACTCTTCTCGCTCGGCCTGGATCCCAACATCGATTTTGGCAATGCCTCTCAAGCCCTCGCCCAACCGGTGGTCCGCGTGACAGGACTTCCCTGGGCGGAGAAGACACGGTGGCTCCACCTGGGGGTGAGCAGTTCCTTCGTCTTCTCCGATTCGGCCGAGATTCAATATCAGGCACGTCCCGAAAGCCGCCTGGCCCCCTTCCTGGTCAATACCGGGGTCATTGATGCACGCATGGCATTCATCGGCGGATTGGAAGCCATCCACGCCCTGGGGCCGATCCTGATTCAGGCGGAGTACATCAATTCCGCAGTCTTTCGTGATGCCGAAAACGTCCGCTTCCAGGGAGGCTATCTCGCCGGGGGCTGGATGATCACCGGTGAGTCGCGCCCCTACAACCGCTTCAGCGGAGTCCCCACCCGGGTCCAACCCGAGCACCCCCTCTGGGGCCCCGGATCCGGATGGGGCGCGTGGGAGGCGGCGGGCCGGCTTTCCATTCTGGACCTTAACGATGGACCGGTGACGGGCGGTCGCATGCGGATCCTGATGGGGGGACTCAACTGGTACTGGAACCAGTACATCCGCTGGCAACTGAATGCCGGCTATGTCGCCGTGAGCGGCGGCCCCACTCCGGGAAACCTCCTTCTCTTCGAAGCCCGCTTTGAATCCCAATTTTGACGCGCCGCACGGTGTCCTCCCCGAAGCGATGACGTCCGCCGCGCATGCCCCGTCCGGCACCCATCACGCTCTTTAGGATTTGAGCGCCGGGGATTCCGCGCTCTGATGCGGAGGTGCTCGAACCGCTTCTTGAGGATTTCCTGGTGTATCTCCGTCACGAACGGGGACAGGCCGGGCACACGCAGCGGACCTACGCCCACCTGTTGGGACAGTTCGTCGCCTGGGCGGCAGGCCGGAGCCTCAGCCAGTGGAAAGAGGTCACCCCCGCAGACCTCATGGCCTTCCTGGAGCACCAGCGCCTGCGCCCGTCCCTCGCAGCGGAGAAAGCGGAAGCCAAAACACCGGCAAAACTCAGTCCCGCCAGCCTCTACCTGCATGTGGCCGCCCTGCGCGCCTTTTTCCGCTTCGCCGAGACCGAGAATCTGGTCAGTCCCAACCCCGCCCTCAACCTGACCCTGCCCCGTCGCTGGAAGACACTGCCCAAGTCGCTGGGGGATGAAGACGTCCAGCGGTTGTTGCAGCCTCCGGACACCCAGGCAACCCCCTCCGCCCTGTGCGACCATGCCGTGCTGGAGCTTGCCTATGCCAGCGGACTCCGCCTCGCCGAACTGCGGGGCATCCGACTGGAGCAACTGCATCTGGAGTCCGGATTCGTCACGGTCATCGGCAAGGGAAACAAGGAGCGCGTGGTGCCGGTGGGCCGCAAAGCGATCGAGGCGTTGAACCGCTACCTGGCGTCCGGTCGCACCCATCTGGTGCGTCCGAAATCGCCCGGCATGGTGTTCCTCACCCAGCGCGGGACCGCCTTTGCCCCGGTCACCCTCTGGCTGCGCATCAAGGGATGCGTGCGCCGCGCCGGTCTCACTCAGAACGTGACCCCGCACATGCTGCGCCACAGTTTTGCCACCCATCTCCTGGAACACGGCGCGGACCTGAGGGTCATCCAGGAACTGCTCGGACACGCCCGCATCAGCACCACCGAGGTGTACACCCACGTCGCCGGCCGCCGCCTCCGCGAAGTGCATGAGCAGTACCATCCGCGCGCCTGACGAAGCCGCGGAAGGCAAATCGGAAAGGCAGCCCCCGCCGATGCGCCTGTGGGACGCGAGGGGATCCAATCAGTATCGGCTCGCCAAAGGGGTCCGATCCGAAAACGTAACAATCGTGACCTTGCTGTAACGATCGGGGAGATGCCTGATTTGGGGGAGTCCGCTGCCGACAACACGGAGCAGCTTTCCTATCCAATTCATGAATCCCGCCAAAACCGCCACGCGAATCGCGCAATTGAAAACGACGCTCCAAGCGGCCATTCAGGAGGCCACCGTGGCCGGAGTGGCTGAGAAAGCCGCCGAAGATGCCAATCGGCAGGCGCGCAAGAAACTCAAGCTCGCGCGCAGGACGGCGAAGTCCGCAAAACGGACAGCCCGCGAGGCGCGGGAGGCACGCCGCAAAGCGATCCGCCGCTCCAAGAAGCTGGGGGCGGAGGTGGTCCGACTGGAGAAAAAAGCCGCCTCCAGCAAATCCCCGGCGAAGAAGTCCGCGAAAAAGGCTGGCCACCGCCCCCAAAAGCCTCAACCCCGCAAGGCTCCCGTCACGGCCGCCTGAGGGGAGCGGAGTTCCGGCGAGACCGGGGTTGATTCAGGCAAACTTGGGGAAATAGCGGGACCGGCGGGAAGCCGGAGAGGGCGGGGATTCGAGGTAGCCCAGTGTCGGAACACGACGTCGATCCGTGGGAACCAGGGGAGTGCCATCGGCGGCCTCGGGATACTCGTAAACCTGCCCCTCGTAGTTGCGGATGACGACGCGGTCGTGGTTGCGGCTAAGCACGTACTCGGGATTCACCGGCACCTTTCCACCGCCGCCCGGGGCATCAATCACGTACTGCGGAACCGCGTACCCGGTGGTGTGCCCGCGGAGGCTTTCCATGACCTTCAGTCCCTGGCGCACACTGGAGCGCAGGTGGGAGGAACCCTGGATCAGGTCGCACTGGTACAGATAGTACGGACGCACCCGGCACATCAGCAGTTTCTGAACGAGGGCGCGCATCACCTCCGGGGAATCATTCACGTGGCGCAGGAGCACCGACTGATTGCCCAGCGGAATGCCGGCATCCGCCAGGCGCCCCAGGGCCTCGCGCACCTCGACGGTCAACTCGCGGGGATGATTGGTATGGATGCTGATGAAGAGCGGATGGTGTTTCTTCAGTCGGGCGCACAATTCGGGGGTAATGCGCTGGGGGAGGAAGATGGGAATGCGGGAACCGATGCGGACAAACTCCAGGTGGGGGATCGCCCGAAGACGCCCCAAGAGGTGGTCCAGTTTGTCATCACTCAGCAGCAGCGGATCCCCGCCGCTCAGCAGCACGTCGCGGATCTCCGGGTGCGCCGCCACGTAGGCGATCTGGCGCTCGAAGTCCGGATGAAAATCGTAGCCACTCGCGTTGCTGACCAAACGCGAGCGCGTGCAGTAGCGGCAATAGGCGGCGCAGCGGTCGGTGACCAGCATCAGGACGCGATCCGGATAGCGGTGCACCAACCCGGGAACCGGCGAGTGGGAGTCCTCTCCCACCGGGTCACTCATTTCCCAGGCGGCGGTGTGGGTCTCCTCCACTCGCGGGATCACCTGACGCCGGATGGGGCATTCCGGATCCGTGGGATCAATCAGGTTGAAGAAGCTGGGGGTGATGGCGAGGGCCAGTTTGGATTGCCCCGCCAGCAGGGCGCCGGCGCGTTCCTCGGCGGTCAGGGTGGGCAGGTACCGCTCCAGTTCAGCCACGGTGGTGATGCGATTCCTCAACTGCCAGTGCCAGTCGTTCCAGTCGGCCTCAGGAACCCCGCTCCACGGGCCACGGCCTGCGGAGTGAAACTGCTTCAGTTCCACAAGTACTGGGGAATCTGCCGGCGACGCCGCCGACACGGAAACCTCGGAGTCCGTTTTCAAGTGGGCCGAAAGTACGGGGGGAGGCCCAGCCGTCAAGACGGCTGGAGTCAGGTTTTACCCCCATCGAAGAGGGGGCGTTCGTCCCGCGCCTCCAAGCGTTGCCCAACGGAGGGACGAACTTTGCGAGTCCCCAATTCCCTCCCCCTGCCCCTCGGAGTCGCTGGGTGGATCGGGGATAGCCCCAACGCGCCGGGGCTTCCCACGTTCCAGCAAAGGGTGTTCCCACACGCAGCGGATTCGAAGTGGGGCGCGGGTGGAACACGCCCCTACCACCACTCACAGTCGGTAGGGATGCGTTCCACCCGCGTCCCCATATTCCCCGCTCGGCGCGTGGAGACACCACAGGGATCGGGGGAAGCCCCAACGCGTCGGGGCTTCCCCCGTTCCATCCAGGGTTATTCCCTCACGCAGCGGATTCGAAGTGGGGCGCGGGTGGAACACGCCCCTACCGCTGCCATTGCCAATTCTCGTCGAAGAATCCAGCGGCGGTAATGCCGCCCGGACGCCGCGGGGTGACGGGTTGGGTCATGTCGATTACCGCCCAGTCCGGCAACTTGGGGGTTTGTCGCGCGTTGTTGAGATAGTCGTACTCCCGGAAGGTGAAGCCGCTGTTGACGACGATGTAGCGCTCCGGGTTGAGCGGGTTCGGATACACCTCCACCGCGGCGAATTGGTCGGGGGGATAGTCGCCATCGGGGGTATGCACGCCCCGGGAATCCCAGCGGACGCCCAGGTTTGCGGCAACGCGGCCGAGCAGCGTGTTGCTTTGGGGATCGCCCCAGACCACCACATGATGAGCAGCCAGGTCGGCATCCGTCACCGCGGTGTCGTCCTTGATCCGCACGTCGCCCCGGTACTGTCGGCGCCATTGCTCGATCGCATGGGCCATTTCGTTGGTCGCCCAGGCACCCACCCGGGGATTGAGCGGAACTCCGGTGGGTCGCACGAACAGAAACGAGTCCATGAAGGCGTCATCAATCGGCCCCTGAAGTCCGTGACGCTTGTGGAGACCAACGGCGGCCGGCCGGCCCACCCTCCACGTCGGGCCGTCTCGCATGAGACTGGCCGTCCAGGCACGATCCGACGTCGGGTGGGGGCCCTGGATCGTCGAGCCATTGATCCGCACCTCCACTGCCCTTGTGGGATCGAACGGACTCAAGCCCGGGGGAATGTCCAGCGTGAGGGCATCCACATTGGTGACCGATAGGTCGACCCCCTGCGTTTCCGGACGCAGCGTGCCCACCACCTGGGCGAGGTCCCAATGGCGGCTGAGGGCGTCGAGGGTGACCCAGGCCATGCGATGATGGCGCAGGGTCGCAGTCTGGAACCGCACCGTGCGTGGCAGGGGATCGCGTCCGCGAGCAGCGGCGGCGTCCACGATGCGGTTCACCTCCACCTTGGCGGCCTTCTCGTAACTGTGTCCGGTCCCGGGCCCGATGACGTGGGTCAACTGAAGCCCCCAGGCCTTCATGGCCGCCGCCATGGCGTCCGCAGCCTGCTTCTGTTGGTCCTTCTCACCACTGTAGGCGACGAGCGGAACCATGCTCACGTTAAGGGGGACAGCGGTGGCGTCGTAGAGCTGCCAGAGCTTCTGCTCCCAAGTGGCCGGAGCGAGCGTCTCGTTCTGAAACACCTTGAGGAAATCCGCAGTTTCGCTGAACCCGGCTCCCGGGGCCGCCGCCGCCCAGCGGCTGGCGTAGTGGGTGGCGAAGTGCCAGCAGGAAGCGCCGCCGAGCGAGAATCCGCGCACCACCAGCCGATCCCCATCAATGGGGAAACGCCCGCGGGCATCCGCCAGCGCCTCCCAAAGGTCCGTCTCCCCAGCGAAGCGCGAGCCATTGCAGTAACGTCCGTAGGGATGCAGGACAAAGGCACCGGCCGGGGCGAACTCACCCCGGCTGCGCAGGCGGTCGGTGGCAAAGGCCAGTTCGCTCAACTGCTCGCCACGGCCGTGAAACCAGACGTCGAGTCGGAACGCCTGCGGCGAATTCACCGCCCAGGTCTCGGGGATCACCAGTCCGTAGGGCTGGACGGATCCATCCACCCGCGATCGATAGCCGAGCACCGTCGGACCCGCCTTCTCCATCCACGGCGTTTTCCCCTCGCGCAGGGAAGCCACGCGGGCGGCGGCCTCGGACAGCAGGGCCCGGGCGGACGCCACTTCGTTGGTGCGGAAGAACTCGTCATAGCGCAGCGCCCAATCCACAGCCTTGTGCAGCACTTCAACGTCGGGAAGCACCGCCAGCAGCGCCGGTGATTTCGCCAGGTGCGTCCGCAGATTCTCCACCTCGAGGGCCAGAGAGGACGCGCCCTCCGTCAGCTCACGGCGGGCCTCCTCGGGAATGGCCAATCCGGGCGGGGGAATCCGGCGGACCTGATCCGACCGGTTGTCCGCAGGACCGTCCGCAGCGACGGAAACCAGAAGCAGGACAGAGAACAGGGCGACGGGAAGGAAGCGCATGGTGGAACCGGGAGAATTGAACGGACAGAAAGCTCACACAACGCCGGGAAGAATTGCACGACCGGATCGAAGCCCTGTGGAATTTCATTCCGAACTGGCCGATCCCTTCCCCTGCCCCATCCTCACGTCCGCACATGGGATGGTGGCTGAAAATTCGCGAGGGGACCCGGCGGAACGCCGTTCCGGGGCTGGATTCCCTGCTGACCGGCATTGGACCCGACTCCGCGCTGTCGGACCGGGTCGCCTGGCTGGAGCGTCTGCTGAGCTGGGTTCGACGGGATATTCCGTCCCAGCGGCTGCGGCTGATTCTGCAGATCCTCGATCACCAGCCCGAACTCCGCATCCGGGTTGCCGCCACGCTGCGCTCGGTGCTGCACGAGACCCAGGCTCTGGACCTCTTCGCCGAGACGGGACTTCCCCGCGCGGCGGGATTCTTCCTCGAAGCTGCGGGACGCGTGGTGCGCCGCGTCCTGCCCCGGCCGCCGATCACCCGGGATCTGGCGGACCTCTTCGACCGGTTGTTTCCCGATCCGGAGGATGCCGCCTGGCTGGCCGCGTTGGACGCCGGGTTGGTGGAGCGCATCGAAGCACTCTGGCAGCACGAACGGAAGGAAGGGGAGCCTGCGTGGGAGACCCTGCGTCCGGATCTGGAGGATGCCCTGCTCCTGCTCGCCGCCCGCGTTCGTGTCATCGGCAGCACCGCCGCCATGCGCGCCCGCCTGCCCGATCTCCGGCTCGGTGAACTTCCCTTCCAGAAACTGGGGCCGGCGATGGAGCTGCTGATCCAGCATTCCCGGGAGAACGCAGAAATGGCCGTCCGTGAGAGCGACCTGAACTATGTGCGGACGGTCACCGATTCGGGGCACAAGTCCCTGGAGGAGGTGCTGACGCGCCTCGAGGAAACCGGGGTCTCGCTCGAG
>JBDKKE010000147.1:0-2665 GCA_039796255.1 Verrucomicrobiota bacterium | reverse complement strand
GGCTCGTTGCCGCCGGCGTCCACCTGCATCCAGACGAAATCAAACGTCACCCAGTAGGAAGTTCCCGCGGCAAGCGGACCGGTCCGGACAAACTCAATGCTGTTGGCCCCGGGCGTCGCCTGTACGTCGGCCAGAGGGAACTCCATCTGCAATTGGCTCGGCTGCGAAATCCGTCCGGAATACAGGACGCTCTCGACGCCATCGCCGTTGCGGAACCGCACCACGATGTCGTGCTCGGCAAACCCCGGAACCAGGACCCCGCCCACCAGCGACCCGCCGTCGGCAAACTCCGTCACCAGTCGAATCCAGGTTTCGGGCACGGCCTGGTTCTGCGACAGGCGGAAGTGCATCCGGTTGGTCCGGTCCCCGGGCGTCAGGCTGTGCTCCCATGCCGTCGAGGGTTCGTCGTTGGGAACGAGCAGTCGGTTGGTCAGGCGGTTGAATCCGGGAGGATAGATGCCCCGGACATAAAAATCGTCGTCCCGCCCCGGATTCCGGGTGGGATCAAACTCCGCATCCCCCGGCACCCGGGTGACGCGGCCGGGCGGCAGGTCATTGAGATTGTTCTGCGGTTGGAATTCGCGGAAGGGGAAGTAGGGAAGAACCTGCGGATCGTCGTTCACCCCGATCTGCACCACCGAGCGCTCCTCGACCTCCAGCGCCACCACCACGAACTCGCTGAGGGAGCTGAGCTGCGGCTCCCCTCCGTCAGTGACCTGGACCACCACCCGGTTGGTGGATGGCGCCTGACCCGGGCCCGGCGTCCAAAGCACTTCGCCGGCGGCGCTGACCGTGAGTCCCTCCGGACCGCTCACCAATTCATAGGCGAGGGTGTTCACAGGAAGGTCCGGGTCGGTCCCGGCCAGGGTCAGTCTTAGGGGCACCAGTGAATCCACGGTTTGCACCGAAAGCTGCGGGAGTGACGGGGGAAGATTGGACTCAGCCACCGCGAGGGTGAACTGGTTGGTGAAACTCAGCGGCGGCACCCCGTTGTCCGTGACCTTCACCGTCACGGTATTCTGCGAGGGCCCCTGCGTCTCCCGGGGAGTCCACGTCATCAGGCCCGCCCCGTTGACCACCAGTCCCGCCGGCCCGCTCACCAAAGCGTAGGTTAATCCATTGGCGGGAAGGTCGGGATCGGTGGCGGACAACTGTCCCGACCACGGGACCTGCTCCACCAGCGTCAGTGGGTCGACTGCCGGGAGAATCGGAAACCGGTTGACCTCCTCGACAAGGACCACCAGCGAGTTGGTGGTACTCTTCGCCGGAACTCCGTTGTCGGTCACCTGAACCACCACCGGATTGGTGGACGGCCCCTGAGCTTCGTTTGGCGTCCAGTTCACCACGCCTGCCGGACTCACCGTCAACCCGACCGGCCCGCTCACCAGGGCATAGGTCAAGGGAGTCGGGGGAACATCGCGGTCCGTCGCCTTCAGGGACAACGTCAAGGGCTCGCCCTCCCTCACCCGCTGTTCCGGCAAGGACGCCCATTGCGGAGGCTCATTGCCTCCGGCGTCCACCTCGATCCGAAGGTAGTCAAAGGTCACCCAGAATTCTGTCCCCTCCACATGGGGTCCCGTGCGAACGATTTCGACGGTATTCGCGCCTGCGATCGCCTGCACGTCGGTCAACGGGAACTCCATCTTCAACGCGGTCGGTGCGGAGATTCTGCCCGAGTACAGCACGGTCTCCACACCCGCCCCATTTCGGAAGCGGACCACCACGTCGTGTTCGGAAAATCCGGGACCGGCCGAAGTTCCGCCGGAGGTGAATTCCGTCAGAAAGCGTATCCACGTGCCGGGAGCCGTCTGATTTCCCGACAGACGGAAGTGGAGCCGATTGGTCCGGTCCCCGTCCGCGAGACTGTGCTCCCAGGCGGTTGAAGGCTCATCGTTGGGAACAAGCAGGCGGGACCTCAAGGCATTGAATCGATCCGGATAAATTCCCCGCACATAAAAGTCATCCTCGGCGCTGGGATTGGCTCCCGCGTCGTATTCGGGATCGCCCGGCAGCCGCGTCACCCGGCCCGGCGCAGGGTCATTGCGATTGTTCTCCGACTGAAACTCGCGATAGGGAATGTAGGGAATGACCTGCGGATCGTCGTCGATTCCTACCTGAACAATCGCCCGATCCTCCACCTCCAGGGCCACGACCACGAACTCGTTGGTGGTGCTCAACGCCGGGGCTCCGCTGTCGATCACCTGGACCAGGACCCGATTGGTGGACGGCGCCTGGCCCGGCCCTGGCGTCCAGGTGACCTCGCCCGCTGCGGTAACCTTCAGACCCGCCGGCCCGCTGACCAGCGCGTAGGCGAGGTTGTTGGCGGGAAGGTCCGGATCACCCCCGACCAGACTCACTCCCAGCGGTACCAAGGCATCCACCGTCTGGGGACTAATGCCGGCCAGGGTGGGAATCCGGTTGACCTCATTCACGGTGATCGTGAACTGGCGCGTGGCGCTTAGCGGAGGCACTCCATCGTCGGTGACCTTGACCTCCACCGTGTTGACGGTGGGCCCCTGCGCTTCGGTGGGCGTCCAGGTCGCCAGTCCGCTGGCGCTGACCGTCAATCCCTCCGGCCCGCTGACCAGCGCATAGGTCAGGGAGTTGGAGGGCGAATCGCCGTCCTGCGCGGTCAACTGCAGCGACCACGCCACCTGCTCAGCCA
>JBDKKE010000146.1:0-12574 GCA_039796255.1 Verrucomicrobiota bacterium | reverse complement strand
GGGCGGTGGCGCGCTTCCGGGAGGCGCCGCGGCTTCCGGTGGCGGTCTTGCGACGGGGGATGTCCGGGTGAACGACGCCGTGGCCGCGCTGGTCGCGCTCGGGTTCAAGCCTGCGGATGCGCTCACCGCGGCGCGGGCGTCGGTCGCCATGCTGGGCCCCACCGCGCCGGTGGAACAAATCGTCCGCGCCTGCCTCAAGCGCCCGGCTTGACCAGGACCATGACCACGTCCATGTCGCCGCCTTCCGCCAACCCGTCCGTCCGCTCCCCGGCGATGCCGCATCCTCCGACCCTCGGCGGGCGGCTCCTGGCCCGGGTGGCCTGGGGGGTCGCCTCGGTGGTCAGTCTCACCCTGCGCTGGCGGTTTGAGGACCGCACCGGGATGTTTTCTCCGGAGAGCCGTCAGCGCGCCATCTTCGCCATCTGGCACAATCGCCAACTGCTGGCCCCCGGGGTGTATCGGCGGTATTTCCGGGACGTGGGTACCGGACGCCGCCTCGCAGCGCTCGCCAGCGCCAGCCGGGACGGCGCCATCGCGGCGCGGATTCTCGAATTGTTTGGCGCCCGGGCGGTCCGCGGCTCCTCCAGCCGGCGCGGAGCCAAAGCCCTGTCGGAAATGATCGAGTTGGCCCACGAGGGGTATGACATTGCCGTGACCCCCGACGGTCCGCGCGGACCGCGCTACAAGGTGCAGCCGGGAACCGTGGTGCTGGCACAGTATTCCGGACTGCCCGTCGTTCCCATGACCCTGACCCTGAGCCGCAAAAAGGTGCTGCCGAGCTGGGATGGTTTTCAGATTCCACTGCCCTTTGGACGCTGCGAAGTGATCGCCGGTGAGGCGTTGTTTGTGCCCCGGGACCTCGATGAGGCCGGCCGCCAAAAGGTCGTGGAGGAACTGGAGCGCCGTCTGCTGGCGCTGACGGAGGATTGAATCGCGCCGTCCTCCGGGAATGAATGCACTGTGTCCATGAACCGCATCCTGATCCTGTTTGATTCCAAGTCCGGCAATGTCGCCCGCATGGCCGAACTGGTGGGGGAAGGCGCCCGAAGCATTCCGGAGACCGAGGTGCGGATCCGGTCGGTATCCGAGGCCACGGCAGACGACGTCGTTTGGTGCGACGGACTGGCTGTGGGCAGTCCGACCAACATGGGAATCCTCTCCTGGCGGATGAAGCGCTTCTGGGATGAGGTCATGGGTGACCAATGGATGAAGGTGGACGGCAAGATCGCCTGTGCCTTCAGCAGCGCGGGCGGATGGGGCGGGGGTATGGAACTCGCCTGCCAGTCCCTGCACACCATTCTGATGAACTTCGGCTTCCTGGTCTTTGGCGTCACCGACTACGCCGGAAAAAAGATGACGCTGCATTACGGGGCCGTGGCTGCGAAGGAGCCGCGGGAGCCGGAAACCCAGGAGGCCTGCCGCATCTTGGGACGTCGCCTGGCCGAGTGGACCGCGGTCATGGTCCATGGCCGCAAGGAAGAGAATCCACTGCACAAGACCACGCCCCGCCTGCCGCCGGGCTGAACCCGCCGGGTGGGTTCAGTGGGCGCCGGCCGCGATCTCACCCACCTCCATCGAGAGCGTGGCCTGGAAGGATTCGCCGGGCTGGAGCAGGATCACCTCGCCGTCGCTGCGTCCGAACGAATTGGGCAGGGCGGTCCATGGCTCGACGCAGAAGAAGGGGGACGTGGTTTCTGGCGACCACAGCGCCAGGAAGCGATAGGCGGGCTGGGAGGCAAAGTTCAGGCGCACCTCCACGCCGCCGGGTTCGTCCCGCAGCGCGACTTCGCGTCCGGCGAGTTCCCCGAGAAGCAGCGTCCCGCTGGCGTCGTTGGCGACCGGGAGGTCCTGCGCCGGCATCGGTTCGTCGAAAAAGGAGCCGGCCTGGTCCACCGGATGAAACCGTCGCGACCGCGGCAGCCTTACGGTGCAGGCGTTGCGATCACTTCCCGCCAGGGGAACGCGCAGATAGGGGTGAAAGCCAGTGCTGAAGGGCAGGGGCTGCGAGTCGCGATTCTCGATCCGTTGTTCCCACAACAGCCGCCCGGCCTCCAGTCGATAGGTCAGTTCGTGGCGGAAAGCGAAGGGGTAGCTGGGTCGTGTCAGCTCCGATTCGGTCAGTTCCATCTGAACCGAGGATTCCGTGAGCCCGATGACCCGCCACGGGACGCGGCGTCCAAAGCCGTGAATGGGCGAGGCGTAGGTGACGCCGTTCAGCACGTAAAAGCCCTGCTTTCCGTCGGCCACGTTGTAGCTCACATGGGGAAACAGCATCGGACTGCCGGCCCACATGCGGTCCGGATACCGCGCAATCACCGCTTCGTCATGGTGCAGCGCCTCTACCCATCCCTTCACCGGGAGTTTTCGGGCGTAACGCGTCAGCCATCCGCCCAGCTCAGGATAGACAACGGCCAGCGCTGTGTCCCCGTCCCGCAATTCCACCGGAGTCGCCATGAGATGGAGGGTAATCTGGCGGGTAAGGGGAATCCAAGTCCGGACCCGGCGCTGTGGATCGGATCCGGCGATCTCCAGGGTTGGCGAGCGAATCCGCTTTCCGCGCCGGCTCCGGACCTTTAGCAAATTGCCGGTGACCTCCGACTATCTTGCCCGATGCCGTGACCTGGTGGATCGCGTGGAACTGCAGACGCCCGCGATTCAGGAGGCCGCCCGGTGGTTTGCGGAGACCATCCTGGCGGGGCGGATGGTCCATCTCTTCGGCTCCGGACACAGTCGCATCCTGGTGGAGGAGATGTGGCCGCGTTACGGGTCCTTTCCCGGATTCAATCCGATCGTCGAACTCTCGCTGAGTTTTCACAATCTGGTGGTCGGGGCCAACGGGCAGCGCCAGGCGATGTTTCTGGAGAACGTGTCGGGACTCGCCGAGCGCATCCTGCGGAACTACGACCTGTCGCCCCAGGACAGCGCCCTGGTGGTGTCGTCCAGTGGATGCAATCGCGTCCCGATTGAGATGGCGGAGGAGTTCCGGCGGCGCGGGGTGCGGGTGGTGGCCATCATCTCCCGGGAACACAGTGACGCCAGCCGGAGTGCCCGCGACGACGGTCGCAAGCTTCAGGATTTCGCGGATCTGGTGCTCGACACCGGGGCGCCGGTCGGGGATGCGATGGTGCGGGTTCCCGGTCTGGACACCCCGGTCGCGCCCGGTTCCACCGTGGGCGGCTGTCTGCTGGTGAACTCCATCAAGGCGGAGGTGGCCGCGCTGCTGACCGCCGCCGGACACCCCCCGAGCGTCCTGACCGCCAGCGCGGTGGTTGGCAAGGAGCGGGCCACTGCCCTGTTTGAGGCCGCCTATGATGAGCATGCGCGGCGGCTGGCGAAGCTCTACGAAAGGATCGGACTGTGAAGCCGCACGTGTTGCTGGTGGAGTGCGAGGACCGTCCGGGACTGGTGCATGGCATCACGGGCATCCTCTTCCGCTCCGGGGTCAACGTGGTCGGCAATCAGGAGTTTGTGGACCGCCCGGCCCGCCGGTTTTTCATGCGCACGGAGTTCGACGGCGCCGTGGATGAGGCCGCGATTGTCGCAGAACTGCGGACCATCCTGCCCTCCGGCGCCGCCTTGCGGCTGTCGCGGCTGACCCCGAAACGCGTGGTGGTCCTGGCTTCCCGGGAGCACCATTGCCTGGCGGACCTGCTCATCCGCCATGCCTTTCACGAACTGAATGCCGAGGTGCTGGCGGTGGTCAGCAACCATCCGGTTCTGCAACCGCTGGTGGCCAAGTTCGACCTTCCCTTCCATTGCCTGCCGCACGGCGATTTGCCGCGAGAGGTTCATGAGGCCGAGGTGCTGTCCCAGGTGCAGCATTATCGTCCGGACTTCGTGGTGTTGGCCAAGTACATGCGGGTGCTGAGCCCGCGGTTCGTCGGGCAGTATCCGGCGCGGTTGTTGAACATCCATCACAGCTTTCTTCCCGCGTTTGCGGGCGCGCGGCCCTATCACCAGGCGTTCGATCGTGGCGTCAAGGTGATCGGAGCGACGGCGCATTTCGTGACCGACGAACTCGATGCCGGGCCCATCATTGTGCAGCAGGTGGTGCCGGTGGACCACACCCACACCGCCGAGGATCTCGTCCAGTCCGGCCGCGACGTGGAGCAGATGGTCCTCGCCCGCGCCCTCCGCCTCGTCTTCGAGGATCGCGTGTTCCTGTGCGGCAACCGCACCGTGATCTTTGATTGAGTCCATCCCTCATCCCTCATCCTTAATGACCACCTCCCTCCGAACGACGATCATTGGCAGTCATCCGTTTCCTGGATGGCTGGAACTCGCCTCCGTGCAGTTGGACCGGTTTGGTCCGGACGACCTGGCGGAGCTTCAGGACGATGCGGTCATTGCCGCGCTGCACGACCAAATGGCGGCGGGACTCGACGTCATTACCGACGGCGAGCAGACGCGTCTCGATTTCAATCTGTCGTTCTACGGCTACATCCAGGGGATCGATCTGGAGTCGGCGCCGCCGCGGCGGTTCGGTCCGCCCGCCCACGATCAACGGGGCAAGCACCGGGTGGTGGCGCCGCTGACCGCCCCGCGCGGTCTGGGTGCGGTGGAGGAGTTTCGCCGGCTTCAGCGTCTGGCGGCACCGTGGGTTGGCGCGGGCCCGGCAGGACCCACCCTGAAGGCTTCGGTCCCCGGCCCCTATACCCTGTCGGGAAGGCTGCTTCCCAATCCGGAGCTGGGCTATGCCGACCGCTGGGCCCTGACCGAGGCGCTGCTGCCGCTGGTGCGGCGCGAGTTGGAGGCCCTGGTGGAGGCAGGCTGCCGGGAAATCAGCCTGGATGAGCCCAGCATGAGCTGCTACGCCCATCGGGAGGATCCGCGGCGGTTTGTGGACCTCTTCAACCGCACGGTGGAGACGGTTTCCGGCCGGACCCGGGTCTGCACCCACCTGTGTTTCGGTAATTACAAGGCGCGGGCCATCGGGCCGCGACAGCTCGCCCCACTGTTCCCGGCGTTTCTCGATTTTCGCTGCGACGAGATGCATGTGGAGATGGCGAGCCGCGAGTTCGCGGAACTGGAAGTCATCCGGGAGATCGTCCGGCGCTGTGACGTCGCGGTGGGCATCGTGGATGTGAAGAGTTACTATGTGGAGACGCCGGAGGACATCGCGCGCCGGGTCAAGCGCTGCCTGGACTTCGCGCCGCCCGAGCGGTTGGTGTTCGCCCCCGACTGCGGGCTCAGCCAGACCGCGCGCTGGGCCGCGAAGCGCAAGCTGGTGAATCTGGTGACCGGAGTGAAGCAGGTGCGGAGGGAGTTGGGGCTGGCGTAGGCAGGGTTCCGGATTGAACCCGGGCGGCGCGCGCGGGCAGTCTGGGGGCCGCCACGTGATGCCATGATTCGCCCCTTCCTTCAGGATGACGCCCTGCTTGCCGACATCCGCCGCGCCCAGTCCCAGTCCAAGGGACTGCACCTCTGGTGGCTGGGCCAGAGTGGTTTCCTGGTCCTCTGGAACGGCCGGTTTCTGTTGCTAGATCCCTATCTGTCGGACTCGCTCACCCGGAAATATGCAGGAACCGACAAGCCCCATGTGCGGATTTCCGAGCGCGTCATTGCTCCGGAGCGCCTGGATTTTGTGGACGTGGTGACCTCCTCCCACAACCACACCGACCATCTTGACCCGGAGACTCTCCAGGCCCTGGCGCGGGTGAATCCGGGCCTGGTGATGGTGTGTCCGGAGGCCAACCGCGTCACCGTCCGCGAGCGCTCGGGACTTCCCGATGCCCGCATTCTCGGCCTCGACGTCCCCTCCCCGCAGGCCGCCCAACGCCCATCGCCGATCGAGGTGGCCGGATTTCGCATCCACGCCGTTCCGGCCGCGCACGAGGCGCTTGATCGCGACAAGGCAGGACGGCACATCTACCTGGGCTACGTTGTTCAGGCGGGGCCGTTCACTTTGTACCACTCCGGGGACACCGTCCTATTCCCGGGACTGGTGGAGTGGTTGCGCCCGTTTCGCGTGACCGTGGCGCTGCTGCCCATCAATGGCCGGATGCCCGAGCGGGGAGTGGCGGGAAATCTGTCCGGTCCAGAGGCGGCGCAGGTGGCGTCCGCCATCGGTGCGGGCTGCGTGATTCCCTGCCACTACGACCTGTTTGCCTTCAACACCGCATCGCCCGACGCCTTGGAGTCCACCTGTGGACTGCTCGGACAGCCAGCCGCCGTGCTCCCCCTGGGAGGGCACTGGTTGGCGCCGGAGGAGTGAGTCAACCCTGCGATTCCTGTCCTTCCCCTTGTCACTGGGGTCGGATTCCAGTATGCAAGCCGGTCGTGAACGGAATCAAAACGCTGCTGTTTTTCCTGTTTTGGACGCTGATTGGGTCCATCGGAATGGTCATGGCCGTGAATGGCAAGGGTTCGTGGCTGCTGGTGGTCAGCTTTCTGGCCTATCTCGGAATGTTTGTGAAATGGGGATGCCTGGACACGGGGCATTGAGCTGATTCTGGGGCAGTACGGGTTCCGGTGGCGGCAAAGTGCCTCCTCCGCTGCATCTCCACTCCGCCACTCCGCCGTTTCCGACATGAGCCGAAAATCCGCGAAATCCGCGCCGCCGACCCCGTCCTCGGCAGTGGCACCGCGCCTGAAGCTGGGTCTGCCCAAGGGCTCCCTGCAGGACGCCACGCTGGAGAAGATGGCCAAGGCGGGTTGGAACGTGACGGTGTCCAGTCGGAGCTACGAGCCCTACGTGGATGATCCTGAGTTGACCATCCGCCTCATCCGGGCGCAGGAGATCAGCCGGTACGTCGAATTGGGTTATCTGGACGCCGGGATCACCGGACACGACTGGATCATCGAGAATCACAGTGACGTCCGCGAGGTGGGCGAGTTCATCTTCAGCAAGGTCTCTCGACAGGGAACCCGGTGGGTGCTGGCGGTGCCGGAGGAGTCATCCATCCGCTCCGTGAAGGATTTGGAGGGAAAACGGATCGCCACCGAGGTGGTCGGGCTCACCAAGCGCTGGCTGAAGAAGAATGGGGTGAAGGCCCATGTGGAGTTTTCCTGGGGGGCGACCGAGGTGAAGGCCCGGGAGTTGGTGGATGCGATTGTGGAGGTGACCGAGACCGGGTCGTCCCTGCGGGCCAATAAACTTCGCATCGTGGAGACCCTTTTGGAGAGCACCCCGCGCCTGATTGCCAATCACGGCGCGTGGGGCGATCCGTGGAAACGGCGCAAGGTGGAGACCCTTGCGCTGCTGCTCCGCGGAGCGATTGAGGCCGAGGCCAAGGTCGGAATTAAGATGAATGTGCGGGAACGCGATTTGCCAAACTTGTTGCAATCGCTACCCGCCTTGCGTACTCCCACGGTGTCCGGGCTGAGTCAATCTGGCTGGGTGGCCGTCGAAACGATCCTCGACGAGGCGGTCGTTCGGGAAATGATTCCGCAGCTCAAGGCCGCCGGAGCGGAGGGCATTATTGAATATCCGCTGAACAAGGTGGTTTACTGACCGCCAGATACGACATTACGAAGTATGGGATCACTGAAGAAACGCCGGAAATCTAAGATCAACAAGCACAAGCGTCGGAAGAAGCTCCGCCAGAACCGCCATAAGAAGCGCACCTGGCAGAAGTAGTAACCGGCTCTGCGGTTCCCAGACGCATTTTTCGCGCGGCTCTGGCCATCAGGGCCGCGCTCTTTTTTATGACCGTCCGTCCGTCCCCATCCCTGGGGTGGGTGCTGTTGGTCCTGGTGCTCGCCGGCATTGCTGGAGCGGGTTGTCAGACCACCGGCGCTCCCCAGGAGCATCGTGCGGGCGCTGCGGATGCTGCGGACGATCCATCGGGACGGATCTCCGAGGCGGAACTGGAACAGCGGGTCAAGGCCCATGCGGCGTTCGCGGCGGGCGTGCTTCATCAGGAGCGCGACGAGCCGGAGGAAGCCTATGTCCAGTTTGCCCGCGCGGCGGAGAACGATCCCGCCAATGAGGCCCTGGCCACCGAGGTGGCTGGGAATTACCTGCAGCGCAATCAACTGACCGAAGCCCTGGTGGTTCTTCGCCGAACCGCGGCCCTGCCGGGCACCTCGGGAGTCGTCAAAACGCTGCTGGCCGTCACCCTCCGGCGCGCCGGCCAGACCAACGAGGCGATTGCCGCCTATCGCGAGGCCCTTCGCGCGACGCCCACCCTGCTGGGAAGTTATCAGGAACTCGCTCAGCTCTATCTCGCCCAGGTCCAACCGGCCCGGGCGGCGGAAGTGATTGGGTCGGCCCTGGAGGTCTCCAGCGATTCCCCCGTTTTCTGGGTGAACACGGCGGATCTCTTCGGATGGCTGGCCCAGGCGTATCCGGCGGGAAAATCCGAAGCGGACTCCGGCCGTCGCGTGGCATTGGACAGGGCGGCCGAGTTAAAACCGGAGGATCCGGCCCTGCTCTTCCGGATGGGACGGGCGCGCTTTGAACTGGGCGATACCGCGCCAGCCGAGGCCCTGCTCGAACAGGCGGGGCAGCTTCTGCCCAAGGACCCCGCCGTCGCCGCCAGCATGGCGGAGCTGCTCATTCGCGATGGTAGACTTCAGGAGGCGCGGGAATCGCTTGAATTGCTCAGCCGGGTGAATCCCACGTCCCATTTTCCCTGGTACTTCCTGGGAGTTGTGGATCTGGAGGAGCACCGGGAGGCCGATGCGGCCCGCAAGTTTGACCGGGCGCTGACCCTGAAGCCGGACTTCGAACCGGCCTATGCCGATCTGGCGGTGGCCCAGTTGAACCTGACCAATGCCCCGGCGGCCCTGGCAACGCTACAGAAAGCCCGGACCCGTTTTCCCGATTCCTTCCGCATCGTCTATCTGACCGGTGTGGTTCAGGCGCGGATCCCGGACGTGGATGCCGCCATTGCCGCCTTCGAGGAAGCCGAGAAGGTGGCAGCCCGGTCCAGCCCTGAATCCCTGGACCACCGCTTCTATTTTCAGATTGGCGCCACGTTGGAGCGAGGGGGGCGTTCGGAAGCCGCGGTGCCTTACCTGGAGAAATCCATTTCCCTCAAACCCGACTTTGATGAGGCCTTGAATCATCTCGGCTACATGTGGGCCGAGCAGGGCGTCCATTTGGAGCGTGCCCGCGAAATGATCGAGAAGGCGGTGGATGCCGAACCGGAGAATCCCGCCTACCTCGACAGTCTGGGATGGGTTCTCTTCAAAATGGGAAAACCCGCCGAGGCGCTTCCTCCGATGGAGAAGGCGGTGCGTCTGATTCCGGAGCCGGATGCCACCCTGTACGATCACCTCGGCGATGTGCTGTCCGCTCTCGGACGCCAGGCAGAGGCCCAGGCGGCCTGGAAAATGTCTCTGGAGATCGAGAAGAGCGAGGCGGTCCGCAAGAAGCTGGATGCCCAATAGATGAAGCGGCCCCGGCCGCCCGAGGCTAAGCCTCGTCGTCGGATAGATCTCCTGGACGCGTCCGTTGCCGCCCTGCCCGTCGCCGGATGACGTAGGTGTGTTCCCTCCGCTGGTCGGCGAGGTTCTTCTGTTCGCCCTGCAGCTTGAGGTACGCGTCGTAGCGATTCCGGGGAAGGCTGCCGGAGTCAGCGGCGACCCGGACGGCGCATTCCGGTTCCTTCTGGTGCCGGCAATCACGAAAGCGGCAGCCGTTCGCCAGCACCCGGATATCGGGAAAGGCGTCGTCGAGTCCCTCTTCGGCCAGCCAGACCTGCAGCTCGCGCATGCCGGGTGTATCAATCACCAATCCGCCGCTCGGCAGGGGAATCAACTCCCGCGCGCTGGTGGTGTGACGCCCCTTCGAGTCACGATCCCGGACCTCAATGGTGGCCTGGATCTCCTCGCCATAGAGACTGTTGATGAGGGTCGATTTGCCCACACCCGACGAGCCGATGAAAACGACGGTCTGCGCCGGCGCGATGAGGCTGGACAGTTGCTTGAGTCCGCGTCGCCGTTTCAGGCTGGTCACCAGGATTTCCGTGTCGCCGCACACCGCCCGCGCCCGGGCGACATGGCCGTCGACATCGGAGCAGAGGTCCGCCTTGTTCAGCACCACGACCGGGCGAACGCCGCCGTCATGCACCATGACCAGGAACCGTTCGAGGCGGCGGGCGTTGAAATTGGCGTCGAGGGACTGGACGACGAAGGCGATGTCCACGTTGGCGGCCAGGATTTGCTCCTGGGTCTCGCGTCCCGGAAGTCGCCGGCCCAGGCGGGTGCGCCGCGGGAGTACGTGCCGGATGATGCCCTTGGACTCGCCCGCCACCGGGGTCAGCGCCACCCAGTCACCGATCTTGGGCAGATTTGCGGTGTCCTGAGTGGTGTGCAGCAGTCGTCCGGTGATCGTGGCCGGAAGCTCACCGCCGGCGGTGACCACCGTATAGGCATGGCGGTCCTCGTTGACCACGCGTCCGGGCAACAGCTCCGGGTCCTCTAGTTGGGACAATGCCCCGGCGAAGCAGTCGCTCCAGCCGAGGGTTGAAAGATCCATCGGGGAAGAGAGCGTCGGATCGGGATTCCTGTCAGGTGGCAATCGGCTCACTCGCTCCGTCCCAGATCCTGCGATTGCTCCAAACGCCGCCGAAAGAGTTTCCCAGGAATCCACTCGGCGTGACCGTCGCAGAACACGGCATTGGATCCGTCGCCGCGATGATTGTCCCATTTGTCGGGGAAATCATTGATGCCTTTGCTGACCCCCGAGTACTCGCCGCCCTCGTCGGCGTCCACAAAGATCCAGATCGCGGACGGCCCGGGCACGTCGCCCTTGGCGAAGCCGAATCCGGAACCATGCGTGCGGGCGTAGGTCTGCACCGAATTCACCGTCTTGGGCACGATGCCCAGGCCGATATTCTCCGCGCCGATTCCCCCCATGTGCGAGTAGATCTCGTAGCTGTAGCCATTGGTGTCGCGGTTGGGGGCGACATCCTGAAGATCGACCACCGAGGTGTACTGTCCGGATTTGCGGTCGAACAGACGGTTGGTGCGGACGATGTTGCGGGTGCTGGGACAGACGTAGGTGCGGACCGAGGGGACAAACTTCGGATAGAGGAAATTGATGTCGTCATCGAGGTAACTGCGCAGATTGGTGAAGCGTCCCTCGCGATCCTCATCGGCGTACATGAGGCATCCGTAGCCCATCTGCTTGACGTTGTTGAGGCAGGCAATGCGCTGGGCCTTTTCCTTCGCCTTGGCGAGGGCCGGCAGCAGCATTCCCGCGAGAATGGCGATGATGGCAATGACCACCAGCAGCTCAATCAGCGTGAAGGCGTTTCGACGGGGCAGTCGATGGGGGTGCATGTTCAAGGTGGAAAAAAGGGGCTCCAGGAGCGTTCCCGGAGCCCCCACTGGTGGGCGATGCGTATCCGTGCGGTGAACTTACTGGCCCTGCACCTGGAAGAAGCTGGTGGCGTCCGCAGGGATGGGCACCAGCGCGGTCTTCTCCGTGACGGGCGCCCCTTCATTGGCCCAGGAACCGCCGTTGAGCGCGGTACGGCGCTGGACCTGATAGGGGGCGGATCCGCCAGACCAGCTGAGTCGCAGGTTGGCGCCGTCCACGGTGACGGTGAGTCCGGTGATGGGGACGCTGCCGCCGGTGGGCAGCGCGTTGGACACCGGGCTGACGACGGCCCGGCCGGGGTTGGTGGACAACTCGTCCTGCTGATAGGAGGCCACCACCACCAATTCGGCGCCGGGGGGCACATTGAGCGACGAGAGGTTGAAGGAGAATTCGCCCGCCACCAGGTTGGCGTCCTCCTCCGGAACGTTGTCACTCAGGGTTCCCAGATAGGCGCCGGGAAGAATCGCGGCGTTCCCCGAGGCGATGGGATCCGCCAAGTAGATGTCCACGTCCACGAACGGATAGGTTTCGATGACGGGCAGGGCGACGGTGCCGGTCAGGATCTTGTCCGTATAGGTCAGCAGCACCGGCGAAGGCTGGGCCGGGGTGGTAACCACAGGGGCATAGTAGGTCTCGTAGTTCCGGCCGTTGTTGCCGTCCTCAAACGGGAAGCCGGTGAACAGGTTTCCGAGCAGGGTATTCCCGCGGGCAAGGACGGGGACCGAAATCCCGGCACTCACCAGTTGGGAGCCGGGGACACCAAAGATCAGGTTGCCCTCGAGGGAGTCGCTGACGCCGTCCAGGTTCGAACCAATCAGGCTGGTGGCGTTGCCCGGAAGGGAGATGAAATTGGGTTGGTCCCCCTCGGAACTAACCGCCGGAGCGGTGGTGGTGCCGTCCACCCCTACTCCGTAGTAATTCCCGGAGACGCGGAGGTTCTCCGCATTGGAGTAGAATTCGGTGAGCGTGTCATAAATGGCGTAGTTGAAAATGTTCCGCTCATTCGCGTCATTGATGCCGTCCCCAGAGACGCCGATCACGCTTCCCGTGGTCAACCGGCCATTCTCAATGTTTTCCACGGAGTCGCCGTCCGCTCCCGCCGCCACCAGGTCGGCGTGGATCTTGTTCACGTCGAGGAAGGTCTTTCCGTCGGGCAGGACATTGACGTAGTTGCCGCTCATGCGGAGGAAGGGAAGCTCCAGCGCCAGCGCGATGTGCTGTCCGGCGAAGATGTTGAACTCACCGAGATCCCCGACCCCATCGCTATCGGTTCCCACCAACAGGCCGTCAGAGAAAGTGTCC
>JBDKKE010000145.1:0-3346 GCA_039796255.1 Verrucomicrobiota bacterium | reverse complement strand
CCGGTACCGCGGGCCCGGCCTGACATGAAATTTCCCCGTTCCACGCGCCTGTTCCGGGGCCAGCTCGATCTGGCGCCGTTTCTGTGTGTCCTATTTCTGCTCGCCTTCGCATTGCTCTTTCGGGATTTCCTGGTGCTGCCCCGGGGTGCCCGCCTCGTTCTTCCGCTGGAGGATGCCCCGGTGGCCGCCGTTGCCGGAGAGCCGCTCCTGATCCTGGCGGTTGACTCCTCGCGCCGACTGTATTTCGAGAACCAGATCACCACCCGCAAGGCGTTGGAATCGGCGCTGGCCCGGCGTTCCGGTCGCGATGGCGCCCCCAGGACCCTGCTGATTCAGGCCGACCAGGATGTTCCCTATGGCGAGTTGGCTGACCTCGCCGCCCTGGCCCGGCGCGCCGGCCTTCCCCGCATTATTTTTGGGGTGGGGTCCTCCTCCGGGAGGGCGCCGTGAACGGATCGCCGCCGGGGGAGACGGAATCCTCTGGGGAGCCGTGCTGGTCGCGGATGCGTTCGTTCGTGGTCTTCGCCTTGCTGCTGATTCTTCAGGTGGGCGTGGTGCTGGGATTGGCGCGGTGGCCGCGGCTGGCGAGCCCCCCCGTCGACGGCGGGTACTCGTCCCGTCTTGAAATCACTGGCGGAGGAGACCTTCCGGCAACCTCCCTTGAAGCGGATCCGCGACAGTTTGCCGCTCCCGACGTGCGGGGTTTTTCGGGAGCCGCCCTGCGGGTCCTGCCTCCGCCCGAGTACACACTCGCCGAATTGCCTGGGCGTCCCCGCTGGCTGGGGGCGGATCCCCACTCCAGTCGACTCGGGTCCGCCCCGCCGCCGGCCCCGCCGCCGACCCTCCGCCCGCTGGAGGCGCTGCCGGCCGCGCCCTCCGGGGAACCGGGTGCCCCGCTGTTGCTGCCCACCAACACCGTGGTGTATCCCCGTGGGGCGTTGGCCCGGCGCGCGTGGCGGGCGGTGGCGCCTCCACAGGTGCTTCCGGGCACGGAGGTGCTGAATCCAACCACCGTCGAAGTGGGGGTTTCGCCGGTGGGGGAAGTCGTCGTGGCCCGCGTTCGCGGGTCCAGCGGAAACCCCGCCGCAGATCGTCTGGCCCTGGCCTGGGCCCAGGGTGTCCGCTTCGACGACCTGACTCCCGGTGCGGAGAACGAGGTGCACATTGGGCGCCTGACCTGGGGCGATCTGGCCGTCATCTGGCGGGTGCAGCCCCCCACTCCCTGAGCCATGTCCCCCGAGGCCCTGCTGACCGTTTATGTGCTCGGGCTGCTGGGGATCCTGGGGTTCATCACCCTGCGGTCCGAACTGCTGCGGCGCCGCGTGGAGCGGGAGGTTTCCGAGGACCGCATCTTCCGCTGCGATCAGTGCGGATTGGTCTATACCGACGACGCCAACGTGGATCGCTCCCGATGTCCGCAATGCGGCCGCACCAACGGACCGTTCGTTTTCTGAGAGCCTGTCCGAAAATTCAGAGGGGTCCTGCGGCGAGGGATTTTGGTGGTGGCCAAGGCGGCGAGGCCGGCGCATCCCCGCAGTGGGCTGTAACGGCCGAGCCAACGCAGACCACCGGCAAAAGACCCGCCGCCCGGAGGGTTTTCGCGGGAACGGCCCGCTGACTTCGTTGCTCGTCGGTCACAGACCTCTGCGGGTATGCTCACTCCTCGCGCCTGCATCCCGCCAAAGCTGGAATGCGAAGCCGGATCGACATCGGGCCGTTTCCGCGAAAACAGGACCCCTCTGAGTTTTCGGACAGGCTCTGAGCCCGAGGCTCACCACCAGGTGAAGCCGGCGTCGGGTTTCGGGTCAAAAATCCACTTCGGCGTCTCTTTGGGGAACTGGAAGAACTCCACGTGGCTGTCGCCAAACAGCATGTTGTACCGCGAGCGCCCCTTGTCATTGTGCCAGGCACTTCGGCGGTCCTGGGTGTCGCGGTTGGCATGCCAGTTCCAGTCGCCCTGGATGACCTTGTTGGCTGGACTCCGCGACACCTCGCTGGACTTGATCGGCGTCGCCTCGTAGGTCCCCTTGGGCATTTTGAGATCCCCGGCGACATGCTTCACCCGGAAGGAGTCGTGCTGGAACTGGATGAGGTAGCTGTTGCCGTAGTCGTTGAAGCAGTTCTTGGCATTGTATTCCTCATCACCCTTGTCCGACGGACAGCGGAAGAGTTCGGCGGTGCTCACGTAGCGATACAGCGGTCGATTGGTGGTCTCGATGGCCACACCGAATGAAAGTGCGACGCCGGCATCCAGTTTGTAGGTGCCCTTCTTGCCTCCCCCGGCTCCCCAGCCCCATTGCGTCGGGTAGAAATCCGAGTGGTCGTCGACGTACAGGTGATAGGCGATGCCGATCTGGTGCTGGTTGCTGGCACACCGGGTCTGCTGCCCCTTGGCCTTCGCCCGACCGAGTGCGGGAAGGAGCATGCCGGCAAGAATGGCAATGATGGCGATGACCACCAGCAGTTCGATCAAGGTGAAGCCGCCGGAACGGGGCCGGGAGTGGTTGCCTGAATTCACCATACGCCACTCGCTAAACGCATCCCGGGTGGACGGCAAGAGGTTTCCCGGGTGGGTATTCTGAAATCGTCGCGAATCCCCGCTCGACGGATGCGGGTGAACCCGGTTTCTTCGGTCCATGAATCGCCTGCTGTGGAGTGTCGGACTGGGTTCGCTGTGCTCGGTGCTGGTTCCCGCCGCCAACTGGCCATCGTGGCGCGGGCCCAATCAGGACGGGACGACGCCGGAGACCCGCTTCGCGACCTCATGGAACAAGGACAAGAACGTTCGCTGGCGCTCGGCGCTGCCGGAGGCCGGGAATTCATCGCCCATTGTCTGGGGCGACCATGTTTTCGTCACGCAGGCCCTTCAGGACGGCAAGCAGCGGACGCTGATGGCCTTTGATCGCGTCACGGGAAAGCTGCTCTGGCAAAAGGGCGTTCCCTACGAGCCAGAGGATCCCCGGCACAAGACCAATCCCCATTGCGCCGCATCCCCGGTCACCGATGGCGAACGCGTGGTCGCGAGTTTCGCGTCGGCGGGAATCGTTGCCTACGACTTTGCCGGCAAAGAGCTGTGGCGGGCAGATCTGGGAAAGCAGCGTCACGGCTGGGGGCAGGGATCCTCACCGGTCCTCTCGGGGGATCTGGTCATCGTGTACCACGGGCCGGGTGAGTTCTCGACGCTGTACGCCCTGGACAAGAAGACCGGGGCGAAACGCTGGTCGGTTCCGCTGAAGGAGGAGCAGCCGTCAGAGCGCTTCGACGGTTTTGCCGGACAGAAGGACGGCATGATCGGCACCTTCAGCACGCCGCTGGTCGTTTCAGCGGCTGGCCGCCAGGAAATTCT
>JBDKKE010000144.1:0-5432 GCA_039796255.1 Verrucomicrobiota bacterium | reverse complement strand
GGTCACTCCGTCACTTCTTCGCCGCCTGCGCTTTGAGCTCAGAGACCTTCGCCTTGAGCTGGTCGAAACTGAGCCGGTCGGAGTTGTCCTTTCCGACGTAGCGAAAAACCTCCAGGCCTGCCGGGTCGAGCAGTATCAGGGCGGGGTAGTGCACTGTCTGGCCGTGGAACTGGTATCCATCGGGAATGGCGAATTCCTTGGCCAGTTTTGCGTCGGCATCGCGATAAATCGTCATGGTCTTGCCCGCGGTGTCGCCCAGGCTGGCCGTCCAGGCCTGAATGTCAGCGGCGCTGTCCGGTTTGAGGAATATCTGCACCACCTCTGGCATCGTTGCGGCCTCCTTGGCGAAGGTGCGGGTGTGTCGCAGGCAGTAGGGACATTCGGTTTTGAGGAGAAAATGGAGGGCAACGTACTTTCCCTTGGCCTCGGAGAGCTTGAACGGCTTGCCGCCGCCGGGTGCCTCAACGGTGAAGTCGGCCGGCGCGGCAAGGCTGCGTGCCGTCAGTAGGATCAGGAAAAGGCAGGCAAATCCGGGGGTGCCCCCAGTCGGTCGCCGGGAGGAAAGCATCGTGAGCATGGTGTGTGAGTTTCGGTGGCTTCAGAGTGTCTTCTGGACCATTCATGATGGCCAGCGGTCCCGGAAGGATTCCTTGGACTTGGTTGTGGGTCGAACCTGCGGCTCATTCCTTACGCCGCTTGCGGTGACGTTTCATGGGTTCGGCCAGGACTGGTGTTCACCGAGGATGCCGCGTCCTGCTGGGATGCCACCGCCGGTTGCGGCTGGCCGACGGTTGCGGCCATGGAAAATCCGGGCGGGAAAATCCGTTCACCCCACCGGTTCGCAACGCAGACGCCGCTTGATCCGATCCTTCGCCTCGGGAGCAAGGTGTCCCTGAATCCCGGCGGTCGGACGCTCGACTGATGCGGCCGCGGCGGCGCGCAGGAAATCCATCTGTCGCAGGTAGCGTTCGCATCCGCGGCAGATCCGCAGGTGGACGCGCATCCGCAGCCGAGTCCAGGGTGTCAGCGGCCGTTCGCATTGGAGCGAGGCCAGTTGAACAATTCGCCGGCAGGTTGGAGTCAGGGCTGCCAGGAGCAGAATCCCGCGCCAACGGAGCCATTTCACAGGACCTTTCATGCTTCGTCGGACTCCGGGGATTGGGCGCCGAACCAGTTCACTTCCAGGCACCGACGCAGCGCCAGTCGCGCCCGGTGGAGCATCACCCAGAGGTTGTTGGGCGTGATGTTCAACGACGCGCAGATTTCGTCGCTCGGCACATCGTCCACCTCGCGCAACAGGAACACGCGTGCCACGCGGTCGGGCAGTTTGCCGCTGCACCGGTGGAAAACCTTCCAGAACGCCTCCTGATCGAGCGCGGCTCCGGCCCCGTTCCACTCGGTCGGCGCGGCAGCGGCATTCCAATGGTCGGGGAAGGCGGCGTTGTCGAACGCCCTGGCTTCCTCGTCGCCGTAGAATTCCAGGTCCGTGAACACCGTTTCCCGTCCCGCCTTGCGGAAGTGGTCGAGAATCTTGTTCTTCAGGATTCCGGTCAGCCAACTGCGCTCCGAGGAACGCCCCTCAAACCGGTGATGCGACTTCAAGGCGGCCAGCAGCGTGTCCTGCACATAATCCTCGGCCAGCACGGGATCGCGCAGGCGGGAAAGCGCGTAGTGAAACAGGGAGTCCCCGTGCTCATCCACCCAGCGCTCGGGGTCCAGTGCAGGGGGAAGATTCATTGGACCGGCAGTAGACTGACCCGGGCCGGTGGGGTTGTCAGCAGCACTCGTCATTGGGGAGGGGGAAGGGAGGCATTCGTGGCATCGGGCCCGCCGCGGGCCGCCGTACGAAGGTGCTCGCGCAGTGATTGAACCAGGCGGGCGCGCGCGGCTTCGGACAACTGGGCGCGCGTGTTTCCAGGCGCCCGGGGCCCTTGTGCGGCGCGGTGCAGCCAGATGATCTGGGCCCGATAGCGCCGGCAGAGCCGGCAAAAGAGCAGATGCAACCGCATGCCGGGCCGCTGCCACCAGGGTAGGGATCCGTCCAGGGCCCCCGAGGAGTGGTGGCACATTTCCCGACAATTCGGCAGCAGGACCGCCCGGAGGCGGCCCAATGTCCAATGATCGTCGCGGTGCGGGTGCATGATGCTTCGGCGTCCGGGCCCATCGCCAGGACCCCGTTGCTTTGTGAGTCGCGGCGATGGCCAATCCCTTACAGTCGGCGGTTGTCGGCGAGGGTCTTTATGCTTTGGGCTCCGCCGTCACTCGGGTCGCCGGGAGTGACCCTGATTCAGTGAGCGCCTCTGTGAACTACCCGCAGGACACGGGCCCTTCGTGAGAGGCGGCAATGCCGGACCCGGGTTGATGACCACTTCAGACAAAATGGAGGGCCGCATCCGGGGCCATCGGTACCTGCGGACGACTCAGTTCGCCCGCCGGACGCGGAGAAAGGCCGACGGCTGGTCCTGAAGCGGGGGGAGGGCAAAGGGGAACGCCGCATCCGGCGGGATCGTCGTGCCGGTGTCCTGCCACTGGTTCAGGTTGGTGCTCCATTCGACGGACAGCGGCGTGCGGGGTCCGCCGATGACGGTGAGGTTCAAACCGCCGCCCGGAATGATCCCGAGGTTGCTCAGGGCCGGCGGGCCGGCTTGTACGGAGTCAATCGCGGCTCGGAACGCTTCGATCGGGCGTGAGCCCGTGGAGTCCCGGTAGCTGAACCGGGAGTAGAGCAGTTCCCAGGGCTTGTGGGTGGGGGAGTTCGTCAGGCCGTTGATGATGACGAAGGTAGGTTGTCCGCTGGTGGGCCCAAAGCGACCCTGAAGCCGGCGGGAGGTGTCCTGGATGGTGAGCGGAAACTTATATCGCTGGATGAATGCCGAGGTGGCGTTGCGGTTGGCGGTGTTGCTGTCGGTCTGGAGGTTGGCGCCGATGTGCAGCACGGGAATGCCGTCCGGATTGCCCTTCCGGGTGTCATACCACTCGTCGATGCCGGTGAGTATCTGCGGCGCGGCGGCCTGGCAGACCGGACACCAATGGGCAAAGAAGTCGATGAAGAGGATCTTTCCCTCAAGCTGTGACAAGGGCACCGGCTGTCCGGTGACTCGGTCCACGAGATTGGTGATCTCCGTGACGACATCGCCGACGGTGTAGGTCGCGGCCTGTGCCGGAGGAGCTGCCAGCGGGGAGAAAAGCAGGGCGGTAATCAGGGAGACGTATTTCATTTTTGGGAGTCCGGCGTTTCAGAATTCATAGCGATAGCCCGCCTGGACGACCCCATAGGTGCGGTCGCGGTACAGGTTGGCGAAAAAGAGGGTGCTGAAATCCACCGGGGCGTAGTCGGTGAAGTACGGGCCGCCCGAGAGCTTGACCGAGTGGCGGCCCCACACGCCGCGGATGCCCAGGGTCGCCTGCCAGGCGGTGATCGCCGGCGCAGAGGTCGAGAAGGAAATGCTGTCCTGCACCACCCCGTTGTCTGAATAGCCGCGACCGCTGATGCTCACCCACCAGTGTTCGCCGAGATGGCGGTCCAACGTGACGGCCGCCCAGCCGGAGCGGAAACGGGGCGTCTGCTGCGGTTCGTAGGGCGACTCGGTGATGTACCCCGTGTCCAAGCGGGCGACCCAGTTCTTGGCGATGGCCCAGTTCAGGGCGGCCAGTCCGGAGAGCCGGAGTCCGGACTCGCTCTGCCCGGCGAGGCGGAACTCGAACTGGCTCCGCAGGCGGCGGGTCAGGATGTTCTCAAATTTTACCGACCAACCCACGGTGTTGAGTTGGTCGCGCAGCGGGGTCACGCCCACCAGACCCTGGTCCGGATCAATGACCTCGTCGTATCCGGGTGCGATGACATCGTGGGCGCGCGTTACCGAGCTTTCGATGAAACCGGTGCCGGTCCGGTACTCCCACCGGAGTCCGAGGGTGCCATTGGCGCCGCTGGGGCCGGGATCCTCCAGTCCGGGAAGACCGGCAAACCACTGCTGGTAGAATTCGTTGATCCAGACGCTTTGGAAATTTGCGAAGCCGCTGTAGGCGCTGACGCCGGCGAGGGCGGTGAGCTTGGGAGTCAGGGTATGGCGTGCCGATGCCTGGCCGGCGACGCGCGACTCCGAGAGTTGGGTGGCGTAACCGAAAAGATTCTCCGTCACGGGCTGGTAGTCGATGCCCGTGGTGGCCCCGGAGATCGATACGTTCCAGTTCCAGGGTCCGGCCTGGTCGAACCAGGACGCCGTGCTTTGGGTCAGTGTAATGTCCGAAGAGAACTGCGACTCCATCGAGACCTCGACTGCCGGAGGTTCAATCGCACAAACCGGCGCGCCGGCCGCGGTGACCAGCAGCAGGGTGATGGGCAGGTGCGGTTTCATTTGCAACTGGTGCAGCCGGCCCCGGATCCGCCGCCGGCGAAGGCCCGGCCGGTTTCCGTCTGAAGCGACAGAGGTTGATCAAAGCTCCAGATGGAGGAGCTGGAGAACACCATGTCCAGCTGGCTCACATACCGCTGTTGCGCGATCTTCGGACCCGCGCAGCCGGCGAGTAGAAGGGGCAGGAGGATCAGGGCGGCAACCGGGCGTGGGGGACGGGGCACCTTCATAAGATTCGGCAGTGGGTGGAAAATTCCCCGGAAACCTTACGCCGGAGAGTTGGCGCCCGGGGGCGTGGGCCTTGGTGGCAAAATTCCTCCCACCCCAACGTAAGGAATCTCCGCGTCGTCCCACTCAACCGCAGATGCAACGACGTCTGTTTCTATCGGCACTTGCGGTTCTTGCCGCGTTCGCCACCGCTTTGGGGGCGGAAAAGTCCCTGCTCAACCTGGATAAGGAGGGCGTGGCGATCCAGGGCTACGATCCGGTGGCGTTCTTCACGGTGAAGGCCCCGGTCAAGGGGAGCCCTATGTTCACCAGCGAGTTTCATGGAGCGAAGTACCGGTTTCACTCCGCAAAGAACAAAGCTGCGTTCGATGCGGAACCCGCCAAATACGAGCCGCAGTTTGGAGGCTTCTGCGCGTTCGGTGTCTCCCGGAGCAAGCTGGTGGAGATCGATGTCAACGCGACCCAGATTGTGGATGGCCGGCTGCTGCTGCAGTACAGCCCCGGGGTCCGCGATGACTTCAACAAGGACGCCACCGGGAATCTGAAGAAGGCCGATGGCAACTGGCCCAAGCTCGTCGAGAAGAAGGGGAAATGACCGCCGCCGTCGAATTCCTCCTCGCGATGGCCGGGGCTTACCTCGCGGTGGGCGCCCTGTTTGCGTCCGCATTTCATCTTCGCGGCCTGCGTCGGGTGGATGCGGCCGCCGCGGGTGCCGGCGTGGGCTTCCGGATGCTCATCACGCCCGGAGTGATCGCGCTTTGGCCGCTGCTGGCGCTGCGTTGGTGGCGTCCGGTGGTGACGGAGGAATTCCTCGGCAATGCGGAATTGCCGGTGTCTCCGCGAGCCCTGCGT
>JBDKKE010000143.1:0-8252 GCA_039796255.1 Verrucomicrobiota bacterium | reverse complement strand
ATGGCCTGCGCCCGGGCTGCCAGGGCCACCAGGCGTCGGCGCTCCCGTCCGGGAAGCTCGCTGAGCACATGGCTCACCACCAGCGTCCCCAGGGGCTCTTTCCCGTCGAGCAGCGCCGCACCGGCAACGGCCACCGGCAAACCGGGAAACGCCGCAGCAGCCTTCCGACGGGCAAACTCCATGGCCAGTCCGGACCGATCATGAAGCCAGAGGGATTCGACCCCCACCGTCCCGAAACTTTCCAGGACCCGGCGCCCCGCCACTCCGCTGCCACAGCCAAAGTCCAGGACCGGACCCGGCGGCGGACGCCATCCGCGCAGGTTCAGGTCGCGGATGACTGCATCCCATTTCCAGCCGATCCGCTCCCCCAGGGTCGCGTCATAGCTGGCCAGATCGGATTCCGTGCGCCAGTACGCCGACCGAAGCGGCTCCCGGCCCAAAAACACGGCGCGCATCCGCTCCAGCGCCGCCCAGTCCACCGGCTCCTTCATACCACCCCCGTCAGGTCGAAGCCCATCGCCTCCGCCAGACGCTGGCGGCGGATTCCGTAAAAGGCTGCCAAGTCCCGGACGCGCCGCGCCGCGGCATCCCGATCCGCCGGTTGACGCCGCTTCAGGCCGGCAATCATGAGGTTCTTGCCGGAGTGCTCCGGCGAAATGAACTCGAACACCCGGGGTTCGTAGCCGGCCCAGTCCAGCAGCGCCGCCCGCAGACCGTCCGTCACCAACTCCGCCTCCCGTTCCCGCAGGATTCCGTGCTGGAGTACGGACGCCAGGACCGGCGGCGCCACCAACTGCGACCGCACCTCCTGGTGACAGCACGGGGAAACCACCAGCAATGACGCGCCCGAGGCCACCCCGGCCGCCAGGGCGTCGTCGGTCGCCGTGTCGCAGGCATGCAGGGCCACCAGAACGTCCACCGCTTCCCGCGGCACGTCGGCAATGGTGCCGGCCACGAACTCCAGTCCGGTGCATCCGGCGTCCCGCACCACCCGGTTCGCCCCCTCGACCAGGGCCGGACGCGCCTCCACGCCACGGGTGGTGACCGGACGCGGCGCGCGGCCGCAGAGATGTTCGTGCAGGGCAAAGGTCAGGGCCCCCTTGCCGCACCCCATGTCCCACAGCCGCACCGGTGCGCCGTCGAATCCCGCCTCCTTCCCGGGTTCGCCCAGGATTCCCGCCTCGACCAGCAAGGGATCCATCAGCTCAACGAAACGGTGGATCTGACGAAACTTCGATTCGTGTCCCTTGCACACGGCGCCCGTGGTGGTGGTGATCCCCAGCGCCTGCAACCACGGCCTCGCCGCCTCCACCGTGCGCGGCTTGACCCGATCGTGTCCGGTCTCGGCAGCCACCGTCGTCGCCGGGGCGGTGTAGACCACCCGTCCGGCGCGACCCTTGCGAAACTCCAGTTGGGCGGTGCGCTCGGTGGTGAAGAGATTGCCGACGCAGAAGTCGGTTCCCATCAACTCCCCGATCCGTTCCACCCCCTCCGGCGCCTCCAGGTTTTTGGTCACATCATGGGTCGCCATCTGCCACACCAACTGCAGACGCAGACCCTCGCGGAGTGACACCGGACGCGCCAGCAGCTTGCGGACGGGGGCGTCCGGACGCCGCGGCGCTCCCAGCGACACCTTCACCAGCGTTCCCCCGTCGAGCGCGCTGGTCAGCAGGTCGAGCCACTCCTGTTTTGAATCACCGAACATGTCAGCCAGCCTCCCCGCTGCCCCCCGGCTCCGCAAGCCCTGCCGCAGGACGGGGTGTTTTCACTTTCGGGACCGGTCGGGGCTCCCCAAGCTCTCACCGCACCGTGACTGGCATCATCTTCAATCCCACCGCCCGGGGCGAAAAGGCCACGCGATTCCGCAGGCATCTCGGCGATCTGGGCGATGAGGTCCGCATCGTGCCCACCCGCTGCGCCGGGGACGCCCGCGAGATTGCCGCGGAGTTGGTGACGGCGGGTTGCGACCCGGTAGTGGCCGCGGGTGGAGACGGCACGGTCAATGAGGTGCTCAACGGAATCTGTGATGTTCCTGGGGGCCTGGAACGTACCCGGCTGGGAGTGATTCCGCTGGGAACCATCAACGTTTTCGCCAAGGAGACCGGCATTCCGGGAGATTTTCCCGGCGCATGGAAAGTGATCCAGGCGGGAAAGGAACTGCTGATGGACCTGCCCTGCGCCGAATTCTCCGGGCCAGACGGCACGCGGGTCCGTCGGCACTTCATTCTGATGGCCGGTGCCGGACTCGACTCCAGCGCCATCGAACTCGTGGATTGGAATTTGAAGAAAAAGGTGGGGCCACTGGCCTATGTCTGGGCCGGCATCCGGGCAATGCAGCGTCCGCACCCGGCCATTGAGGTCGCCGTGGATGGACGGCGCCACACGGTGGAACTGGCCGAGATCGGCAATGGACGCTTCTACGGAGGACGATTTCCGGTCTTCCCCGACGCACGCCTCGACGATGGCGAGTTCGACGCCACCCTCTTCCCGCGGGTGAACTGGCCCTGCGCCCTCCGTGTCTTTCTCCGTCTCCTGGTCAATCGCCTGGCCACGTCTCCCGACGCCATCCTCCTGCGCGCCCGGGAACTGCACCTCAGCGCCCCAACCCCGGTCCCCCTCCAACTCGACGGCGACATCGTGGGCACCCTTCCCGCCACCATCACCCTTCGGCCACGCACTCTGCGAGTGCTGAGGCCTGCGGCCATCGCCAATAGCCAATAGCCAATAGGCGATAGGCGATAGGCGATAGGCGATAGGCGATGGGCGATGGGCGATGGGTGACAAGAATGTTGCCTATTGCCTATCGCCTATTGGCAATGCGCCCTTGGCGCCCCCCCCTACCGCTCCACCCGCACCGGGGTTCCCACCGAGATCATGCGGCGCAATTGTTCCGCATTCCAATTGGCGAGGCGGAAACAGCCGTGGCTTTCCGTGCGGCCCACCTGCTCGGGACCGGGCGTCCCGTGGATGCCGTAGCCGGGGCGGCTGAGTCCGATCCAGGCCATACCCACCGGATTGTTCGGTCCGGGTGGGATCAGGAGCTTGCGGCCCAACTTCCGGCCCTCGGCAGATTCCGGAAACACCGCCGGATCGAAGGTGTAATTGGGATCCTTGACCGACACCACCACCGACAACGCCCCTACCGGACGCTTCTCCGCCACCCGGCCGATGCTCACAGGAAAATGGGCCAGCAGGGTGCCCCGCTCGTCATAGGCCCGGAGGTAACGTCCGGCCAGGCTGATCCGCACCAGTGACGCTCGCTTCGGAGCGGGATACTCGGCATCCGGCACGATCAGTTCGGTGCCTGCCCGGACCGCATTCCACTCCAACCCGGGATTCAGGCGGCGCAGCAGACTGGGATGCGCATGGGTGCTTTCACCGACCAGTTCGAGCAGTGATTCATAGTCAAGCCGGGGCAATTCCGACTTCTCCAACCAGGTGGCCGGCACCTTGTGCAGCCGGGCCAGATGCTCCTCCCGCACCACGAATCGCCGAAGCGGCGCGCGGGTCAGCATCAGGGCGCGCTCGGTGTCGCGGTCCCGGCGTCCGGTTTCCTCCAATCCATGCTGATACTGGAAAGCCCTCAGAGCCGACGCCGTCTGCTCGCCTCCGACTCCATCCACGGAACCCGATCCCAGACCGAGCTGCTCCAGGGCAATCTGCGCCTCCAGCATGTTGGTCGCCAGACGCGGCGCGAAGGGGGTCGGGTCCAGAGCCACCCGCGGTCCGGACGCGACCTTGTTGGTCGGTCCGCGCGGCAGGACGGGCGCCGGGGAGGGAGTCACCACGGGCGGGGGCGTCTGCGGTAGCGGCGGCGGAACCGGAACCGGTTCAACGCGAATCGGGGCCTTGGGAACCACCCGCGGCTGTTCCGAAATCGACGGGGGAACACGCCGGTCAGGCGGCGGAGAAACCGGGGCTTGCCCGGGACCAAAGACGTCCAGTTGCCGGCCCTGAAACCAGTACCAACCGCCGCCACCTGCCAGAACCAGGAGCAGGAGCACGACCCAGGGCCAGCGCGCGCGGCGGCGCCGTACCGGATGCCGGGGTCGGGGAGTGTATTCGCGGGCCATGGACGGACTCAGACGTCAATCACCGGACCACCCCCGCGGGGATCGTCATCATCCCGCCGGGGCGTGGACGCCGGGGGCCCGCCCCCCCGCCGCACTTCAATCCGCGGTCCCCGACCCACCAGCAGATTGGTCACCATGGACACCAGGCTGATCACCAGGCTGGCCCAAAACGCCGACCAGAATCCATCCACCACGAAACCCTTCACCAACTGGCCCACAAACAGCAGCAGCAGCGCGTTGATCACCTGAACGAACAGCCCCAGCGTAAAAATCAGAAGCGGGAGCGAGAGCAGCAACAGCAGCGGCCGAACGAAGGCGTTGAGGAACCCCAGCAACAGCGACGCCACCAGGACCGTGACCGTGGTGTCATAATGAATCCCCCGCACCACCTGCGCCGCCACCAGCACCGCAAAGGTGGTGACCGCCCAGCGCTGCAAAAAAGGGAGGATCCGCTCAGACATTTCGGAAGGACTGTAACGCAAATCCGGAGCCGGTGGGAGAGTTGAGTTTGGTCATTGGTTGGTGGTCCGTGGTTCGTGGTTCGTGGTCCGTCATTCTGCATTCTGCCTTCTTCCTTCTTCCTTCTTCCTTCCACAGCTATCGCCTATCGCCTATCGCCTATCGCCTATCGCCTATCGCCCATCGCCCATCGCCTATCGCCTATCGCCTATTGGCGATTAGCCATTGGCTCCCCTCCGTGAAAATTCGTGCAATCCGTGTCTCCCCTCCAAACACTGGGCGGCGTCATGAGTTCGCCGTCCAAGCATCCGCTGTCCCGCAAGTTCGCCAGCTACCCGCGCCTCAACCCCCTCGGCGTTGGCAAGAACATCACCGCCGCCGATCTGATCGATCAGGTGATGCTCGCCTACAACGGGGGTCGTCTGCGCGAGGCCTGCCAGTTGCTTGCCCGCAAGATGCTTCCCGACGAAGGGTTCGTGGGAATGTCCCTCACCGGCGCGCTGACTCCGGCCGGACTCGGCAAGAGCTGTCTCATTCCGCTGATGAAGGCCGGATTTGTGGACTGGATCGTGTCCACCGGCGCCAACCTCTATCACGATCTCCACTTCGGCCTGGACATGCACCTGCACAGCGGGTCGCCGTTCATGGACGACGTGGAACTGCACACCGAGGGGGTCATCCGCATTTATGACGTTCTGTTTGACTACAACGTCCTGCTCGACACCGACGCCTTCGTACGTGAGGTCATTCAGGGACCCGAGTTCCAGCGTCCGATGGGCACCGACGAGTTCCACTACCTGCTGGGCAAGTACGTCCATGCCCGCCAGAAGAAGCTCGGATTGAAGGACAGCTCCGTCCTGGCCACCGCCTACGAGTGCGGCATTCCCATCTTCACCAGCAGTCCCGGCGACTCGAGCATCGGCATGAACGTGGCCGCGATGGCCATGCGCGGATCCCAACTCCTGCCCGACGTGAACCGCGACGTGAACCAGACCGCGGCCATCGTGTACCACGCCAAGTCCACCCAACACACCAGCAGCGTGTTCATCCTCGGCGGCGGCAGTCCGAAGAACTTCATGCTCCAGACCGAGCCGCAGATTCAGGAGGTCATGGGCATTCAGGAGAAGGGGCACGACTACTTCCTGCAGGTCACGGACGCGCGTCCGGACACCGGCGGCCTGAGTGGCGCCACGCCGGCCGAGGCGGTGAGCTGGGGCAAGGTGGATCCCGACAAGCTGCCCGACTCGGTGGTATGCTACACCGACAGCACCATTGCCCTGCCGATGATCAGCGCCTACGTGCTCAGCCGGGTAAAGCCGCGCAAACTCAAGCGCCTCTACGACCACCGCGACGCGATCCTCGACACCGTGAAGTCGAAGTATCTCAAGACCGGCACCGTCACCAAGGTCACCACCAGCCGCAAAATCGCCAAACGCTCCAGCAGCGTGGGAATGAAGGGGAAGTAACCCCACCGGAGGGACGAGCTTCGCGAGTCCCCATCTAATACCCCTTTACGAGTCCCCATCTTCTTCCCCCTTCGCGTCTTTGCGCCTTCGTTGTTCATTCCTCCTGGACCCCACTTTCCCGAAAATATCCTTGTCCACCCAGCGGGTCTCCCACGACTCACCGGGTGAGCTATGGAAGCCCCGCCCGATCCCCTGGTTGCCGCCGCCCTCGCCGGTGACAAAGCCGCCGCGGGAAAACTGATTGCGGAATATCACGCCCGCATCTTTGCGTTTCTCCGCCGGCTCGCCGGCAACGACGCGGATGCCGAGGACCTGACCCAGCGCACCTTTGCCCGCGTCTGGACCGCCCTGGACCGTTTCGCCGGCCGCTCGTCCGTTTCCTCCTGGATGCACGGGATCGCCTACCACGTCTATCTGGACTGGCGGCGCGCCGAACGCCGGGGAGAGCCGCAGACGGACGCCTGGTGGGAGGCGTGTCCCGCCCCGGGACCGGGCCCCGCGGAGTTGGCGGCGTCCGCCGATCTGGCCCACGCGACCTATGCCGCCGTGGACCGGCTGGATCCCGATCTGCGCACCGCCATCCACCTGCACTACTACCAGGGCCTCACCCTTCAGGAGACCGCCGAGGCGATGGGCACCTCCGCCAGCACCGTAAAGAACCGCCTGCGCGCCGCCCTGGACGAGCTCCAGGCCCGACTCACCCCCCGGTCCGCCCCCAATCCCAGCCTGCAACCCCATCGTCCTCATCGGCCATGACCCCTCCGGAACTGGAATCCATTCTCCGCGCCGCGCCACAGCCCCCCGCGCCGGCAGGTCTCCACGAACGGCTCGCTAGCCAGGCGCGCCAGCGTCCGGCACCCGGAACCCCTGGCCGGCGCCTGACGGACGGCGGATGGCTTCAGCGCTGGTGGCCCACACTGCTCATCGGAGGCGGCATCGTGGCCTGTGCCGCGACGCTGATCACCCGGCAGGACGAACGACGCGAACAGCACGCCCGGCTCGAAACGGTCCGGGCGGTCCAGATCGCCCCGGTGGCCAACCCCACCCCCGAATCCGATTCGGTGTCCACCCAGAGCGGCGCCTCCGGAGACGACCGGCGAGTCGAGATCCTCCGTCTCCGCGCCGAGCGGGCGGAACTCCGGGCCGCGAGCGCCGCGGCGGCACAAATCGCCGCGGAGACCCGCCAACTGCAGGACCAGATTGCCGCACAGTACGGGCTCGACCCGGAGCAACTGGCTGCGATGGACCAGGCCCGGGACAGGGCCCGGTCCATCGCGTGCATCAACAATCTGAAGAACATCGGCCTCGCGCTCCGGACCTGGGCAATCGCCCACCAGGGCGCATTCCCCATGGACCTGCTTTCCATGACCGACGAACTGCGCAGCCCAAAAACCCTTGTGTGCCCCGCCGACACCCGCCAGCCACCACCGTCCGACTGGTCGACATTCAAAGCGGCCCGGATCACCTACGACTATCTTTCCCCCGGCGGATCAGAAACCGACCCGACCTGCGTGGCCGCCCGCTGCCCGATTCACCGCAACCTTCTCCTGAGCGATGGCAGCGCGCACATGAGCCAGGGGGACGGCACCAATCTCACCCCCCGTCTCGAGAACCGGGACGGGAAACTCTATCTGAAATGAAACTCCACCAGATCATTCCCATCCTGGGTGGAATCCTGCTGACCGGACTGCTGGCAGCCACTCTGATACAGCACCGTCGGTCAGATAACCTGGGTGACGCCGACGGCAGGGAGATAGCCCATTCCGCAGAGCCAACCGCCCAGCCCCCGCTGTCGCCAGCGTCCTCCTCACCCCTGACGGACGCGGAACAGCGGGAACTGCTTCAGTTGCGGCGCGATGTGGGGCAGCTCCGACGGGAGCATCCCGATCTGGACCGCCTTCGCGCCGCGCAGGATCGACTGCGGGCCGCCCTCACAAATGCCACCGCGCCAGCCGCGGACGGCACCCCGGCCTTTCTCAATGCCCGCACCGCCCGCTACCTGGGCCTCGCCACCCCGACTGACACCCTGGAGTCCTTCCTCTTTGCGGCGCGCAGCCGGGACACCAACGTACTGTTCCGGGTACTGACCCCGGCCAGCGTCGCGATGATGGCGGGGGTCATCGAAAATCAGGGTGGGGACGCGGCACTCAACGAACTGGGTTGGATCCCAGGACTCCACATCGACACGCTTACCGAGAAACCCGATGGCACTGCGGAAGTCGGCCTCCGCTTTGATCCCCGCCCCGGCTCCGAC
>JBDKKE010000142.1:0-2622 GCA_039796255.1 Verrucomicrobiota bacterium | reverse complement strand
ATGGTCCACAACGGCATTGAGTACGGGGACATGCAGCTCATCGGCGAGGCCTACAGCCTGATGCGCGACGGGCTGGGAATGTCTGCGGACGAAATTGCCGCCGTGTTCAAGGAATGGAACCAGGGGGAACTGGACAGCTTTCTCATCGAGATCACTGGACAGATCCTCGGGCACAAGGACGAGGATGGGTCTCCGCTGGTGGACAAAATCCTGGATGCGGCCGGACAGAAGGGCACTGGCAAATGGACGGTCATTGACTCCGCCAACCTCGCCCAGCCGGTCACGCTCATTGCCGAGGCGGTGTTCGCCCGCTGCGTGAGCGCGATGAAGGAGGAGCGCGTGAAGGCCGCCCGCAAACTCAAGGGACCGCGTCCCGCGATGGCTCAGGCAAAGAACGCTGCCAAGCGGCAGGCCCTGATCACCGAAATCCGCGACGCCCTCTACGCCTCCAAGATCGTCAGTTACGCGCAGGGCTACATGCTCATGCGGGCGGCGGGACAGGAAAACGGGTGGAGCCTCAACTACGGCGGGATTGCGCTCATGTGGCGCGGCGGCTGCATCATCCGCTCCCGCTTCCTTGGCAAGATCAAGGAGGCCTATGACCGGAATCCCAAGCTCGCCAACCTCCTGCTCGATGACTATTTCCGCGGCGAGATCAAGAAGGCGCAGAAGGGATGGCGCAACGTGGTGGCCCTCGCCGTGAAACGCGGCATCCCCGTGCCCGCCTTTGGAACCGCACTGGCGTTCTATGACGGCTACCGCCAGGCGCGCCTGCCCGCGAATCTGCTGCAGGCCCAGCGCGACTACTTCGGCGCCCATACCTACGAGCGTGTGGACCGTCCCCGCGGGGAATTCTTCCACACCAATTGGACCGGTACCGGTGGCCGGGTGAGCTCCAGCACCTACAACGCCTGAGCCGACGATTGTTCCCGAGCTCCGGAGAGATTCCCACCTCTCTCCGGAGGTCGGCCCGGGGCGCGACCGGTCCGTCGCCTTGGCGCATGGGCCGGCATCAATCCAGAAACTCGTCGCGGGGATCAAACGCCGGCACGGGGACGTTGATGAGTCGCAGCGTTCCGACGGCGCGGTGACGGACTCCGGGGGGGATGTAGATCGCGGTGCCCGGCCTTACCGGGATGCGCTCGCCGTCCAGTTCCACATATCCAGTGCCTTCCAGCACCAGGTACAGCTCGGTGGTCCGGTCGTGATGATGCAGCGCGGCCTCCCCGTGGATCTCCACCAGATGCAGGGACGCCACCGCACCGGGCAGGTCCACAAATCCACGCCGGGCGGATCCGCAGGGACACGGCTGGGCGGGCATTTCATCCAACTGCACCACGCTCGGCTTCATGAGGCGAGCGTGTCGTCGGAAGGTCCCTCATCGAAAGCGAAATTTAGCGGCATCCGGAACCGCCCCTGGCTACAACGGAAGACCCATCCAGAGGAATTCCCTCCCCGGTCCGGCGTTTTGGGATGAGTGTGGTTCTTTGCCCGACGGGCGGCCTCGCGTCAGGTCATTGTCAGGATAACGACCCGTCATCCGTTGTTCATCGGATCCATGCTATCTGAACCGGACATTCTGCAGAGCCTGATGAAAGCCAGGACCCGGCTTTCGGCGGCCGCATGGCTCGTCGTTCGGGACACCCATGCGGCGGAGGACATCTTCCAGAACGTCACGCTCAAAGCGATGACGCGTCCGGTTTTGTTTGAGAATGAGGCGTCGCTGATGTCATGGGCGCTCGTCACTGCCCGCCGCGAGGGAATCGACTGGCAGAGACGGCACCAGCGCGAGTCCCTCGGGATTGACCCCGAGATCCTCAACTTGATCGACCGTGAGTGGCAGTCCACTCAGGCACACCCGCTGGGCGCCAAAATGGAAGCGTTGCAGGATTGCCTCGCCGCGGTGCCCGAATCTGCTCGAGAACTGCTCCGACTGCGCTACTACGACGGGCACAGTTGCGAAGAGGTCGCCGAGAAAATGGGCCTCGGACTGAACGCGATCTACAAGCGGATCTCCCGACTGCATGGGAGCTTGAAGGCCTGCATCGATGGAAAACTGGGCAACCCCGAAACTGCGGGAGGCCAAATTCCATGAACCCAGACGATTGCCGGAGTGAACTTTTGCTGCGCTACATCGATGGTCGTGGAGCGCCGGACGAGCGCCAGGCTGTCGCCGACTGGCTGCGCAGCGATCCTGCGGCGCGTGCATTTCTACGCGAGGTGGCAGAACAGGCGGTCTTGGTCGCCGACATCGAACGTACGGCGCAGGGGCGAAAGCAGGAACTTTGGCGGCACACCGACAGGGACCCGCAGGGGGTCACGCCGGTCCGGTTTCGCCGATGGCAGTGGATGGCCGCCGCCGCAGCGCTCACCGCTCTGCTGGCGATCGCCAGCCTGCAATTCTTCCCAATGCGCCGCCTGGAGATCGCCCGTGTCTCCAAAATTACGGGGGCTACGCAGCTCTTTGGCGCGGGTGGAAATGTCGAGAACGCGCTCCAGGTTGGCGCCGAATTACTCGCAGGCGACACCCTGGAGACTCGGTCGATCGATGCCTGGATCGAGTTGGAACTGCGCGACGGATCCAAGCTCACAGTGGCCGGACATTCGGCGCTCCGCGTCCTG
>JBDKKE010000141.1:0-6283 GCA_039796255.1 Verrucomicrobiota bacterium | reverse complement strand
AGTGGTCGCACCAATGGGTTCATCCCGCGCGAGCGCTTGATGGAACTGCCGCTGACGGTGGTCACCAATTCCATGGATCTAGCCCGCAAGGCACCGGCCGTGTATCGGGGCATCCCGCTCCCGCAACTTCGATCACTCGTAGGTCTGGATGCATCCAGCGCTGACACGCTCTTCGCGGTTTGCAGCGATGGCTACTCGAAGGAGTTCCCGGCCGATTATTTGGAGGCGTTCCATTCGATCTTGATTCTCGAGATCGACGGTGCCGGCCCGGAGGCCTGGGGCCGCAGCAAGCTGACCGGCCTCCAGATGGCGCCGTACTATATTAATGCCGCGGACTTCAGCCCGCGAGCCAACCAGACGGTCCTCGGGAGGCCTGAGCCCCTGCATTTTCCGTACAGCGTGGTGCGCATCGAATTTAGGACGGCGGCGGCCACGCTCGACCGGATACGCCTGGCGGGGGACGCCTCGAAGTTGGCCAGACAGGGACAGGAGATCGCCATTCGCGAATGCTTCGGTTGCCACGGCCACGCCGACTTCGGGGGCACTTTGTCCGGAAGGCCCTGGCTACTGATCAAGACTTGGGCGGCGAACACCAACTACTTCCGGAAGTACGTGGTCAAACCGAAGTCGGTGCAGCCGACCTCGAAGATGCCGCCGTTCACGGATCTCGAGCCGCAGGTGCTCGACGCGTTGCAGGCCTATTTCCGGGAGCTTCGAGTTTCCAACGTCCCCCGCTGAGGCTGGGCGATCCGGCGGGAATTAGCACAGTGGTCTTGCGACTGGGCGCGCCGGGTGGGAAATGGCCGCGGGATTGCCTCGGCGAGGCTTCTTGATCCAACGGGACGCCGGGGCAGGGGGCCGGCGCCGACTTCGGCAGAGCTCATCTGTCCCGACTGCCAACTCGCCCGGAGGCTCTTCGGCCCCGCCGCGCCTCGTCGCGTGCAACTACCGCTTTAGAAGCCGAGAATGACCTGGAATGCCGCGAGATCCCTTCCCTGTGAGATCGGGCCCGCCTGGTCAGCGAAACTGTAAGACGCCTTCAGGCTCGCCGTGCGGTTCACCTGCCAGCCCACACAGGCCTCGATCCGCCAGACGCTGTTGTCCCAGGTCGTCGAGAGTCGCGTGGCCGGATTGGTGATCTGCTCGGGCAGTTGCTGGTTCCAGCGTCCGGAGAGCCACCATCCTGGGGCGAACTTCCACTTCGACTCGATGAAATAGGAAATCATGGCCACCGAACCGACCGGGCCAGGGATCTCGAAGCGGTTCCAGTGCAGCTCCGACCACACCTCCAGCGGGCCGTGCGCCCAGGATAGGTCGCAGCCCACGGCGTCCTGCGTGGGTTCGTACCAACGGGTGCCCGACGGGAGGCCCGGCGATTTGGCCGTGAGGTAGGATCCGCTGCTGGCGCTGAGCCCGAGGTTCCAGTCGGTCACGGGACGGAACCCCAGGCGGCCCTGGTAGGTCAGCGATGCGGCGTTGAGCCCCCGGTCCCAGAGGTCCCATTCGGTGGGGCGCGAGCTGAGCGCGTTGTTCTTGATCTCGAAGGCGTAGTCGAATCTCGAGACCGTTCCGTCGATGCGGAAGCCGCTGCAATAGGACGGACCCCAGACCATCGGTGCCCAGCGAGTCCGGTCGGCTTCACGACCCTTACGAGCGAGGAATCCCGCCACGGGCGGCGCAACCGTGGGAGCCGTCTGGCCGTCGCCGGCGGTGGTGACCCATTCGTAGGCCAGCGGCGCGGTGACCATGGGGTTGTCCCACTCGAGGTATCGGCGCGCCCACTGGCCGTAGGCCGTCCCGAACTTGCCCACCGTGAAGCGCATCGGTCCGTCGAGTGGGTCGAGGCGCAGGTAGTATTCGTCGGGCCGGGCCTTGGCTACGCCGTCGGTGGCGTCGAACCCACGGTCGGCGCGGCCCAGGGCGAACAGGGTGAGTTTCTCGCCGTAGTCCACCTGCCCGAGGACGCTGACCCGCGGGCTGGCGAGAACGTCGCTGCCTGCCTTGTAGATGCCGGGTGCCGGTCGGCTGGTGATGAGCGTGTCGCTGGTGAGGTAGAGGTCGGTGTCGAAGGTCAGGTCGCCGCTCTCCGACTGGAAGAAGGTCGACTCGCGGAAGGTGTCGGCGAGATCGTCGAGATGGTCGCCCGAAGCGGGTGGAATGAAGGCCAGCAGGCCTGCGGATGCGGCCGTGGCCGCGCGGATGGTGCGGTTCTTCATGCGTTTTCCTCCAGGGATGAAAGTTCAAAGGCCTCGACGGGCTTCGAGAATCCCTTGGCCTCGATGGGCGAAAGTTTGGAAAATTGGGCGTGATGTCCGACGGCGGCGCGGGTGTCGGAATCTACCCACACCCGCATTGCTGGGGCTTTGGAGCACAGGCGTGAGGCGAGATTCACCCGCTCGCCGAGCACGGTGTAGTCGAGTCGTCGCACGCTGCCCATGCAGCCGGCGACCACCCTGCCGTAGGCGCAGCCCACGCCAATTCGGATAGGCTCGGCCGCGCCCTCGTTGGCACGCGTACGGGCCTCGACCATCCCCAGGGCGCATCGGGCCATGCGAACCGCGTCGTCGATGCCGGTCCTCGGCGCGCCGAAAGTTACCATGATCAGGTCGCCGACGAACTTGTCGACCGTTCCCCCGTGCGCGTAAGCAACGTCGGTCAGCAGCGTCATGTGCTCGTTGAGCAGGGCGATCACGTCGCGGGGTTCTTTGCCCTCGGTGAGTGAGGTGAAGCCCCGGATGTCGCAGAAGAGCACGCCCACCTCCTGCTCGGATCCGCCGAGGTCCAGTCGGCCGGCCACCAGTTCCGCGGCGACTTCTGGGTCGGTCACTGCGTCAAGCACGCGCCGGAACCGTTCGCGCTGTGCGAGTCCCTCGGCCATGGCGTTGAAGCGGGCGCCTAACTGGGAGAGTTCGTCCCGGCCCGCCCCGTTCACCCGAACGGCGAAGTCGCCGGCCGCGATGCGCTCGGCCGCGGTCGACAGCGCAGCCACGGGCCGCGAGAGCCCCCGGCCCAGTAGTGCCGCCGAGGCCACGCCGACCCCAAGGGCGAGGGTGGCGGCACCGGCGCCCGTGGCCAGGAGTCGCCGTTCGGCCGTCCGCATGGGGCCGAGCGAGGCGATCACCACCAGGGCACCGCCACCCGTGCTGAACGGCCGCTGCACGGCGAGGCTGGGCGACTCGGGGTCATCGACTCTCACTTCGGGATCCCCGCGTGTGATCCCTGCAGCCACCCGCTCCCGGGCCGCCTGAGGCAGTGAGCCGCCATGGAGGACGCCTTCGATCGCCAGACCTGCCTCCAGCGCCGTCCCGTCAGGTAGCCTCAGGGGCTCCGGAAACCGCACGGGGCGCACCAGGGCAAGCGCCCCCACGACGGTGTCCTCAGAACGGTCCACAATGGCCGCGGCGAGGATTTCCACGGGGCGACCTCCGGCTGCCGTACGCACCACGCGGGAGGTGTCGCCCGAGCGTATCACGGACCGCGCGATCGCCGCTGCGGCATGGCCGGCCGCCGGGGTGATTCCGTGAGAACGGGCCAGTTCGGCGTCGTCCGAGACGAACACGAAGCCGGCCCCTTCGCCCGCCTGCTCGAGCGCCGTCCGTAACTCGTCGGCCGCGGTCTGGAGCAGGTCTTCGCGGTCGCCGGAGAGCACCGTGGCGATCAGCCGCGGTGAGCGCACGAGCCGTTCGGTTTCCGCCAAGGCCCGTGCGGAAGCCTCCAACTGGGACTGAGCCACCGCATCGATCCGCGCCTCGAGGGACCCGCGCAGTGCATCGAGGTAAGCCTGTCGGATCCGGGTCCCGCTGGCCCCCATCACCACGGCCATCTCCAACAGGACGGCGCCGCAGATCGCGATTGAGATCCGGCTCGCAAAGGTCACTTCGTGGGCTCCTGCGCGAGGTTCGACCAGTTCACCTCGAGCGTCTGGCCAGGCGCGAGGTTCACCTCTTGGGTCACGGTCTGCTTCGGTGAGAGCCAGATGCTCACGACATGCCGGCCCGGGACGATGCCCTCGATGCTGAATCGTCCCTCTGTATCCGTGACCGCGAACCATGGCGTGTCGACTACTACCAGGTTGGCCCGCATGTGCTCGTGTACCTCGCAGAAGAGTTGCACTAGGCCGGGCGAGTCCATCACCACGGCGGTGGGTTCCTCGCCCTTGCGGAAGCGCCCGAGGTCGAACCGGCGGGGCGGCGACTTGCTGAAGACGCTGTGGTAGAGTTGGTCCTCATTGGGGAACACCACGGGTGTCCCCGACCTCACCACGGCAAGGGCTGGACGGAACTGGTAGCCGTTTTGCTGGATTCGGAGCGGGGTGGTTGTCGCCGGGTTGGTCGGGGCCGCACCGGAGCCCACCCACACGGCGCTCCTCGGAGGCTCAGGCTTGTCGACCTTGAAGGCCGGTGGTGGCCCGTAGTCCTTGATCGCGGAAGGGATTTTCTTGCGCAGCACCGGTACTATCCCAGTGATCCGGGCTGTGCCCGTTTTGGATGCTTCGACGCTGTCTGCGGCCGATGCCGGAGACAGCAGCATCACCGCGGCCCCAGCCAAGGCCAGCACCCTGCGGACATTCGCGTTGGGAGTCATGGAGTTTTGGCGATTCCCCGTGGATCGTAACCGTTCGGGGCGGGTCGTTGGGGTTTCATGGGTGCAGGATCAATGAGGGTCGGCCGCTCCATCGGTTTGGCATGTTCAATCAGGAAGTTCGAATCGCCGAATCGCCCAGCCTGGGCAGAAGGGTCGTGGGGTCCGTGCTCGGAAGCATCAGGGAGATCGCGTCCGCGGCCGGAGTGGCTGAATCTAGTTGCCAGATGCCCGTCCGGTCGTTGACGAGGCCATCGGTCCGACAAAGTTCCCTCGTTCCGATACCCGAGCCGCCGTTGTTCCCGCTGGCGAAGGCCACAAAGAACAGCCGGTTGGCCGGCGTCCGCGTTGACCGACGACGACGATACGGAGACGCCGACCTCCGGCAGGTTTCCCTGTCCCGACTCCAGGCGGATCGATCCCGTGCCGGAGGGCTTGGCCCGGGCGGTCTCGGACCCGAGGAGCGGGCCGGCTGCGGCCAGACCCGCCAAGCACCATCCTGCCAGAACCTTGGCTAGGATTAGGATGGCCTGGTCCAGAGGCGTGGAGCGCAACGGAAAGGCTTCGAGGGATGATGCGGCATTCGGTCTCATGGGAAAATCATCGCTCGCTAGGTCGGAGGGTTGTTGCCTAATCAAGACCTCGCTTGCGATGGTTAATCTGGTTAAATTTTGATTTGTTATGACTAAAAAGCGCGCCTTTGGAAGGATCAAAACGGCGGTTCTGCCGCTGTCGGATGAGCAGATCGGACCTCAGGGGCTGTTTTACCCGATTACCAGTGAAACTGCCCCATTAATGGCGATAATCTAATTTTTTATGTCCGATGGTAGGGAGGTTTGATTTTATTGAGATAATTCAAAGGTGTCGTTACAGATTATTAAAATAATCAATGTTATTTTTGAGCGGATCCATTGCGGATTCGTTGGCTTAGCCGGAACGATGCAATTGGATCGGTCGTGCTGGGTGCGGCTTCCTTTGCAAGAGCGCGGTTATTCGCTGGTTGCTGGCCTCTAGCACGAGCCTCAGGATGGACCGCGCCTCGTCCTTGCAAAAGAATCCGCAACGCCATCCGGTTCCTCTCAACAAAAAATGTTCCGGATTAGGTAGCTTTCGAATCTCTGGAGGGTACAAAGCAGTTTTTTAGGGTTGTTGATCTCTGGACGGAGTCGGTCTCAAGCCGTGCCAAGACGACCAAGAAAATTAGGGGGGGCAGGTTTCCATGCCTGTGTCGACGAGACCGCGGTTTGTTGGCGCCACGGGATCTTGGCGACCCGGGGTGGCGCCCCACACTGCTGGTGGGTGGTCCGCCTCCCCTCTCGGACTCACCCCCGCACGGTGATCCCCTCGACGCAGAGCGCCCGGTGAGGGCACCGGGCCTGCGTGCGCACCGCCCAGCTCACGACGTCACCCTGTAGGCCGGGTCTCCCGACCCGGCGCTCCCCTGTTTCCTACAGACGCTACAGACGCCGGGTGAGGGGACCGGGCCTGCGTGGGTGTCTTTTTGGCGTTTCGAAATCTGGGAAACGAACCTAGCCTCGCAGCGTGGCGGAGACACCTCCATTGGATCCCTTGGCATCCGGCTTTTTGGCCGATTTAGGGGCGGTGCGGGTCGCCTCCGACTACACGGTTCGTAATTACCGACAGACGTTGGAGGAATTCAGCCAGTGGCATCGAGGTGTCGCCGGCGGGGCGACTCCAGACT
>JBDKKE010000140.1:0-15498 GCA_039796255.1 Verrucomicrobiota bacterium | reverse complement strand
GGGATTCAGCCCGCGCCGGAGGCGTTGCCATCCGCTCCCCTGGCCGCCTCCAGCAGAGGCGCACCGTGGGGATCGGTCCGACATGCACAATCAGCCCGTGGAAGGCGAGGTCCGACAGATGAATGCCCTCCTCCATCTCCTCCGCCCGGATCAACGCGCCGAGAATCGCGTCCGTCAGGCGCTGACCCGCACATTCAGCCCGCAGCGACTCCAGGGGCTCAGTCCGCGCGGTGGTCAATTGCTCCAGGTGCACAATGACCCGGGCCGCCGGTCCCTGCTCCATGTCCACTCCGGTCAGTTCATAACCCGCCCGCGCCAGCAAATCGATGCTCCCGTCCAATTCCACCAGCGTCTCGGCGAGGGACCCTTCGGAGTCGGCCCGGAGCGCCGCCACCGTGGATTCCACATCCGTACGCAGTTGCCGTAACTGTCCTGTGGTGACCGCGACGGCATCGCGCAACTGCGCGGCCCGGGCGGGGGCGGCATCCACGGCCCGCTTGAGTTGCAGTGCCTTCTCTTTCGCGCGCTGCAACGGTGAGGAGGGTTCGGACATGGTGGGTCGTGGTTCGGGAATGAAAATTCAGGAAGGCGGCTTTTGGACCTGGTCCAGCACCTCGTGAAACCGGTCCATGAAGGCTCGTTCGTTGGCCAGCATCTCCTGCGTGACTTCCAGCTCCACCGTTCCCTGCTTGGCACGGATGGCCAGGAGCTCCTGCGCGGTGCGCAGATGGTCCCGCTGCTGGGACGCCAGATCCTTCAGCGTGGCCAGGGTACTGTGAATCATCTCCAACTCGTGGGACAGGCTGTCCATACGGACCGTCACCGGTGGACCGGACGCCGCCGGAGCCATCTGGCGCAGGCTCTCACCCAACGCCCGCAAACCGTCACCGATCTGGATTCCGATCGGCGTCGAGGGTTCCACCACTGCCGGTGCCGCGGCCATCGCCCGGCCCAGGTGTGCCTCCAGCGTAGCCCGCAGGGAATCCAAACCCTGACCGACGGCAGGAAGGTCCAGAACCAGGGGCGCTGGCGTCCGCGAAAGCTGGGCGGCCAGGGTGGATTGGATCGATTCCAATCCGCCCTGAAAGGCCGCCAACTGAGACACCACCCGTCCCACCGGATCCCCGGTGTCCGCACCTCGCGTGTACTGGTTTCGCTGGAAGGTCTTCCGAATCTCAGCCCATCGCACCAGGTCCTCGGGCGCCAGTGCCCCGACCAATTCGCGGAACTTCAACAGATTCGCCTCGGCACCAGTCGTCAGGGTCTGGGACTCGCCCCGGTAATGGTGGACAATGAGGTCGCGGACCTCGTCGTCATTCATCAGGGCCACGACCTTCTCCGCCAGGCGGTTCATGTTGCGGTAGGATCCCTGGAGTCGGAAGGGCGGCTCGGTGCGGAACTCGTCGGCCTGGGCCGCGGAGGCGATGTACTCCGCGTTCACCCGCATGATCACGTCGCGGATCACCACCAGTTTGCGCAGGACCGACAGGATCTCATCCATCTCCTGCGCCGAGTACGCACCCTCCAGTCCCTCGGCGGTACGCTCCCCGGTCTCCGCCATCCGGATGAAGGTGCGGATGTCGGCCTGACTGCGGCCGGTGAGGGGGGAAAGCACGGCATTCGAGGTCACCGCATTCTCCAGATAGCTGGCCCGGAATGCCTCGGCATTGCCCCCAATGATATCGCCCAGATTGTAGGTGTCGGCGCGGTTGGCCAGCATGTCCGGAATCCGGAACTTGGTTCCGCTCTCGGTGTAGGGATTGCCCGCCATCACCACCACCACCTTGCGTCCGCGCAGATCGTAGGTCCGTGGCTGTCCGCGCCAGACCCCCTCAATGCGCCGCTGTCCGTCGCACAGCGAGATGAACTTCTGCAGGAACTCCGCGTTGCAGTGCTGGATGTCGTCCACACAGATCATCGCATTGTCACCCATCTCCAGCGCGAGGTTGAGCTTGCGGACCTCCTCGCGCGCCGCGGCATTGGGCGCCTCCTCGGGATCCAGGGAGGTGACGGCATGTCCGAGGGCCGGGCCATTGATCTTGATGAAGACAATGCCCAGACGGCTGGCGACGTACTCCAGCAGGGTCGTCTTGCCGTAGCCCGGCGGAGAAATCAGCAGCAGCAGCCCCATCAGATCCGTCCGTCGCGCCGCACCCGCCGCCCCAATTTGCTTGGCGAGATTGTCGCCCACCATCGGGAGATAAACCCGGTCGACGAGCGCGTTGCGGACAAACGAGGTGAGCACCTTCGGACGAAACTCCTCCAGCCGCAGTCCCCGGCGCTCGCGTTCCAACAGCGCGCCCTTCAGCCGGTGATACGCCTCGAAGCGCGGCACGGACTCCGCGTCGAAGCGACGCAGCCGCGCCGTGAAATCGAGATAGTCGAAGCGGTAACGGCTCGACTCCATCCGCGGATGGGCACCGCGCATGCCTTCCAGTGTCTGGCGGGTTTCTCCCCGCACCGGTGAGCGCTGCAGTGCGTCTGCGCCGAAGACAATCGCCGAAATCTCCTCCACGTGACCGGCAGCGTCCGGCTGCGCGAGCAGTAATCCCCGCACCCAGTCGCGCACCAACTCCAGTTCGCTCGACGGATGGCCGGCCAGCGATTCGCGCGCGGAGGCAAAGGTGTCGTCATGCCCCTTCGACACCAGGTGCTGGTGAAACGCCGTGGCCAGATGCTCCGCTTCCCGAGTTACGGTGAACGTGTCGCCATCGCCCAACTCCTCAAAAAGATAGGCGGCGGCTTCGCCGGACAGGGCGTCCGGATAGAGTGATTCCTTCGCCAGCAGGGACGCGATCAGCGTCTGGAGGCCAGCGATGTAGCCCTTCTGGACCGGATCGCCCGGGAAGAGCCGGTTGCGCTCCCCAAAGGCCTTCAACTTCGCGGTCCAGAGCCGGCGGGTATCGTCCGGACAGAACCGCGTCCAAAACACCATCGCACAGGCGCGGGCGGCGGGATGATAGCGCGCCCGCTTCAGGGCGAGGTGAGTCTCCACCAGGACGGACAGGATGCGGAGGCCGTCGAGGTCGTGCAGTCCCCGGACGTATCCGTCCTGGTAGTGCGCCCCCATAAACTCGTGCACGGCGGCCAGGCGCTGCTCCTCGCCCAGCGCCAGAAACTGCGCCGGCGATCCCGCCCCGCGACCGGCCTCCAGATCCTGGAGCATCCGCCAGGCGAGATACTCGGCCCGGTACACTTCAGAATTCTCCGACACCACCTCCTGATCCCAAACTGCCCGCGTCGCCAGGTAGGCCTCATCGGTGACCGGATCAAAATACCGGGTCCCCGTGAGATGAAAGTGGGGCTGCCCCTCCCGGAGCACCACGGTGAGATCCAGCGGCTGGGTGTTGACGTTGAACCGGTGCTTCCCGAGCTGGATGACCGCTCCGCCATCCACAAAGAGGTCCTGGCGGTCCTTCAACTGCCGAACGGCCTCCTGATGGGTGGACTTGAGGCGTCCCTGAAGATCGTCCGCTTTGACGGAGTCCCCCAGCTCCACCAACTGCGCCAGCGTCTCCCGGACCTTGGCAGGCATCCCGTCGGACGCCATGTAGGCGTTGATCTCGTCCAGCGTCTGGAACGTCGCCAGGCGGTTCTGGACAACCTTGAGGATCCGCTCCGACGCGGTCATCAGAGCGCCGGTCCGCTTGTTACGCTGCTCGACCAGGGCAATGCGGCGCTGCTCAAACGCCTCGGAGAACTCAGCCCGCCGGTCGGCGAGTTGGACCGTGTACTCGTCAAACCCGGCGAAGGCCCCCTCCAGTTCCTCCAATTGGACGGTGAGCCGGTTCAGGTACTCGTCGCATCGGGCGGGAGTGTCGCAAAGATCCAGGTAACTCGATGCCGCCTGTGCGAGCAGCTTCACCTGCGCCCCGAACTGCGCCGCGCCCTCGGTCGCGACCAGCGCCTGAAGATGCTTTTTCAGCGCGCCCTTCGCCTGGTTCAGCGTCGAGTAGACGGAGGTGATGCCGTCCAGAATGCGGGTGGTCTCGGTCGCATCCTCGATCCGCAGGCCATTGACGATCTCAATGAGCATCTCGAGTTCACCACCCGCTGAGGAGAGCGCCAGCTCCAGCTTCCGGCCCGCCGCCGCCGTGGACACCTTTTCCACCGAGCCCAGGTGCGCCGCCGCCTGCTTCCGGTAGGGCTCCAGCGACTCGGGCTTGAGCAGGAACTTGACGCAGGCTCCGGAGAGTTCCGCCAGCTGCGCCGCCACCGACTTCTCCAGGGAATCCAAGGCCCCCAGGTCGATGTACCGCACCTCGCGGAGCGTGATCAACTCGCCGCGGAGTTGGCGCAGAGCCGCGAGGTTGTGAACAAAATCCTCCAGCGAGGCAAACCCGGCCCGCCGCACCGCCTGGAAGCGCTCGTCACACCGCTTCCGTATCGCCGTCACCTGCAGGACCGCCTCCTGTTGCAGCCGCCGGACCTTGGCAAACTCATCGACGGCCTGGTCGGCACAGGTGCGGAGCTGACGCAGCGCCTCGTCCAGTCCGAAACCATCCGCCGTCCCCAGCCAGGAATACGCGTCCAGCAGCGTCGTGCAGCGGCGGACGAGATCGGTGTAGAGCTCGGCGTACGGCGTGTTTCGCGACGCCAGGGTCAGCACTTCGTTGGCCTCGGCGAGGCAGCGGACGACATCCTTGTTGCCCACCTGGTAGAGGAAGGCGTCCTTCCGGCCCACAGGCTCGTGCCCCAACTGATAAAACGGGGTCTGACGCAGCTGAATCTGATGGTGTTTTTGCGGCGCCTCGTCCCCGCGGAAAAGGACTAAGTGTCCGTTGGGGAACAGGGAGAAACCATGACAGACGATCCGCTCCTCCACCCGTTGCTCAATCAGCCGGTAGGGGAGCAGGGAATAAACGCCCGCCTCCCGCCCAAAAAACACGTAGAGCGAATCCTCACCATTGGGCGCATGGATGACGCGCTCCAGCACCTGCGACTCCTCGCGGTTCTCAAAGACCTTCAGCTCCCCGGTCGCCAGATAGTAGCCGTCGGGAAAGATCAGACCGTGATCCTCCGGCAGGAGCGCACAACTCTGTCCCAGGGAATCCACGCGGACGACTGCCTGGAGCTTGGCGTTGTAGATGAAGAACCGTGGTGCGGTCTCCTTGTAGGGACGGATCCTCAGCAGGATGAGGTGTCCCACCGTCGCGTAGGCGATCTCCGCATCGTCCACCTTCTGATGCCGGTCCACCACGGGCTCGGAGTAAATGCCCTCCCCGCTGGCCGTGTTGTCCTCGACCTTGATGGTGAGGTCCCCGCCCACGCACTCCACAAACATCCGGTCCTCAATCGCGACGTGCGGATGATCGCCATAGCGAAACGATTCGCGATCGGGCGTCCTCCAGGAGAACTCAAAGGGGGCCGGGAAGCCGATCCGGCGGAACTCCGCCTCCGCCCGCCCATCCACATAGACCAGGGTGCCGCCGTTGTAGGCCCACTTGAACACCGCGATGTCCCCGGCGGCGGCACCGGTGCGAAACACCATGAAGAGCTGCCCCTCAATGAGGGAGAACTTCGAGAAGGTGGTGCGCTCATACACGTTGTATAGGCGCTTGAAGTCGGTGAGGAAGCGGCGGTCGGCGAGGGCGTCCAGCGGCGCCTCCCGGAAGCTCCCCGCCTGCTCGTCGCGCGCAAAGGCGGCAAAGACATCGGAAAGCTCGATCTCCTTCTTCAGACCAAACTGCACGTTGAATCCGAAGAGGAAACGTCCGCTGCCCAGCTCCACCATGTCCCGTGGAATGCAGTTGTGGGCGGTGGTGATGCGGTCGGCCTGAAGCAGTTTCGATTCGACGCGTCCGAAGACCTCCTGCCGGTGCGCATCCAGCTTCGCCATCCGCTCCCGCAGGGTCGCCGCATTTGCCGCCAACCGCTGGCGGAGGATTTCATACGCGGCCCCGGACAGCTCGGTCGGGACAGAAGCCGTCGCGGGCGGCACTGCTGGAGGGGATTCAGCCATGGGGGGACTTCAATGACCCGCCGCCTCAACCCTCCGCCAATGCCTTGGTCGCGGCCACGTCGCCCAACCCCTTCTCCCGGGCCAGCGCCAGTGCGGACTTCATGACCGACTGAACGCTGGAGTCTCCGGTGGAGGCGATGAGCTTGGCGAGCAGGGCGGACACCGTGAGGTTCTTCAGATCCTCGGTCCGGATGCCAAAGTCACCGACCCACTGGCGAAGCTGAGTCTTGAAGTGCTCGGGATCGCCGTTGAAGAAGGTGGACTTGATGTCGCTGAGCGTGGCGCTGTTTTGCACCATGCGGTCCACGGACTTCCCGGTACCGATGGAGCGGACAACCTTCTCGAAGAAGTCGTTCTCGCCACCGACGATGTCGATCTTGGCGGTCTTGAGCGCCTCGGAGACGACCTGGGCGTTGGCCTGCGCCACATCCCGCTGGACGTGGATCGCCGCGAGTTCGACGTCGCGCTCCTTGTGCAGCCGGAGCTTGAACTCCTCGTGCTGCTGTCCGGCCTGGTGCAGCAGCTTCATCGCCTCCGCCTTCTGGTGAATCGACTTGGCCTCCGCCGTTCCCCGCGCCTCGATGCCGATGGCGACAGCCAGTTCCTTCTCTTTGGTTCCGGCAGCCTCGGCCTCGGCCTGGGTCTCGGTGTTCTCCGCCTGGACGGTTCCCTTGGCCTTGGTGACCTCGGCCTCGGCGAGGCCGACTTCCCGGATCGCCGACGCATCCGCCTTGCGGGCGTTGGCCTTGGCGATGGTGACCTTGGCCTCCGCCAAACCCTTGGCGGCCTCGCGGGCCGCCGTGCCCTCGGCTTCCTGTTCAGCGGCATGGCGACGCTTGTCGGCAACCTTGGCCTCGGCGTCGGCGGTGGTCTGAAGGCGCTCCGCATCACGCAGGGCAGCTTCGCGCCCTGCCTCGGCGGCGGTGATGATGCGGATCTTGTCGGCCTCGGCGAGATTGCGCTGGACCTCCTTCTGCGCCTCGGACGCCACCACCTTCTCGGTCTGGTCCTTCTTGGCGTTCATCTCCGCCTCAATGAGCGTCACCTCACGGACGCGCTCCGCGGTCATGCGCGCCTCAATGTTCCGCTTTTCCTCCTCCTGCTGCGTGACCGCCTTTTGCTCCGCCACCACGGTGGCCCGCTTGCGCTCCACCTCGACCGCCGCCTCGTTCACCTTCACCTCCTTGTCCATCTCGGCCAGCGACACCGTCCGCTCGCGGCGCACCCGGGCTTCCTCGCCTTCCTGGACCGCCTCCTGCTCCAGACGCTGCTTCTCCTTGCGGACGGTGTACTCCCGCTCCTGCACGGCGCGATTCATGTCCTCGGTCCGCAAGCGGATGGACTCATCCGTCTCCAGACGCCGCGCCTCGACCTCCATCCGCCGAGCCTCGATGACCTTCCGGGCCTCCGCCTCCTCGTTGGCCTTCACTTCGTTCACCGCCCGGGTCTGGCGGGCGGTATCCTCCTCATTGCGCCGTTTCTGCTCGCGTTTGGCGATATCGGCGTCGGCGTTCTCCTTCTCCACCTGCACCTGCGCGCGCTGGGAGAACTCGTTGGCGATGACCCGCTCGCGCTGGGTGATTTCGGTGATCTTCTTGATGCCTTCGGAATCCAGCACGTTGCTCGGGTCATGCTGGTCCAGCGGCGTCTGCTCCAGATAGTCGATCGCCACGTCCTGCAGGAAGAACCCATCGAGATCCTTGCCGATGGTGGACTGGATCTGCTCCCGGAACTTGATGCGCTCGGTGAACAGTTCGTGGAACTCCATCTGCTTGCCGGCCGTCTTCAGCGCCTCAGAGAACTTCGCCTCGAACAGCTCGCGCAACTGGGTCATGTCAGACACGCGCTCGACTCCCAGCATCTGGGAAACCTTCTTCACGCTTTCCTCGGTGGCTTCCACCCGGATGTAGAAGGCGACGGAGATGTCGGCGCGGATGTTGTCCTTGCAGACCAGGCCATCCTTGCCCTTGCGGTGGATCTCCAGCTTTTTCACGGAGATATCCATCTCTTCGAAGCTCTGAACGACGGGCATGCGGAGCATGTAGTCGAAAGCCACCCGCAGGCCGCCGAGGCCGACGCTGATGCCGGCCTTGCCGGGGTGGATCTTGCGGATGCACATCAGCGTGAACCCGGTGAGCAGGATCAGCGTGAGGACCACGGCAAAGGCGATGAGAACGTATTGCATGGAGCGGGGTTGAAGGGATGGCGCGGTTGGGTTTCCCGTTGTCGCCCGGCGAAAAGTTCCCGCCGCGACGACGAGGGGAATGAATTCTTTCCGGAGCGGGCTAGGGACTACCCAATTGTCAGAATACTGGCGAGTGGGATCTCTGAACTGCGATTCCAAGAGCACGCCTTTGCCCCTCTCCTGAAAGAGAAATCAACGCGAGAGAACGATGTTGGTCAGCGCGGCCGCGAGACTGAGCGTTTCCCAATGACGTCGGCCACTTCCAATCGGACCTGGGAGATAGTCCTGAAGGTCCGGAGTCCATCCCACCAGACGCCCGGCCTGATCGAAAGCGTAAGCCGCATCGTCCCCGCCGAACTGTCCCGACGGTCCTGTCAGAATTACATACGTGACGCCCTCCTGCTCCACCCGGAACGCGGCCTTTGGCTTGGATTGCCAGGCCAGGAACGTAGGCAGATTGGTCACCGCCACTGCCGGAGTTGCCGCACGCCTCAGGCGTCGCGCGGGAGTTGTCAGCAAAAGGAACATCCCGACGAGGCAAAGAACCGCCGTCACGGTCACCGCGATGACGACCAGGACCACCGTAAGCAGTCCGCGGAACCCCCTGTCTGATAAACTCCGCGCACTCATCGCAAGATCCATATCGCGCCGGATCAATCCGCGGCAGCCCAAAAAAACGGCCGGGTCCCCTGACCCGGCCGTGCGCGAAACGAGAACCCAACCAAAAGCGATCAGGAGCAGCCCAGGCTCTCACCGCAGTTCAGACACTTGTAACAGGCGCCGTTGCGGACCGCGATGTGTCCGCAGACCGGACACGACGGCGCATCTCCCTGGTTTTGGAAGGTGCTGGTCACCGTCCGTGCCGTGGCCACCTGGGGCGCCGGCGCCGCGACGACGGACACGGAAGCAACCGGGGATGACTGAACGGTGGCCTTCACCAGAATGTCGGTGTTGGCCTCATCGGCGATCGGCAGATCCGGCACCGGACGGTTCACTTTTTTTTTGAGCTCCTCCAGAAGCCCGGGCATCGGCAGTTCGGCCTGGGCGCCGGAGGGTGACGTCGCCTCGCGGTATCCGGGAACGAACTGGCAGGCCATCCAGCGGAACACGTAGTCGATGATCGAGGACGCGTTGCGGATGTCCGGATTGCCGGTGAATCCACTGGGCTCGAAGCGCTGGTGGGCGAACTTCTTGACCAGCGATTCCAGCGGCACGCCGTACTGGAGGGCCATGGAGGTGAGCGCGCCGATGGTGTCCATCAGGCCGCCGATGGTGCTGCCTTCCTTGGCCATGGTGACAAACAGCTCGCCGGGCTGGGTGTTGTCGAAGAGACCCACCGTGAGGTAGCCCTCGTGTCCGGCGATGGAGAACTTGTGGTTCACCGCCATGCGGGTGTCGGGCAGACGGCGCCGCTGCGCCTGGGACGCCTGTTCCTTGAGTCGCACCAACTCGGCCTGCAGCTCGGTCAACCGCTCCTCCAGCGTCTGCACGGCGGCTCCCGAGGTGGCCTCGGTCTTGTCGCCCCCCTCATTGGTCTTCTTGGTGTTGAGCGGCTGGCTGCGCTTCGAGCCATCCCGATAAATCGCCACGCACTTCAGGCCCAGTTTCCAGGCGTCCACATAGGCATTGCGGATCTCGGCGGCGGTCGCGTCGTTCGGCATGTTCACCGTCTTGGAGATGGCTCCGGAGATGAACGGCTGGGCGGCGGCCATCATGCTCAGATGGGCCTTGTAGTGGATGCTGCGCTTGCCCTTGTGGGGCTTGAAGGCGCAGTCGAACACCGAGAGATGCTCGGGCCTGAGTCCGCTGGCGATCACCGCGCCGTCCTCGCCCGTGACATCCTCAATGGTGTCATGCGTGGCAATGTGCTGCTCGATCGCGCTCACCTGGGCCGGCGTGTAGCCCAGACGACGAAGCGCCTCAGGCACGGTCCGGTTCACGATCTTCAGCATGCCGCCGCCGGCCAGCAGCTTGTACTTCACCAGGGCGATGTCGGGTTCCACTCCGGTCGTGTCGCAGTCCATCAGGAAAGCGATGGTCCCGGTCGGCGCCAGGACCGTGACCTGGGCGTTGCGGTAGCCGTGCTGGCGTCCCTTGGCGAGGGCGCTGTCCCACGTGCGGCGGGCCTCGTCCTTGAGGAAGGCGAAATCGTTGCTGGGCTGGATGTGCTCGACGGCGGCACGGTGCAGTTGGATGACGCCCAGAGTGCTCTTCACGTTGTCGGCCTGTGCCGGCTTGGCGACGCCGGCACAGCTGGAGTCCTTATAGCCGTCAAACGGTCCGAGAATGCGGGAAACCTCCGCGCTCTGCTCGTAGGCGTGCCCGGTCATGATGGCCGTGATCGCGCCGGCCAGGGCGCGCCCCTCGTCGGAGTCGTAGGCCAGTCCGTAGCTCATGCAGAGCGATCCCAGGTTGGCGAAGCCCAGGCCGAGCGTGCGGAAGATGTGGGAGTTCTCCGCGATCTGGCTGGTCGGATAGCTGGCGTTGTCCACCAGGATCTCCTGGGCGGTGATATAGATGCGCACCGCCGCCTTGAACCGGGCGACGTCGAAGGTGCCGTCCGCCTTCTTAAACTTCATCAGGTTCAGCGAGGCCAGGTTGCAGGCCGTGTTGTTGAGGAAGACATACTCCGAGCAGGGATTGGTGGAGTGGATGGGCTCGGTGCCCTTGCAGGTGTGCCACTTTTGAATGGCTCCGTCATACTGCAGGCCCGGATCCCCACAGACCCAGGTCCCCTCGGCAATCAGGTCCAGCAGTTTGCTCGCGTCCTTTTTCTCCAGCGGCTTGCCGGTGGTGGTGGAGCGGGTCCACCACTCACGTCCGTCGAGCGCGGCCTGCATGAACTCATCGGACACGCGGACCGACAGGTTCTCGTTCTGGTACATCACCGAGCCGTAGGCCTCCCCATTGAACGAGCCGTCGTACCCCTGCTCAATCAGCGCCCAGGCCTTGCGCTCCTCCCGCGCCTTGGCGGTGATGAACTCCTCCACGTCCCCGTGCAGGTCGCGAATGGTGTTCATCTTGGCGGCGCGGCGGGTCTTGCCCCCGGACTTCACCACATTGGCCACCTGGTCATACACCTTGAGGAAGCTCATCGGACCACTGGGACGTCCGCCACCGCTCAGCTTTTCCTTGCTGGACCGGATGGGCGTCAAGTCCGTGCCCGTGCCGGAACCGTACTTGAAGAGCATGGCCTCGGAGTAGGCGAGCTCCATGATGCTCTCCATGTTGTCCTGTACCGACTGGATGAAGCAGGCGCTGCCCTGGGGATATTCGTACTGGGTATCCGCGCGACGGGACTTCCCGGTCTTGGGGTCCCAGAACCAGTTGCCGCGATCGCTGTGCTTGCCCACGCCATATTCGTGGTACAGGCCCACGTTGAACCACACCGGAGAATTGAAGGCGCCGTGCTGGTTCACGCAGAGCCAGGTCAGCTCGTCATAGAACACTTCGCCGTCCTCCTTGGAAAAATAGCCGTCCTTGATGCCCCAGTCGGCGATGGTGCGGGTGACGCGGTGAATCAGCTGGCGAACTGAGTACTCACGCTCGGACTTGGCGGGATCACCGTAAAAGTACTTCGAGCACACCACCTTGGTGGCGAGCACCGACCAGTTCTTGGGAACCTCGACCCCTTCCTGCTTGAAGACGACCCTGCCGGAATCGTCGGTGATCTCGGCGGTGCGGCGATCCCATTCGATCTGGTCAAACGGTTTCACCTTCGCGTCGCTGAACACCCGGGTGAGTTTGAGTTTGGATCCGGACGCCTTGGCGGACCGGGAGGGTGCGGGGGGGGTAGTGGGAGTGCGGCGAGACTGGGCAAGAGTCTTGGCACCGCGGCGGGCGCGCTTCACGGGAGAAGGCGACACGACCGCATCTTGGGCGTCTATCATGGCTACGTCGGGGTTTGGGCTTGTTTTCGGCCGGCCTTCGCGTCGGCGAGGTCCCCAATGGGCACGTCGCGCGGTGGCAGGCTGGAAAACGGGTGGTTTTAGGTCAAAAAACTGGCGACCGCGATGCGATCCCCACCCAATCCATTGTGGGTGGGAGGTCAGATTGACCCCACCCGTGGGGCCTGCAAGACGATTCTCTGGGAATCTCATGGCGTCGCGACAACCGATTGTCAGCGTCCACTTTCCGGCAGAAAGGGAGGACGAGGTTGAGGGTTGTGAACCACGATACGAGTGAAAGTTCTCCCGCGTTGTTCACTGGCCTCCCCCGAACCTCCGGTCTTTCCGAAAGCCGTTGGAGCCGAGGTCCGGTCCAGGGGACGGTCGGGGCAACAAAAAGGCGGTTCCCGTCAGAAACGGGAACCGCCAGCGAAAATGGGAAACGCACACTGCCGCCATCCACAGGGAATGGCCTTAGGCGGCAGGTTCGAACGCGAAGCCTGCGGCTCAGTGTCCGGACTTGGGGCTATCGCCCACCGAATCCGCCTTCTCCGAGGCCTCGATCTGCTCCTTGACGATGAACATGTAGAGTCCCCAGATCACGCAGCAGAACAGGAAAATCAGGATCGCGGTCAGCATGGTCCAATCCTATGGGAAACCGTCGCACGGCGTCAAACTCCACGGCAGGTGCCCGCTGCGAGACACCGGGGAAAGGAAGTTGCCGGTGATGCGGGAAAAGGAAAGGGAGCCTTCGGCGGGCCGTGAAAGGGATTCTTCACACCGATACTTGCGGCCCAATCCGGGTCTCGGAAAGCTTCGCGATCTGGCCCTCAAGAAGCGCCCAGAGGCCGCGGCATGATCTTTAATTCCACCGTCTTCCTGATTTTTTTCGCGGGGATCACCCTGCTTTTTTGGCTGGTGAGGAAGAATGCCGACCATCGCAACCTGATGATCGTTGCGGCCAGCCTCCTGTTCTACGGCTGGTGGGACTGGCGGTTCGTGGGGCTGTTGCTGATGACCGGCGCTCTGGATTTCTACGCGGCTCAGCGCATCGAGGCATCCTCGGAGAAATCAGTCCGCAAGCGCTGGCTGATGCTCAGCCTGACCTCCAACTTCGCCGCCCTGGGATTCTTTAAGTACTGGGGCTTCTTTGTGGATTCGGCGGTGAGCGCACTGGCGAGTTTCGGGATTGAGGCATCGCGGCCCACGCTCTCCATCATCCTCCCTGCCGGCATCTCCTTCTACACCTTCCAGGCACTGTCCTATACGGTGGACGTGTATCGGGGCACCCTGAAGTGCGACCGGAATCCGATCCGGTACTTTGCCTTCCTGACGTTTTTTCCGCAGTTGGTCGCGGGTCCGATTGAACGGGCCTCGTTTCTGCTTCCGCAGTTCCACGTGACGCGTCAGGTAACCGGGGCGCTGGTCAATCGCGGCATCTGGCTGATCCTCTGGGGATTCTTCATGAAGGTCGTCCTGGCGGATTACCTGGGCCCTCTGGTCGACCTGGCGTTTGGTTCACCTTCCGCAGGTGGGCGGGTGGTGTTCCTGGGAACGCTGGCGTTCGGGGGACAGATCTACTGTGACTTTGCCGGGTACTCGTCCATTGCGCTCGGCGTGGCCAACACCCTGGGGTTCCAACTGTCGGTCAATTTCTCCCAGCCCTATCTTTCGGGAAACATCCAGGAGTTCTGGCGGCGCTGGCATCAGACACTGTCCGCCTGGTTCCGCGACTACGTCTACATCCCGCTGGGCGGGGATCGACGCGGCACGCGCCGGACCCTCATCAACGTGGTCGGCACCTTTGGACTGGCCGGCCTTTGGCATGGGGCGAACTGGACCTATATCATTTGGGGACTCTGTCACGGATTCGCCTTGGCGGTGTACCGTCTTTGGAAGTCATCCCCCCTGGGACGTTCATGGACCATGCCGTGGCCCCTGGGTTGGCTGCTGACGTTGTCCGTTGTCGGCACGGGCTGGCTCTTTTTCCGGGCCACCTCAGTGGAGCATGCGTTCTCGTTGCTCACTGCCTGGTGGAAAGCCCACCCGCCAGTGTGGGCCGGCACCTACACCCTGGCAGTCCTCCCGGCCCTCCTCGCGATCCTGGGCATGGATTTCTTTAACCGACGCTGCCCATGGGAGCGGGTTTCCCGTTGGCCATTGGCGGCTCGGGTAGGAATCCAGGCAACCCTGCTTGTTTTCGTGGTCGCACGCTGGGGACGGGAAGCGTCGCCCTTCATCTACTTTCAATTCTGATCAACCGTCATGAGCTCCCTCCCACCCCAGCGACCGGACGGGAAACTGCCCAGCCATGTTTATGAGCTCCGGGAAGCCGGTATTGTGGGTAACCTGGTGGGAACCCTCGGAGCGGTCCTGGCGATCGGAATCGTCGTCAGCTTCTTCGTGCGATCTCCTCTCGCCCCGAAACCTCCATTTTCGTCGGACCCGGACTCCACAATCATCGCCACCAAGGTGGCTCTGGCCCGGAACTCGCCGGCGGCGCAGGTTGGACTGGTCGGAGATTCTTCGTGCCTGATGGACCTCGATGTCGCGGCGCTGGAGTCGGTCAGCCAGTTGACCGTGGTCAATCTGGGAACGCTGAGCTATCTGAGTCTTGATTCGTTTGGGGTGCTGGCCGGGGAATTCTCACAGGGCAAGGAGACGCCACGGATCGTTCTGGTGGTTCACCCGGATTGCCTGCGGATCCTGTCACCGTCGCCGGCACACCGGGCCATCCTGGATTCGGCACTCGGGTCCGGGCGGGCGGCGATGCTGCAGACCCACGAGACACTCTCGGCCTACCTGGGTTTCGACGAGTTCCGGGTGCGGGTGAGCGATCATTGGATCCCGCATCCGTTGAAGGGCGCTTTTGGCAATCGCTACGGATTCACCGCGGACCTTCGGGATTCGTTGATCCACCGAAAAGGGACGATGGATGAATCCGCACGGTTCGACGCCCACGCCAACCATGCTTCGGCCGAGTACCGCCTGGCACCCCGAATCGAATCCGAGTGCCGCGAGTTCCGCTCCAAACTCCCCGAGAGAACCCGCATCCGCGTCATCGTCACACCCGTGCCCCAATCCCACGCGCTGAAAAGCCATGAAAAGAAGATGCGGGAAATGCAGTCACAACTGGAGGACTGGCTGGGAGCAGAAAAGCCGTCCTTCGATCTGCCCCTGGTGATGCCCGACGCAGACTTCGGCACCGTGACCCACCTGACCCCGGAGGGCGCCGTGCGTTACAGCCGGCTCGTGGGCGAGGCCATGCGCTCCTGGAAGTAACTGCGCAATCTGTTCCGCCAACCAGAGACGGTGGCAACTCCCCGGCCCCAAACGGTTACCAGGAAGCGGTCACCCACTCGAGCCGAGCCCGGGTCAGCCCAGATAGGGAATGGTGAGCGGCCCCTGCGGCAACACCGCCACCCGGCTTTGCGGCCCCCGCTTCTCCAACTCCTCCTGCACGG
>JBDKKE010000139.1:0-5303 GCA_039796255.1 Verrucomicrobiota bacterium | reverse complement strand
CCGCCTTATCCGTATCGCCAGACTGAACCACGGGAATGGCCTTCACGGCCAAGTGAGCGGCCTTACTGTCATCCCACTCCATTGTCTCAAAGAACTGCACCTCGTTGCGATTTACTTGGGCCGCGGGACGGGTATAGCCAGCATACCAACCAGCACAGGAGCCGATCAAAATCCCCGCAATCAATCCAAGGAACGTCTTCATCATAAGTAGAATGGGCCAACGTCGCTATTCAGTGCCGCGCAATTCAGGATGCCCGGATTGCAACCATAGCGCAATCGGCGCGTCCACTGGACTAGCCTGGTGCGGCCGCTCATGTGTGAAACTCATGCTCTCCGGATTTCCGTCTCTGCCTGCGAGATCGCCTCCTCTACCCAGCGACGAAACTCCTCCGTCTCGCGCTGAGTGAAAAGCTGCCTTGTCCTGGCCTCACAGAGCACGGCGAGCGCGGCAGGAGAAGCAAGCGAAACCAGACCGTTGAGCGCCTGCCGCCAAATGCGAGGCTCAGTGTCGAAAAGTGCTTCTCTGAGAAATGGAATGACCGACTGCTCGCGATACCCCCAAATGACCGCGACGAGAAGCTCACGCAGGCCGATGTCCTGCGTGCTTCGAAAGACGGCCATCAACTCAGGAAGGATGTCGCGGTCCAACTCTAGCAACCCGTGAAACGCATTTTCGGCGTCGCCGGAGCGAAACATCTGCAGGTAGTAAGCGATCTTGGGTGAGAGTCGCTGCATGGTTGCAGTGGCCGTTCAAGCTCAGCGACCCGCAGAACTGACGCGCTGGCTGCATGGAGGGGGAAAGGCGGCGGCAGGAAGCAGCCAGCGTGACAACGGAGCGAGGTCGCTGCAGCGCTTAGGCCTTGCGATGTTTCTTTTTGCTTTTTCGAGTCTTATTGTCATCGGCGATCAAGGTGGCGCACTCCTCAGTTGTTGGGATCGTGCGCTCAGTGACGATCGTATGCCAACACCCACAGTTGGGATCAGGGCATCCACAGGAAGTGACTTGCACCGGGTGCCTTGTCAGGCCTGATCGCTTCCGAATCGCGTTCGTCCGCTGTTCGCTCCTGACGGTATCGGCGACTGCGCCGGATCTTAGGAATTTGCCAGCCATAGATTAAGTTCAAAGTGGCCGAGCGTCAGAGCTCACCGACCGCGTCTAGAAGCGAAGACCGGCAGCGAATCCAGCGTCCGATCAACCGGTGCGGGCGAAATCGAGCGGGAGAGCGGAGGTTCTGGTGAAGCGATTTGTTTCGGCCTTCTCATGGATTTGGAAAGAACTCGAACCATCTCGGCCAAAGCCAAGTAAAACTGATGATCGCCACACTAATCGCACAACACCAATCAGGACGGAAGAGAACGACCACGGCCAAAAAGAGTCCAGCCAACGCAAAGCCAAATGCGCTGAGAAACCATTGCCCGTGAACCAGTAACAGAAAAGAACGCGCATGTGACGGCTGAATCAGCCAACCCCAAAGGGCTGGCCCCCAAGTCATGAGCGCACTCAGGCCCGTGCACCAAAACATGAGTCGCGGAAGCTTAGTGTTATTTTGCATACGCCGAACCTCGCCAGTCAGCCGCCTGCCGAAGCGAAGTTGGCTGAACCGGATGGTTTAGTATTTTCCCATTTGATGTGATTCAGTGAAAGACCAGTGCTGGGCAAATACTGCCATGAATCTGAAGATACAATCAAATCGCCTCCAGCGTAGGTGGTTCGGAAAACACTTTCTTCTGTTTTATTTTCTTTATCGAGGTCCGGGAAGTAAGCATAGGTATCGACTGTTCCATGAGGAGCAAAGTCAGCTCGTCCAAATAAATAGATGAAACCACCCCCAAAACCTGAGCTCAGGACTTTGATTTCACGTAGAACTAAAAAAAGTGGGTTCATCTGGATACCGAACTCTGCGACTCAGTGACGCGCCGCCGATGGCGCTCGGGATGCAACCGAGATGCGACCGGCGCGTTCACTTCAGTCGCCTGGTTGGGTCTTTGATGCATCATGAGAGCTGATCAATCACGACTTTGGCGCCACCCGACGACTACGTCGACGAGGGCCATGAACGCCGCCACTGAGAGTATCCACGCCAAGACCGGGGTTTGTGATGTGGCGAATAGCCAAGCTGCGACTCCCCCAAAGAGAGCAACAAAGACGGCGTGCGTTACACGAAATAGTCTCGCGTTCTTCTTGGAGATGCCTCGCGTGCTCATGACGTCCTAATGGACCAACACTCTAATTGACCGACAGGTTCTCTGTCGTACGACTATTCCTACCGCATGGGTCCACCGTTTGTAAATACCGGTTTGGCATGAGGTTATGGATTGCGACAATTCGCCTTCGCCATGGCTTCGGCGGAACAAGTTCACCCTCGCAGAAAATTCAGCGGAACAAGTTCGCCTTCATAAAGGCTCTAGCGGAACGAGGTCCGGACATTTAAACAGGCACCAGCCTCCCCAAATCTGCGAGAGGCGGAGGCCTGCCGGTCACAATTCTGAGTCGTCCAGCACGGCCCTCAGACCTTCCAATCGACCGGCACTGAGAGCATGGCACCGAAGCGGTTCTTGTAGAAAAGCTGTTTGTTCTGCACCCCGAATTCGTGGACCAGTTTGGTGATCTTCACATCGAAGCAGCAGTACTCGGCAATCTCCGCCATCTTGCCCTGCTTAAACCACTCCAACGCCTGCAGCCCCTCACTGGTCTTGTTGAGTCCGAAGGTGGCGTCGGCGATGGAGTCCAGTCCCAGGCGGTGGCCAAGCCGCCCCTTGAGATCCACCATCATGTCCAGATTGGGATTCTGGGTGAGATCCACCGGCGAGTATCCCTGCAGGACCTCGTAGTCAAAGCGCAGGTGGTTGAAACCCACCACCAGGTCCGCCCGCTGCAACTCCCGCAGCAACTCCGTCACCTGCGATTCCCCGTACACCCGGTAGCCTCCGCGCGTCGTGGAATAGGTGACCCCCAGACTCATGCGCATGTCGCGGATGCGGTCCCATCCACCGACCTCTTCGGCCGACTTCTGGGTCTCCAGATCGAAGTAAACGATGTTGCGCACCGCCCCGGGTTGCCGGAAATGGGGCCCTGCCGGCAAGCCGGAATTCGCCAAATCCATCCCCGACAGGCGGAGTGGCGGTACTGTTTTCCGTTCGTAGTCCGGGTTTCAGCCTGTCCAGCAGGCAAGCGGGGCGGCCTGAAGGCAGGACTACCAGCCGGGCACCGCTCGCCCTCCCCTGCTTCCTTCTTCCTTCCTGAGCCCGCCTTTTGCATGCTTCCCGTCACACATGGGTGCTCAATGGAAACAGGCCGGCCGTGAGGCCGCCGCACACAAGAAGGGCCAGGTCGTCGGCAAACTGGTCCGCGAAATCATGATCGCCGCCAAACTGGGCGGGGCGGATCCGGACCTGAACGCGCGCCTGAACGTCGCGGTGGACAAGGCCAAGAAGGCCAGCGTGACCAAGGACACCATCGACCGCGCCATCAAGAAGGGCGCCGGATTGCTCGACGAAAAGATCGAGTACGAGACGGTGGTCTACGAGGGCTTTGCGCCCCACAAGGTGCCGGTGGTTGTCGAATGCCTGACCGACAATCGCAATCGCACCGCGCCCGACATCCGCCACCTGTTTGGGAAGGGCGGCCAACTCGGGCAACCCGGATCCATGGGATTCTTCTTCGATCATCTGGGGGTTGTGGAGGCCACCCATGCCGACGGGAAACGGGATCCCGAGGCGGACGGCATCGAAGCCGGCGCCGACAATCTGGAACCGCTGGATGGCATCGAGATCCCCGAGGGCGGCCTGGGAACCCGTTTCTTCACCGACCTCAAGCAACTGGCCCACGTCAGCAAGTGGCTGAAGCAGGCCGGATGGAACATCGTGGCCAGCGAAATGCGCTACGTGGCCAAGAACCCGGTGGACCTCGCCGGCCAGGATCGCGAGCACGTCGTCGAATTCCTCCACACCCTCGACGACCACGACGACGTCCACCAGGTCTTCGCCGGAATGAAGTAAGCGAAGGGCGCTACGCGCATGACCGATAGGCGATAGGCAATAGGCAAGGCTGGCCCACTTTCGCCTATCGCCTATCGCCTATCGCCTATCGCCTATCGCCTATCGCCTATCGCCTATCGCCTATCGCCTATCGGCCCCCGCCCGTCGCCTCACGCCACGGTCACGTCCGGGCAGAGATACACGTCCTGAATCGTATTCAGGAGCTTCACTCCCTCCGCCATCGGACGCTGGAAGGCCTTGCGACCGGAGATCAGTCCCATGCCGCCGGCGCGTTTGTTCACCACGGCGGTGGCCACGGCATCGCCAAAGTCATTGGCACCCGAGGCGCCGCCGCTGTTGATGAGTCCGGCGCGGCCCATGTAGCAGTTCGCCACCTGATACCGGCAGAGATCGATGGGATGATCGCTGGACAGATCGCTGTACATGCGCTTGTCGAGTTTGCCGTAGCTGGAGTCGCCGGAGTTCAGGGCCAGGAAGCCGCCGTTATTCTCGGGGAGCTTCTGCTTGATGATGTCCGCCTGGATGGTCACGCCGAGGTGATTGGCCTGTCCGGTAAGGTCGGCCGACACGTGGTAGTCCTTGTCTTTCTTGAACGCCGAGTTCCGCAGGTAGCACCAGAGGACCGTCGCCATTCCCAACTCGTGCGCGTGGGCAAAGGCCTGCGCCACCTCCACAATCTGACGGCCGGCATTGTCGGAGCCGAAGTAGATCGTCGCCCCCACGGCCGCCGCGCCCATTTCCCAGGCCTCCTTGACCGTGCCGAAGAGAATCTGGTCGGCCTTGTTGGGATAGGTGAGCAACTCGTTGTGATTGATCTTCACCAGGAACGGAATGCGGTGGGCGTACTTGCGCGCCACGATTCCCAGCACGCCGTAGGTCGAGGCCACCGCATTGCATCCGCCCTCGACGGCGAGCTTCACGATGTTCTCCGGATCGAAATAGGCGGGATTCTTGGCAAAGCTGGCTCCGGCGGAATGCTCAATGCCCTGGTCGACCGGCAGGATGGACAGATAGCCCGACCCGGCGAGACGCCCCGTGTGATGGAGACGGTGCAGGTTGGCAAGGACCCGCGCGTTGCGGTTGGAGTGGACGAAGATGCGATCCACGAAGTCCGGACCCGGCAGATGCAGCTGGGCTTTGGGAATCTTCGGGGAGCTGAAGTTCAGCAGAGTGTCGGCCTGGGTTCCGAGCGCGTGGCGAATTCCTTCAATCATGGTGGGCAGAGATTACCACCGCAGAGCTGGCCTCCAAGCTCTGACTTGTTGCCGGGCGGAATTGCCGAGCCTTCGCCGCAAAACAGCGGC
>JBDKKE010000138.1:0-2925 GCA_039796255.1 Verrucomicrobiota bacterium | reverse complement strand
TCCGGCCGTGCTGACGCTCAGTCCCCCGGGCCCACTCACCAACATATACGTCAGCGTCTGCGCCGGTCGATCCGCGTCCGTGGCGCTCAGGTTGAATGATAGCAAGCTCAGTTCATACACGGTCTGGTTTGGAACAACTGCCAATTCCGGCGCTGCGTTCACCTCAGTAACCGCTTCGAAGAAGGTCAGCGACCAGGATTCGATTTGGTGCGAAACACCCCCGGACAGGTCAGCGGCGTACAGGGTCCACACCCCGTTCGGATCCAGTCCAACGAAGGAAGACAGGAGGGCGGTGGGGGTAGCCGTGTCATACAGGGAAGGGCTCCCCAAGGGCATGACCTCCAGGCCGTCCGGCTTCCAGATTCCAGTGATGGAGGCACTGAGTGGAGGAATGGTCGTGTCCTGGTAGGTGTGGAAACTGGCGCCGGCTGCATCGTCGGCAAAGGTCACTGAGACACCCGCGTCCTCGTAGCCGAACGGCAGGCTGGTGGATCGCCCCGGACGGTTGAGCAGGACGGAAAAACCGTCACCGTGCCGCAGGTAAACATACAGGTCCCCGTTGAAGCCACCGGACAGGGTGAGTCCCACTTCGACCTTGGCCAGGTTCGAAATCGATGAAGTCACCGTTCGCACATCGCTGATTCCGAAGACATCCCAGTCCGGGATGGTCAGCGCCGGGTTGCCGCCGAAAGTGTCGAAGTTCACGGTCTCAAACACCGCCGCTTGGGCGGTCGCCGCCCCGAGGAGACCCACCAGCGCGAGGCGTGACAGAAGGGGCATCCGGCACCCCATTCGTGGGGCGAAAATGTTCATCGGTGTGGGCATCACGAGGGTTGGAAAAACCGGGTTCACGGGTAGACCACCCTGTAAAGGCGGCCGGATGCGCCGCTCGTATCCACGTAATTGACCAGCCCGTTGTCGGCGGCGTTCACCGTGCCCAATAGCTCCCATACGGGTTCAGGCGCGATGGTGGACGAGAAGAAAACCCGGTATTGCAGGCCCGGAATGCCATTGAAGCTGAGGCGGAACAGGTCGGCCGCGCCCGGCATGTGCTCGATGGCGGCAGCCAGGTCCAGCTTTTGCTCGACGTCATCGACCATCACATTGACCTGGCCGGTGGTGGAGGCCCCGTATTCGTCCACGACCGAATAGCGGAAATAGTCGGAAGCCGATCCGGATGAAGTATAGTAAATCCATTTGCCCGCGCGGGAAACACTCGCCCCGGGGGCTCCGGAGGTGGTCACCCCATCGAACGAAATCACGTCGCCATCGGGGTCGCTGTCATTACCCAGCAACGAAGCTACCGCGATCTTCATCGGCGTGCCGGGCTTGCGGGTGACCACGTCCGTGGCGACCACGGGTGCCACATTGATAAAACCCAGCAATGAAGGCGCATCCGTCCACGGCTTGGATTTCACCTGATCCCAGGCGGCCTTGCCCACGACGGTCGGGCTGAGGCCGTCCGAGGTCTCGGCGTTCTGCAGGGAAATTTTGTTATACCAGATCTGGATTTCCTCGATGGGCGACTCGCCCGGTCTTCCCGAGGTGACCCAGCTCTTGATGAAGGCCGAATCCAGGCTGATTTGCAGGTAGGGGACCGCCCGTGGTTTGGAGGGTTCGGCAAAGACCCGGATGGTCACGGTGCCAACGGAAGAACCGGAGATGCCCTTGCGAAGGAGGAAAGCACTGGAGGAATCCAATTTTTTCCTCAGGATGATCGAGCCGAGCTCGCCGACTCCCAGGGTGACGTCCGCCGTGCCGGATATTGCAGCATTGGTCAGCGTCCGATCTACGGTGAAGCGGAACGAGCTGCAGGCAAACTGATCGGTGAAGCCCGCGCGGGTGATTTCGCCGCGGACCCCGGGAATCTCCAGCAGTATCGCCCCCCGGGCAGGCGCCGTAGAACACGCCAAGAGGCACCCCAGGAACAAGGTGGGCCACCTCCAAAGGTATTCAGTACCTGCGGCAAGGCGCGTCATTTGGATCAGGGCTCGATCGTTCCGGGAACCTCAGGCGAGCCGATTTCAACCTCCGAATTTATCGGAAGCGCGCCGTCGGCGGGAATCAGTGACGGGGCTTCCGACCAAGGTTTGGATTTGACCCGGTCCCAACGCGCCTCCCAGACCACCAATGTCCCATCGGTGTTGAGAGTGGCGGTCGCCATCATAATCTTGTCGTAATACAGCTCGACAGCTTCGGTCGGAGAAGTCTCCCCCTCACTGGCGATACTCCATGCCTTGACGAAGACATTGTCCAACTGGTAGGCGAGATAGACGTAGGGCACGCTCGCCCCGTCCACGGTGCGGAACTTGATGAAATAGATTTTGATTAACCCAACGCTGGAGCCGCTGATTGCCTTGCGCATCAGGATGGCGCTTGCCGAGTCCAATGTCTTCGTAAGCCGTACGCTTTGCAGTGTGCCAATGCCGATGTTGACGTCTGCGGTCCCACCTGCCAGCGGTTCGAAATTATCCCGGTTCACGCCGAAACTCAGACTGTTGAGCTTAAAGTAGTCGGTGCTGGTAAAATTGGTCCCGATGGTGAGCGGGCTGCCAGGTACGCTTGGAATGTTGATGATGATGAGGCCCGGCTCGGCGGAGAGCCTCAGAAACATCCCGCAGACGGCAAGGCTGATGGCCCACCAGAGCCCGCCCCGGACCGGGCGAATTCTGGAGCTGGAGGAGCCGACCGGCGTCGTTTGCCCGATAAGGTCGGGGCGACTGCCTGCTTCAGGGTTTGGAATCATTTCTCGCGGATTGGTCATCGTGGCAAAAATTGAATCGAATAATGATAAGAATTTGATTTTTAGGATCCGAGGAAGAATCGCACTTCACCCGCTCGCTCCCACAACCCGCATCGCAAGCATGATGCCAATGCGTAAGTAGCTCAGAGCCTGTTTTAAAAGTCGATGGTGGGGAATTGAGA
>JBDKKE010000137.1:0-5051 GCA_039796255.1 Verrucomicrobiota bacterium | reverse complement strand
GCTCAATCTGGAGGCGGTGCTGACCGCGGTGCGGCGCATCGCGGACAATGCCCTCGGAGGACTCGGGTGGCGGCAGATCACGGTGTCCACGGTGGGCATCGTGCCGGGCATCGACGCACTCACCGCGACGGGGCTCAACGTGAACCTGGCCGTCTCGCTGCACGCGCCCGATGATGCGACCCGCTCGGCGCTGCTGCCCATGGCCCGGCGGTATCCCATCGCGGATATTTTGGCGGCGGCGGACCGCTTTCAGGCGCGGCGGGGACGTCCGGTCACGATCCAATACTGTCTCCTCGCCGGCGTGAACGATTCGCCGGAGCACGCCTCCCGCTTGGCGGACCTGCTGGGAGAGCGCCGCATGCACGTCAACCTGCTACGGTACAATCCCACCGGCTTGAGCCTGCGCGGCATCGCCTATGAACCGTCGTCTGACGAGACGGCGGAGGCGTTTGTGGCGGTGCTGCGCTCCCGGGGATTGGTCGCCCATTTTCGCCGGTCGCGGGGACCGGACATCGATGCCGCCTGCGGCCAGCTCCGCCGCCGCGTGGTGGCTGAAACGGGGAGCTAAACGAAGTTGGGACGCGGAACAAGGACGGCATGCGCTGTCGCGTCGTGGCGAACCGGCACCTGGGATGGCATTCGTCGACCTGCCCTCGTGCGTTCCACGACGGAGAATGCGCCTGCCCATAGCCCTCCTTCGATCTGGAGTTTCCTCCTCCAGTAGTGGCCCATTGAACTCGTGCGTGATGCAGTGGAAGTCCTGAGCGGGCCGTCCCTGTTCCAGAAGCTGGAACCCGAGTGGCGCACCTTGTTCAGGGAGTCGCCGCGCGCGCATCTGACCTCCGGATTGGACTGGTGCCGGATCAACTGGGAGACCGTTGCTGCGGATCGTTTTGGTCGCCTCCTATGCCTGTCAATCCGTCGAGCCGGACGCCCCGTTTTGATTTGGCCCCTGGTTCAATCCCGCTTCCGGGGGCTATGGCGCCAAGTCCAGCCGCTGGCCACCCTCAGCACTGAATACAGCCATCCCCTGGTGGCCGACGTGCCGGATGCCGGTGCCATCGTGTCGGAAGCGTTGCGTCGACTGAGAGGACTCGGCGATCTGGTCCTGCTGCCCATGGTGCGCGGGGACTCGGAACTCCACGAACAGGCGTTGCAGAACGGTGCCTTCCACGTGCTGCATTCCACACCCACCAGCGGCGCACGCATGAAGGATTGGGCGTCCTATGAGGCGTCCGTCGATACCGCGATTCGGAACGAACTCAGCCGGCGACAGCGTCGGCTCGCGGAACAGGGAAGCGTGGTCTTGTCCCATGCCGTGAATTCCGGCGACTCCGGACCGGCCATGGAATGGATCCTGGAACACAAACGGCGGTGGCTGACGTCAACGGGCCGGACCAGCCCCTGGTTGGCGACCGAGGCGTTCCGGCGGCAAATGCTCACTGCCGCCGCGCAACCGTGGGATTCCTCAGGGCTGGTCGTCTCCACGCTGACGCTGAATGGGCGGATTCTCTCGGCCAAGGTTTTGCGGATTGATCAGACCCGCGTGGAGTTTGTCCTGACCGGCATGGATCCCGCCTACCGTCGATTCAGTCCGAGTCTGATTCTATGGCGGGAGCAGCTGCGTTGGGCCTGTGAGCACGGACGGGAGGTCGACTTCCGGATTGGGCAGGAGGATTACAAGGAGGCGTGGGCCAATTGCCACGGCCAATGCCACGTGATCCGTGGTGCGGTGAGTCGGTGGGGACAGTGGTACACCCGTCTTCACTCAGCCTGGGCGCGGAGAAGGCGATGATCCTGACGCGAAGGCGTCGTCCGAGGAACGCAGGAGTTCGCAGAACACCTGGGCAAACGCCGACGCGTGCGCCGGATCGGCCAGCAGGCTGCTGTGATCGCCGCGCACCACGGTTAAACGCACGCCTCCCGACGCCAGGGGACGCCACGCGTGATCCGGGAATATCGGCAGCAAAACGGGACGGGTCCGGGCAATAAAGAGCTGGAGGGTTCCCTGAATGGGCTGGGGACGGTACGCGGCGGACGCTTGAAGATGGCGATCCGCCAGCCGCTTCAGATCATCGGACAGGTTCCGAAACTCGAAATTGCGCTCCGCGGAGGGCAGGTCCCGGGACGCGAGGCGATGCCGCATCTGTTCCCAGCGCCGGTGAAGGGGACGTCTGGAGCGGACGTCGCTCATCCAGTGAGGAAGGTTTCGCGCGAAAGCTCCCAGGCACTCCAGGGGCCCGGGCATGGTTCCTAGTGTGGGCCTTCGCCAACTGTCAATCAGACCGAGGAACGAGACCTGCTGTCCGCAGGCCTCCAGTTGGCGCGCAATCTCAAAGGCGAGCACCCCTCCAAAGGAATGCCCGGCGAGGGCGTAGGGTCCCTGGGGTTGAAACGCTCGAAGGCAGGTCACGTAACCCGAGGCCATTTGCTCCATCGGGACTGTCCCGGAGTCACCCTCCATGGTGGTTGGACACTGCAGTCCGAACACCGGCCGACCAAAATCACCGGCGGCCAGGAATTCCCGGTAATGAAGAAGGGATCCGGCGATGGAATGGACGAGGTAGAGTGGTCGGCCACGAGCGCCGTCTTTGAGGGGGATCAGGCGGATCGTCGACCGGGCCCCGGTTTCTTCCCGGAGCAGGTGGGCCAGACGGGCAACGGTCGCGGTGGGAACAAAGGCCGAGGGATCCAGGCGGCGTCCGAACGACTCCTCAATCTCCAGCAGACAGGACATGGCCATCACCGAATCGCCTCCGAGAACGAAGAAATCGTCCTCAATGCCGATTCCGCTGCGCCCGAGCAATCGCTCCCAGAGAACGCAGAGCGCGCGCTCCGTCGCATCCCTCGGCGGCACGGAGGACGAATTGGACAGCAGTTCCCCCTCACCGGACTCGGTGAGCACCCTGCGGTTCAATTTTCCGTTGTCCGTCTTGGGAAGTGCAGCGATTCGACGGAACTCTGCCGGAATCGAGAAGGAAGGCAGGGTGACCGCGCAGGCGCCGCGAAGTCCTTCGGCAGTGAGCGAATTCCCCGGACGGGGAACCACAAAGGCGATCAGACGGAGGCCTCCGTCTGGACTCCGGCGCGCGACCACCGCGGCATCCTCGACGCCGGGGGCGGACAGCAGGACATTCTCGACCTCGGCAATCTCCAGCCGGTCCCCGTTGATCTTCACCTGAAAATCCTTTCGACCGAGGTGGATCAGCCGACCGTCCGGCAACCGCTTGCCCAGATCACCGGTGAGATAGGTTACCCGTCCGTCCGATCCGGGGTGGGGATGAAAGACGGCCGCGGTCAGATCCGGTCGCCGCCAGTATCCCGGGGAAAGGAACCGGCTGCGAACGGCAATCTCCCCTTCGTCCGCCTCCATCCCTTGGGAATCGATCAACAGGATCTCCTTGCCCACGACCGGATAGCCCACTGGCACCAGGGCGTCCTCAAGCGGCATGTCCCGGGAAATGAAAAACTGGGTGGCGGTGCGCGTTTCCGTCGTGCCCAGCGAGTTTTGAACCACGCAATCCCCGGTGAACACCCGGCGGCACAGTTCGATGTCGTGTCGGTACAGCGGCTCACCGCCGGGCGCAATCATCCGCAGGCTGGGGAAATGCTCGCCGCCGGACAGCGTCGCCGCAAACAGCCGCAGCGTGGCGACGCTGATGTCGCAGATGCTGATCTGGTGTCCGGAGAGCCACGCCGCCATCGGGGCAATTCCCCTGCGCTTGATGTCGTAGCAGGACAGTGCCGCCCCATTGAGCAGTGCCCCAAAGAGACTGCAGGCCGAGGCGCTGGAAGCCGCCGAAAACAGCAGACCGTACCAGTCTCCCGGCTCCACTCCCAGGTCGTGTCCCTGCCGTCGCATATCGAACAGGACGTTGGCATGCGTCTGCATCACGCCCTTGGGGCGGCCCGTCGAACCGGAGGTGTGGATGACGTACGCCAGTGCCCCGGGACCGACCTGGGGCCGCGGAATGGGCTTCGTCTGAAGCTCTGAAAGACGGTCCGTATCCAACACGCGCACCCCTGGGTCCGAAAGCGCGTGCGCCGTCGTCCGAAGTTCGCCGCGGGTGAGCACGATCCGGCATCCGGTATCGTCCAGCAGTTGACGCAACCGCGCCGGAGGCGCACCTGGGTCGAGCGGGACGTAAAACTTTCCGGCAGCAAGCACCCCATAGATCGCCGGGACCACCCCTGCCTCAACTCCGTAGTACACGCCCACGGGCTCCGGCTCGGGACCAAGAAGGTTCAGCAGGGCGTCGCAAACCGAGTCGGCACGCGCCTTCACCTCCCCGTACGTCCAGGGCAGGGAACCGTCCCGCACCGCCATTCGGTCGGGATGCTCCACGACCCGCTGCTCAAACAGTTCCGCAATGGAGCGGCAGACTTCATCCGCGACGAAGTCCCGGGTGACGACGCGCTGTCCGGGAACGCGAACGGACTGCAGGACTCGTCCCTGCATTGGGATGGAGAGATCTGTCACCGTGGAAGGTGGATCGAACTTTCAGGAAGAGGCGTGATACGAGGCAAGGAGTTTGTTGCCGTTTCGCCACTGGCCCCACATAGAATCCCTGCCCCGGGCAATTCCGGCCCGTGCGCGGGCCATCCGCGTGCTGGCGCATTTCATCGCTTCCGGCATGCGGAGCCTGCCGGGAGGAGCGGGGGAGTGGACTGCGATCCCATCGGCGCAGGGCTACGATGAGCGGCACCGGTGCACGCGGCGTATGGTGCGGCCTGCAGGAATCCCTACCGGCGAATGGGGACGCGGGCCTGGCAGCGATAAAGAAGTCGGGGATGGTCACCGTAGCCGCCCATGCCGCGGTGCATGACCTGGAGATTGTCCATGAGCACGAGGTCGCCGGGAGTCCAGGTGTGTTCATAGATGCCGAGCCGGTGGACTGCGGCATCGATGAGGGTTTCGACCTTCCCCCAGGCGCTGCCATCCCGTCGCTGAATGCCGGAGGAGGAATCGGGAAGGTACAGGGCCAGGCGACCCGAAATTGGATGCGGCAGCAGGACGGGGTGTTGGGCGTCGGCGGGCAGTTCTTCCGGTG
>JBDKKE010000136.1:0-3142 GCA_039796255.1 Verrucomicrobiota bacterium | reverse complement strand
GTGCTCAGGCGGCTGATGAGATAGTTGAGTCCGGCGGGGTTGTTCTGGGCGATCGGCTGTCCGGCCGCAATCGCGCCACGCCAGACCGGCTCCAGTTGCCGCATGGTTTCACCGAGGGTGTAGTCGAGGTAGTAGTCGGTCGGCTGCTGAACGATGGCCAGGGCGACGTCCACTGCGGCGGGGATCCGGTAAAAACTGGCGGCGCGAACGGCCTCCAGTCGGACGCGCGGCGAGGAATCCTCAGCCACCGTGCGGAACCAGGCGAGGGCCTCGGGAATCCGGTCGCGCCAGTAGCAAAGCACGCGCGCGGCGGCGGCACGGGCGCGCGGATCGGTGGACTTCAGCATCTGCTGCAGCAGTTCGCGGTTCACCACGTTGTGCCATTGGTGGACCCACAGGGCCTCCATGAGGTGGTGCTGGTAGGCGGGATCGCGGAGATCCAGGTCGGTCGCCCATCGCTTCACGGCACCAATGACGGCGGTGGTGTCGCGCTCGCCGAGTTCGATCTTGGCCAGTTCGCGCGTGCCGTCCTCCGGGGACTTGAGCAGCTCCAAAAGATCTTCGATCGACTGTCCGTCAATCTTGGCCGGTTTGAGCAGCGGACGCCCATTGTAGGTGATCCGGTAAACGCGGCCGTGGGTGGCGTCACGGTTGGGGTCGCGCAGATGGTGCTGCATGTGGCCGATGAGCGGCTTGTGCCAATCGCAGAAATAGATGGCCCCGTCGGGTCCGATGCTGATGGCGATTGGACGGAAATTCGGGTCGGTGGAAGAAATCAGGTTGGGCAGCGTCTCGCCCTTCAGTCCGGACCCCTGTTCGGACAGCTTGACGCGGTACACGCCCTGGAAGCTGATGACATTCAGGTTGAGGAAATTGCCCTGGAACTCCTCGGGGAAGTGGCGGCTGCTGAGCATGCCGGTGGCCGGACAGGGACGGGACGGGCGGTCCCAGAATTCGCGCATGCCGGCGTGCTTGTTCGGATAGTCAATGTGGCCGCTGAAGGCCGCGCCGAAGTAGGTGTTGTTGCCGGTGGCGTCAGTGATCAGGTCGTTGCCCCAGGAGTCAAAGACCCGGCCATGAGGATTGGCGAAACCGTAGGCCACGTAGGTCTCGAACCGGCCGGTGCGCGGTTCGAAGCGGTAGATCGCTCCGTCATTGTTGCGCTCGGGTCCACGGGCGGTCTCCACCTGGGTGCGGTGAAAGACGCCGTCGCTGAGGTAAATGGAGCCACCCGGGTCGAGACAGATGGCATTGGCGGTGTGGTGGGAATCAGCGGAATCCATGCCCATCAGCACGCGCTCTTTCCAGTCCGCCCGGCCGTCACCGTCGGTGTCACGGACGAACCACAGGTCCGGGGCCTGCATGATCAGGACGCCATCCTTGTAGAACTGGAATCCGGTCGGGCAATTCAGGTCGCCCAGGAAGGGGGTCATCTTGTCGGCCTTCCCGTCACCGTCGGTATCCTCAAACACCAGCAGACTGTCGCCAATCTTGCTGTCCGGGGTCCGCTCCGGATAGTTCGGCCAGACCGCCACCCAGAGGCGTCCCTTGGTGTCCCAGGCCATCTGGACGGGATTCGCCAGTTCGGGGAACTGCTCCTCGCTGGCGAAGAGATTCACCTTCATGCCTTCGTGCACGGTCATCTTGGCGATGGCCTCCTCGCCGCCAAGGAAGGGGAAGGAGCCGTCGGGATTGGAACCCCGCTTATTGGTGGGAACCTTGGTCACCGGAGGAAGGTTGCTGTCGTCGATTTCGGGATCGCCGCCCTTGGCGACGCCCCAGACGCGACGGTCCCGGTTGGCGGTGAGGGTGTCGCGCACGGACATCTCCTCCTGCATCACCTTGTAGTTGGAGAGGTACGGCTCCGCCGCGTTGCGGTCGGAAATGAAGGGGCCCTTGCCGGGTTGATAGGCCAGAGCGGAACGGCCGCCATAGACATTGTAACCATCCACGGTGCGGTAGCGGGAATGCCACTGGGCATTCTTCTCATTGATGGCGGCGCGCAATCGCTCGCGATCCCCTCCCGGAGCGGCTTCGCCAAAGAGGCTGCGGTAAAGGACGGGGGCGACGGCGCGATCGCCAGCTTCCGTCAGCATGAAACCATTGAAGGTGAGCGCGCGTCCCTCGCGGGCGGCCTCGGCATACAGGGCCTGCGACGCCTCAAAGAGGTTCACGAACTGGACGTCATTGGCCCGGGCCACCTCGGCCATGGCGTCGGTGTAGAGACGGAGATTGGCGTTGAGCGGGGCGGGATCCTGAATGCTGGCATCGGGCACTTTCTCGGCGGCGATGGGAGAGACCAGCACCAGTCGTGGCGCGCCCTTGCCGCTGTAATTCTGGGACCGTGTATGCTGGATGAACTTCTCCAACTCGGTCCGAAACTTGGGCAGGCCCTCGGGCCCCTGGAACGATTCGTTGAAGCCAAAGAACGCGACAACGACGTCCGCCTTGACCCGGGTCAGCCATTGGTCGGGCGTCCCAAAGTTCTCCGACCGATGGCGGGTGACCACCTCGTCGCCGGACACTGCGAGGTTGCGGAAGACGAGGTTGCGGTCCGGTTGCTTGGCGACCACGAGCGTCTCAAAGAAGCCGGTGTGCTGCATCCGGTCCGCCAGGGCGTTGCCGATCAGCGCCACGTGATCGCCGGGCTGCAGTTCAAGGGAAGTGGGTGGCGCCGCCCGGAGAAGCGGAACGCTGAACGAGACAAGGCACGCGAGGGCCAGAGTGAGGTAGCGCATGACGAATGCAGGAAATCGTATCGGGATCAGACCGTGACGGCAAAGCGCCATTCAAGGGAATGGTGGGAAAAGTGGGAGGGCGGGAAATCCCTTGGTGGCGAAATCGCGAATGATACGGTTGGACCATGGCATTGCGGTCCGTCGCTCTCGGTCTCCTCCTGCTCATTACGGTGCCCACGGTCCTGCGTGCCGATCACGCAGCGCCGCCGGGAGCTCCCGATGATGCAGTGGCCCAGGTGCCCGGGCATTCGCTCCACGGTGAGGCCTACAACGAAGGGCCCCGACAGGCGGCCTATCTCATGGCCGGAATGCCTAAAGTCCAGTTTGCGGTCAGCACGACCAATGGCCTGGCCCAGCAGTTCTTTACCCAGGGCGTCGGACAGTTGCACGGGTTCTGGTACTTC
>JBDKKE010000135.1:0-20797 GCA_039796255.1 Verrucomicrobiota bacterium | reverse complement strand
TCGATGCAACCCGCAGGCGCCTGATTCGCGAGTGGAAACCCGAGATGATCCTGGTCATCGACAAATGGGACTCCTGGGTCGCGCCGCCCCATGATTTTGGCGCCCAGCTCCGCGCCTTTCTGACAGAGGTGAGTCCTTCCACGGGACGGGTGCTCTTTGTCAGCCAGGTCCCGGTGACCCCGGTCGGCGAACAGATCAACCTCCGCGAATTCGTAAACTGGCGCATGGGCGCTGCGGATTCCCTTCCCGTGATGAAGCCCGACTCCAAGGAACCGCTGCGCCTCAAGTCCGCGGAAATCGCCGAGGCGGTGCAGTCGGAGTTTCCCGGACTGCGCGTCCTGCGGCCCGACCGCGCGTTCTATCAGCCGGACGGCTCCATCCGGTACGCCTCGGGAAGAACCTTTTACTATGCCGACGACGATCACCTCACCGACGCCGGCACGGAGACGGTGCGCGACCTGTTCCGTGAGGCGATCACCGAGGCCCATGCCGCAGCCGCCGGCGGACCGCGCTAACCCCGCTTCGAGTCGCCTCATTTCCCGCGTGTGTTTTTTCGACGGCAGGCGCTCCATGCCTCCAACACAGCTCCCCTCCGGCACGGAGCATGACGCATCGTCCGGCGGAGGCTCCAAACCAGGGACGCCGATGAAACGCCTGTTCTACGTGGACCGCGAAATGTGTGGCGGGGACGACCTGCCACCAGAGTTCGATCTCGATGACTTCTGCGAGGAACTCCAGGGGAAATTGGCCGATGTGGAAGTCGTGCCCGTTTCCGATCCGGACGCCCCTTCTGCCAATCGCGACCACGATCTGGTCCGCGAATCGGTGTTTCTGGAAGCGCTGGGAGAATACCTCCACCGGTAGGCGATGGCGGTTCAGACGTGACGCCGCACCGTCACTTGCGGTACCGGTCGCCCATGCGCCTTGTCATCCAGCGGGTTTCATCCGCGTGCCTCCGCGTGCAGGACACCGTGGCTGCCCGCATCGGGACGGGCCTGCTGGTTCTCCTCGGGGTTGAGCAGGCGGACACCCCGGAGGACAGCGAATGGTTGTCCACCAAACTGGTGAAGCTGCGCATTTTCGATGACGAGCAGGGCGCGATGAACCGCTCCATCCTGGACGTCGGCGGGGAGATTCTACTGGCAAGCCAGTTCACCCTGCACGCCAGCACTCGCAAGGGGACCCGTCCCTCCTGGAATCGCGCCGCTCCCCCGGAAATCGCCCGCCCCCTGTACGAGGACTTCCACCGTCGCGTGCAGCAGTTGCTCGGCCGTCCCGTGCCCACCGGAGTCTTCGGCGCCCACATGCGAATCGAACTGATCAACGACGGACCGGTGACTCTGATCGTGGATTCCCGATTGAGGGAATGAGGAAGGGAAACGGCAGGTTCCGCGCTCCTCCGCTCCGCTCCGCGCCGCTTCAGGCCGACGGCTGGCAATCCCAGGCCGGGACAATGCCCCGGGCCCGAAGCAGCGCATCATAGGTGGCCAGGGTGTAAAGGCCGCCCAGGGTGGGGAAATTAAAACAGGCACGCTCCAGCAGCGTGGCCCCTTCCCCGGTCAGCATGGTCATCAGGGCGATGTGAATGATCTCGGTCGCCTGTTCACCGACCACGTGGGCGCCCAGCAGGCGCAGGTCGCTCCGCCGGAAGATCAGTTTCAGAAACCCGGTGGAATCTCCCAGGATGGAACCCCGGGCATTTCGAAAGTAGGGGGCGCGCCCCACGATGTAGTCTTCACCGCGGGCCTTCACAGCTTCCTCGGTCTCGCCCAGCATGCTGGCCTCCGGAATGGTGTAGATGCCCGACGGCAGAAGCGGACTCAACGGCTCGGCCCCCTCGGTCTTCAGCGCATGAAACACCGCGACCCGGGCCTGGGCCGCACTGGTGGAGGCCAGCGCCGGCGGCCCCACCACGTCGCCTGCCGCGTAGATGTGCGGGACTTCGGTCTGCGAGAATTCGTTGATGGGGATCAGACCCCGCTTGCCCGGAGTGATGCCCGCCGCCGGCAGATTCAGGTCCCCGGAATTGCTGCTGCGCCCGGCGGCGACCAGGACGCCTTCGGTGGACAGGGTTCGTCCGGATTCAAAATGGAGAACCACGTTACCGGACGCCGGCAACTCGCATCGCAGGACCTTTTCCTTCCAGTGGAAGATGATCCCGTTCGCCGCCATGGACGAGGCGAGTGACCGGGACACTTCACCATCCAGAAACGAGAGCAACGAATCCCGTCCGTCCACGAGGTGCACCTCCGTCCCGAGGGCGCGAAAGGTGCAGGCGTACTCGGCACCGACCACCCCGGCGCCCACCACAGCGAGGGACTTGGGCAGGCTGGGCAACTCCAGAATCTCGTTGGAATCATGCACCCGGGGATCGTCAAAATCGAACTCCGGCGGCCGGACCGGCGACGATCCGGTGGCGATCAGGATGCATTCCCCGCGCACCTGCAGGCCGCCGTCGGGACCAATCGCCAGCGTATGGGAATCCACGAAACGCGCCCCCCCGTGCAGAACGGTCACCCCGGACTGGCGCAACTGGTCCATCATCCGGGAGCGTTCCGTCGAGGTGACCTTCTGCTCGTGGTACATGAAGTCCTGGACGGTGGCTTCGCGCCGCAGCGACAGGTCCACGCCGTACAACTGGCGCGCCTTGAGTCCAGACAGCGCCAGGGCCGTCTCGCGAAGGGTCTTGCTGGGAATGGTTCCGGTATTGATGCCGGCACCGCCAATCTCCGGACAGCGCTCCACCAGAGCTACGCGCTTCCCCAGCAGCGCCGCGGCCAGGGCGGCGGTGGAGCCGGCGGGGCCGGCGCCGATGACCACGAAGTCGTAGGGAACAGGAGTGCTCACGCGGCAACGATGAACGCAAGCACCCGCCGCCGGCAAGCGGGCGGCAGATTTTCACCCAAGGCGTTCCCAGCAGTTCTCATTTTGGACCGGGGAGAGGTTCGGCGCCCGTTGGTAGTTCCGCCTTCAGGCGGTTCCAGCGTGCGGACCGGCTGAAGCCGGGACTACGAGCGCCAAAAGAAGAACTGCGGCGACGTTCCGCTCGCCACTTGCCCCGGGAAGGCATCCGCCCTCTCCTATCGCCGTGAGCGAGGAGTACTTCGACGTGGTCAACGAACAGGATGAGGTCACCGGACGCCTTCCACGCCGAGAGGTGCACCGCCTGAATCTCCGCCACCGGGCCGTCCATGTGCTGCTGTTCAACGCGCGGGGCGAACTCTTCCTGCAGCAGCGCTCCCTGACCAAGGACAACTGGCCCGGAGTCTGGGATTCCTCGTCATCCGGACATCTGGATTCCGGGGAGGACTATGACGCCTGCGCGCTCCGGGAAGTCGGGGAGGAACTCGGGGTGACGCTCCCTGTCCCTCCCGTGCGGATACTGCGCCTGGAGGCGAACCCGGAGACCGGTTGGGAGTTTTGCTGGGTCTACCGGGCTCCGCACGAGGGACCGTTCGTGCTTCAGCCCAGTGAGGTACGTGGCGGCGGGTGGTTTCCGCGGGACGCCATCCAGCACTGGATTACGGCCCGTCCGGAGGATTTCGCGAGCTGCTTCCGGGTGATCTGGAATCGCCTCCAGTTCTAGCGCCGCAGCAAATCCACGGAGCCGCCGCGACCCGCCGGGGCAGACTCCCTCTCCGGGAATTCTGACCGGCTGCATTTCTCAATTGCGTCGCCCCGTGCCTGTGAGTTCATCCGGCCCCGTGAAATTGAAGTTCAAACAGGTCCCCGGAGCCATCGTCGCTGCCGAGGGCTTTCGGACCGGCGGCGTCTTTTGCGACATCAAGCGCCTGGGGACAGGCAAGGGATCCGCGAAGGGTCCCAAGCGCGATCTGACCCTGCTGGTCTCCGAGGTTCCCTGCTCCGTGGCGGGCATGTTCACCACCAACCAGATTTGCGCCGCCCCGGTCAAAGTGTGTGTTCCCCGGGTAGCCAAGGGGATGGCCCAGGCGGTGGTGGTCAACTCCGGAAACGCCAATGCCTGCACGGGGCGCATTGGCATGCGGGACGCCCTGGCCATGACCCGCCTCGCGGAGCAGACCCTGGGCATTGGCGATGGACTGGCGCTGGTGGGATCCACCGGACGCATCGGCGTGACTCTTCCCATGAAGGAGGTGCGCTCCGGAATCGTGGCCGCGGCGCAGGTGCTGGGGCGCACCGAGGAGCATGCCGCCCACGCGGCCGAGGCGATCATGACCAGCGACAGCCGGCCGAAACAGGTCGCCATTGAATTCAAGCTGGGCGACCGGACCGTTCGCCTCGGCGGCATGTGCAAGGGCGCGGGAATGATTCAGCCGGGCATGAGCGCCAATGGCGCCCGGCCCGCCGCAATGCCCCAGGGACTGCACGCCACCATGCTCTGCTTTCTCACCACCGATGCCGCCGTCGAGGCGCGGGTCTTGCAGGCCGCATTGCGGGAAGCGGTCGCACACAGTTTCAACCGCATCACGGTGGACGGCGACATGAGCACCAACGACACCGTCCTCCTGCTGGCCAACGGACGCGCCGGGAACCGGAAGTTTGGGCTCAAGAGCGACGCGTTCGCCGTCTTTCAGGCGGCCCTCAATCATGTGTGCCTGGAGTTGGCCAAAATGATTGTGCGCGACGGCGAGGGCGTGCACCGCGTGGTCACTGTCCGGGTCAGCGGCGCGAAAACCCCGGTGGATGCCGATGCCGCCTCCCGGGCGGTGGCCAACAGCGCCCTGGTGAAGACCAGTTGGCACGGCGGCGACCCCAACTGGGGCCGCATCATCGACGCGCTGGGCTACAGCGCGGCAACCGTTGTCGAGGACCGGGTGGACATCGGATACGGCGCCCCCGGCGGACGGCGCATCCTGTGGAGTCTCAAGCGCGGCCAACCGACCAAGTCCACCTTCAAGTCCCTGTGTGCCGCGGTCGCACCCACGGAGTTCGACCTCCACATCCGGCTCAACCTGGGCCAGGGCGAGGCGGTGATGTACGCGGCGGACCTGACAGAGAAATACGTGGACTACAACAAGGGTGACGTCACCGACCCGACCACCCTCGGAGGATAATTTCGGATGCAAGACCTCATCTCCAAAGCGGCTACCCTGCTGGAAGCCCTTCCCTACATTCAGAAGTTCGCTGGCGCGACCTTCGTGGTGAAATACGGCGGATCCTTCATGGATTCGCCGGACCCATCGCTCCGCCAGGGAGTGGCTCGGGACATCGTGTTCCTGGAGGCGGTGGAACTGAATCCGGTGGTGGTCCATGGCGGGGGAAAGGCCATCACCCGCGCCCTGGACCGTTCCGGGATCAAGACCGAATTCGTGCAGGGACAGCGTGTCACTGACGCCGCGGCGGTCGAGATCGTGGACCAGGTGCTTTCCCGGGAGATCAACCCGGAAATTGTCACCACCATCAACCACCTGGGTGGCGTGGCCCAGGGATTTGCGGGAACGGACATCTTCATCTGCCGCAAGCTCTGGCTCACCGGTCCGGGCGGCGAACGCCTGGATCCGGGTTTTGTCGGCGAGGTCATCGGGGTCAACACCGCGCCGCTGCTGGATTGCCTGTCCCATGGATTCACCCCGGTGATCAGCCCCACGGCGCGTGGGGAGGACGGCCGCATTTATAACTGCAATGCGGACGTCGCCGCCGCCATGGCCGCCATTGCCCTGAAGGCCCGCCGGCTGGTCTTCATGAGCGACGTGCCCGGTCTGCTCCGGGATCCCAAGGATCCCTCCACCCTCATCTCCCATCTTCGGACGGGCGAAGTCGCCGCGCTCAAACAGGCCGGCGTGGTGGACAAGGGCATGATTCCCAAGGTGGACAGCGCCGTCGCCGCCCTGCGCGCGGGGGTGGAGAAGGTGCAGTTTGTGGATGGACGAATTCCGCACTCCGTCCTGCTGGAAATCTTCACCGACGCCGGAGTCGGCACCGAAGTCGTGTCGTGACCTCCGCCAAGCCCGAGCCCGGCGACCTGCCCGCCGTGACCCTGCATACCGACGGTGGATGCCAGGGCAATCCCGGCATTGGCGGATGGGCCTGTGTCCTGGAGAGCGGCGAACGCCGGCGCGAACATTCGGGCGGGGAACTGGCCACCACCAACAATCGGATGGAACTCATGGCCGCCATCGCCGCGTTTCAACTGCTCAAGCGTCCGTGCCGGGTGGACGCCTTCACCGACTCCGACTATCTGCGTCAGGGCATCACCGGATGGGTCGCGGGATGGAAGCGGAACGGTTGGAAGACGCGCAACCGGGAGCCGGTGAAGAATCAGGATCTGTGGCGAGAGTTGGACGCCGTGAGCGCACCGCACCGGGTCCAGTGGCACTGGTTGAAGGGGCATGCGGGACACGCGGGTAACGAACGCTGCGATGAACTCGCCGGAGCCGCGATGGAGCGCATCCGCAGGGAAAATTCCCCGGACCGCCTGCGCGCCGCGCTGAATGAGTTCCTCGCCGATCCCACCCGGGGCGGCGGCACGCCGCCGGTTGCAGGCACAGGAATTCCGCGACCCAATGGAGATGGCGTGGCTCGCGGGTGAGGGACTGGGAGAAAGCAGTTGCGACCACGGATAGCGCGGATAGCGCGGATAAAAAAAGCAGGGAAACTCCGAGGGTCTTGCATCGGGTTCTTCGGTGGTTTCAGTGCGTCAATTCCGGTTCTCCCGAGCGGCACCTCTCGTCGTTGAACCGTCGGTCCAAGGGATGGCCGGGAGAGAGCGGTCCACGCCTCGGTTAACGCTTCGGGATCCGGGAGTGCAAATCCGCAGTGGGTAACTACGGGAAACGCGCCGGCGGACTTGCACCGAGGCGCGCTTTGTCCTGAAGTCCGAAGGTCCATGCGCGACCTCGTTCCATCGCCACCCGCACTGCAGCAGAATCAGCACGCTGAGATCCGGGAGCTCTTCAGCCGTTATGTGGTGCCCACCTACGGGCGCTTCGACCTGGTGCTCAGCCACGGCGCGGGCAGCTATGTGTGGGATGTCTCGGGCAAGCGCTATCTCGATCTGGGCGGCGGCATCGCCGTCTGCTCCCTGGGCCACGCCCATCCGGAAATCACCGAAGCGCTGATCGAACAGTCGCGCCGGCTGGTTCACGTCTCCAACCTCTACTACCAGGCGCCCCAGGGACGGCTCGCCGAACGCCTGGTGAAGCTGATCGCCCCCGGAAAGGTGTTCTTCGCCAATTCCGGCGCCGAGGCCAACGAGGGACTGTACAAACTGGCCCGCCGGTTCGGCCACGATGAGGGCCGATTTGAGGTGATCACCGCCATCAACTCCTTCCACGGACGCACCCTGGGCGGCATCGCGGCGACCGGTCAGGACAAGATCAAGAAGGGCTTTGAGCCCATCATTCCTGGATTCCGTCATGTGCCTTTCAACGATCTGGCCGCGGTCCGGGCGGCCCTCTCGCCAGCAACGGCGGCCATCCTGATCGAAGGCATCCAGGGCGAGGGCGGCATCACTCCGGCCTCACCCGAATACCTCCTGGGACTGCGGCAACTGTGCGACGAGAAGCGCATCCTGTTGCTGCTGGACGCCGTCCAGTGCGGACACTTCCGCAGCGGACGCTTCCAGAGCTATCAGCGGATTCTGGAGGGAGTTCCTGGAGGCGAGGCTTTTGAGCCGGACGGCATCTCCATGGCCAAATCCCTGGGAGGCGGGTTTCCCATGGGCGCCTTCTGGATCCGCGCCGAGGCCCACGGGATCAAGCTCGCCGATCTGCTGGGACCCGGTTCGCACGGCACCACCTATGGCGGCACCCCCCTGGGCTGCGCCGTTGCCCTGCGAATCCTGGACGTCATCGAAAAAGAGCGTCTCGCCGAACACGTCCGGACCACCGGCGACCTGCTGAAGAGCGAATTGCATCGGCTGGCCACGATCTATCCAGGGGTCGTTCGCAACGTGCGGGGACTCGGATTCATGCAGGGCATCGAACTCCAACCCCGCGAGCAGATTCCCGGTTTCCACAGGGACGAACGGGCCGCCAGCATGCAGTTGGTGGGACGCCTGCACGACGCCGGGGTGCTCACCATCCCCAGCGGCACCCAGGTGGTGAGATTCCTGCCGGCCCTCAATCTCGGCCGAGGCCAACTCAACGAAGGCCTCCAGATACTGGAGAAGATCCTCAGCGAGATCGCCTGATTGAAATTGTTGACCGAACGGTCCACTTGGAATAAGTGTCGTCGGTATCCGAGACGGATTCGGACACTTGAACATGGGACGCACCAGTGATGCCAGGGAACGTTTGCTTGCCGCCGCGCTCGATCTGATTTGGATGAGCAGCTACGGCAGTGTGAGCGTGGATGACATCTGCGCCAAGGCGGGCGTCAAGAAGGGCAGTTTCTATCATTTTTTTCCGTCCAAGGCGGATCTCGCCCTGGCCGCCTACGAGGAGCACTGGCAGCTCAAGCGTCCAGAGCTGGACGCCATCTTTTCCCCCCAGTACCCACCCTTGGAACGTCTGTCCCGCTGGTGCACTGCGGTTTACGGGACCCAGCAGGCGCTTTTTGAGAAATTCGGCCATGTTTGTGGGTGTCCCTACGCCAACGTGGGCGCCGAACTGGCGACGCAAGACGACCGGTTGCGCTGCAAGTCGGAGGAACTTTTGAACCGGGGACTGCGGTATCTGGAATCCGCCATCAGCGATGCCCAGCGCGAGGGCCAGATTTCCATCCCCGATGTCAAGGCAGCCGCCGTGTCGGTAGGCACCTGCCTGATGGGCCTGATGTTTCGCGCCAAGGTGCAGAATAATCCGAGCGTGCTCCAGGAACTGGAGCCCTCGGTGATGCACCTGCTCGGTGCCGCGGTTCACGCCTGAAAGCTCCGTTTGACACTCCGGAATCTACCCTCACTTTGGCCCGAAATAATAGACGACCGGTCAACAATTAACCGAAAGCCTGACCATGAAGACGCGAAATGCCGGCCTCCCGACTCCCGCCCCCGCCCCCACCCCAGCCCCCACCTTCACCGAACTCCCGCTGCAGCGACTGTCGAACCAGGCCTCGGCCGCATTGACTGCCTATCGCCAGGCTCTGTTGGAGGCCTTGAGTGCCACGGACGCCGGCGACCTCCCGGTGAACCTGCTGTCCCAGGCGCTCAACGAGGCGGAGGCGTTGGCCACCCTCACCCCGTTTCCCGCCCTGTTCCTTCCGGCCCTGGCGGAAGAAAAAATCACCGACGCGCGGATTTGGTTCGAACGCCAGCGGCAGATCCGCGAGCAGGAATTCGCCCTCACCGCCTGACCCACGAGTCCCATGAGTCCCCACTCCCGCATACTCCTCCGCCCCCTCCCCCTCTTAACTCTGCTGATCGGCGCGGTGATTGCGTCGGGCTGTCATCGCGGCCAGTCCGCGGCCGCAGGCGGTGGAATGCCGCCGCCCCCGGTGGTCACCGTCTCCACCCTCCAACCCGTGGAGGTCGTGGAGTTCGACGAAGTCACCGCGCGTCTCGACGCCCCGGAGGTGGTGGAGATTCGTCCCCGGGTCTCCGGCTATCTCACCGGGGTTCGCTTCAAACCGGGCGAACTGGTCCGCAAGGGCGAGGAGCTGTTCGTGATTGACCCGCGCCCCAAGCAAGCGGTGGTGGATCGCAGCGAGGCCGAGGTCAAACGGGCCAAGGTCCGACTGGAGATTACCGGACGCGAGGCCAAGCGCGCCGACGTTCTCTTCGAAACCAAGGCCATCTCCATCGAGGAGGCCGACCAGCGCCGCTGGGCTCACACCGACGCCCAGGCCGCCCTACAGGCCGCCGAGGCGATCCTCGAAACGGCACGGCTGGATCTGGAGTACTGCCATGTGAAGTCTCCGATTGACGGGCGGGTCAGCCGGGCCTTGGTGACGGTGGGAAACAACGTCAGCGGTGTGGATGGTTTCACCACCCTCATGACCACCGTGGTCAGCGTGGATCCCATCTATGCCTACAGCGATGTGGACGAATCCACCCTGCTCAAGTTTCGCCGCCTTCTGGCCGCGGGGCGCCTGGACACCAACGCCGCGGGAAAGGTGAAGGTGGAAATGAGCCTGAGCGGTGAATCCAGTTTCCCTCATCACGGCTTCATTGAATCCGTGGACAACCGGCTCGATCCGGGCACCGGCAGCATCCTGGTGCGCACCCAGTTTCCCAACCCCGACGGGGTGCTGATTCCCGGGCTCTTCGCCCGGGTCAGGGTCCCCGGCAGTGCCCGCGGACCCGCCCTGCTGATCAGTGAAAGCGCCATTGGAACGGATCAGAATCAGAAGTTCGTGCTCACCCTGACCTCCTCCAACACCGTGGCCTACCGTCCGGTCAAGCTGGGCGGGAACATTGGCGGCAAGCGGGTCGTCCGTGAGGGCCTGCAACCGGGCGAGACCATCGTGGTCAACGGCCTGATGCGGGTGAGGCCCGGAATGCCGGTCACGCCGCAACCGGAGAACCCCGCCGTGGCCAGCACCGCCCAGCCCTGATTTGAAGTCCCGGCTCCCCTTCGAATTCCCCGGCCGCTTCCGCCCGCGCCCATGAACTTCAGCCATTTCTTCATCAAGCGCCCGATCTTCGCGGGTGTGCTCTCCATCCTGATCTTCCTGGTCGGGCTCATCTCCATGTACCGGCTGCCGATCTCTGAATATCCGGAGGTCGTGCCGCCCCAAATCGTGGTCCGGGCCGTCTACCCCGGCGCCAATCCCAAGACCATCTCCGAGACCGTGGCCGTACCGCTGGAGCAGCAGCTCAACGGCGTCGAGAACTCGCTCTACATGTTCTCCCAGGCGACGAGCGACGGTGTGATGACCCTCACCGTCACCTTCAAGCTGGGAACCGACATCGACCAGGCCCAGGTGCAGGTGCAGAACCGCGTTTCGCAGGCCCTGCCCAAACTGCCGGAAGAAGTCCGCCGCCTCGGGGTGCTCACCATCAAGTCCACGCCGGATCTGACCATGGTCGTCCACCTGATCAGCGACGGCACCTACGACGACATCTACGTCCGCAACTATGGAACCCTCCAGGTCAAGGACGTGCTCGCGCGCATTCCCGGAGTCGGCCAGGTACAGATCTTCGGCTCGGGCGACTACGCGATGCGACTCTGGCTGGATCCGACCAAGATCGCCGCCAAGGGAATGACCGCGGGCGACGTGGTCAATGCCGTGCGTGAGCAGAACGTGCAGGTGGCCGCCGGCGCGGTGGGACAGCAACCCGTCGCCGGCCCCCTCAGCTTCGAAGTCCAGGTCAATGCCCGGGGTCGTCTGGTCACTGAGGAGGAGTTTGAAAACATCATCGTCAAGCGGGGAGGCAACGGAGAGACCGTGCTGCTCAAGGACGTGGCCCGGGTCGAACTCGGCGCCGGTGAATTCGCCCTCCGTTCGCAGCTCAACAACCGCTCGGCGGTCGCCATCCCCATCTTTCAACAGCCGGGCAGCAACGCCCTGGAATTGTCCGCCAACGTCCGCAAGACCATGGCCGAGCTGAAGAAGAACTTCCCGCCCGGACTCGACTACGCGGTCGCGTACGACCCCACGGTCTTCGTGGCGAAGTCCATCGACGCGGTGGTGCACACGCTCTTTGAGGCGATCATCCTGGTGGTGATCGTGGTGCTGATCTTCCTGCAGACCTGGCGGGCCAGCATCATTCCGCTGGCCGCGGTTCCAGTGTCCCTGGTCGGGACCTTTGCCGCCATGTCGGCACTGGGCTTCAGCATCAATGCGCTCTCGCTCTTCGGACTGGTCCTGGCGATTGGCATCGTTGTGGATGACGCCATCGTGGTGGTGGAGAACGTGGAACGGAACATCGCGCTGGGGCTATCGCCAGTGGACGCCACCCGCCGTGCCATGGAGGAGGTCACCGGACCGATTGTCGCCACCGCCCTGGTGCTCTGCGCCGTGTTTGTGCCCACCGCGTTCATCAGCGGACTGACGGGGCAGTTCTACAAGCAATTCGCCATCACCATCGCCATATCCACGGTCATCTCCGCCTTCAATTCCCTGACCCTCTCGCCCGCGCTGAGCGCCGTCCTGCTCAAGGGCCACCATGAGCCCAAGGACCGCCTGACGCGGGTGATTGATGGGCTGCTGGGCTGGTTCTTCCGTCCGTTCAACCGCGGGTTTGCCTGGGCGGCGGCGAAATACTCCGCCGGAGTGGCGCGGGTCATCCGCGTGGCCGCCGTCGCCCTCGTGGTCTATGTCGGACTCGTCCTGCTCGCCGGAAAGGTATTCAACCTCGTGCCCACCGGATTCATCCCCGATCAGGACAAGCAGTACCTCATCTGCGTGGCGCAGCTTCCCGACGCCGCCTCGCTGGACCGCACGGATGCCGTCGTTCGAAAAATGACGGAACTGGCGATGAGCGTTCCCGGAGTCGAGGCCTCGGTGGCTTTTCCGGGACTTTCCCCCAACGGTTTTACCGCCAGCCCCAACTCCGGCATCACCTTCATTTCACTCAAGTCCTTTGAGGAGCGCACCACGCCCGAGCTCTCGGCTCCCGCCATCGCGGCGAAGCTGAACCAACTCTTCAGTCAGATCCAGGAGGCGCGCACCCTGGTCATCAATGCCCCGCCGGTGAACGGACTCAGCACCGGCGGCGGCTTCAAATTGTTCATTGAGGATCGCGGCAACCTCGGCCCTGAGGCGCTGTACGGGACGACCTGGGGCATCATCGGGCAAAGCTACGCGACCAATGTCCTGCAGGGCGTCTACTCCACGTATCAAATCAACGTGCCGCAGCTCGACGCGGATGTGAATCGCATCAAGGCCAAGTCCATGGACGTCTCGCTGGGCAGTCTGTTCGAGACCATGCAGGTCTATCTGGGATCGCTGTATGTGAACGATTTCAACCGCTTTGGCCGGACCTATCAGGTGATCGCCCAGGCGGACGCCCCCTTCCGCAGTTCGGCGGAGAATATCACGCGCCTCAAGGTGAGAAACGCCGCCGGCCAGATGGTCCCGCTGGGATCCCTGGTCAAGATCACCGAAAGCGCCGGACCCGACCGTGTCATGCGGTACAACGGCCACCCGGCGGCGGAGATCAACGGGGCGCCCGCCCCTGGATACAGTTCAGGCCAGGCGGAGGTATTCATTGAAAACCTGGTCAAGGCCAACCTGCCGCCCGGCATGAGTTACGAGTGGACGGAACTCACCTACCAACAGCGGATCGCCGGCAACACCGCCATCTACGTTTTCCCACTCTGCATCCTGTTGGTCTTTCTGGTGCTCGCGGCCCAGTACGAGAGCTTCAGCCTGCCGCTGGCCATCATCCTGATTGTTCCCATGTGCCTGCTCAGCGCCATGCTCGGAGTCCTGATCAAGGGAACCGACAACAACATCTTCACCCAGATCGGCCTCATCGTGCTGGTGGGATTGGCCTGCAAGAACGCCATCCTGATCGTCGAGTTTGCCCGCGAGAAACAGAACGCCGGGGCGGGCATCGTGGAGGCGGCGCTGGAGGCGTGCCGACTGCGGCTGCGTCCCATCCTGATGACCAGCATCGCCTTCATCGCCGGCGTCTTCCCGCTGGTGATCTCCCAGGGGGCCGGTTCCGAGATGCGTCAGGCCATGGGCGTGGCGGTGTTCGCCGGAATGATCGGAGTCACTCTCTTCGGATTGTTCCTCACCCCGGTGTTCTACGTGGTGATCATGAAGCTGGCTGCCCGTTTCAGCCGCGCACCGGCGGTGCGCCCGGCCACCACTCCGGGCGGAGTGCCACCCTCGTCCGCAGCCGCTGCCCATGCCTGATCCGACCATGCCTGATCCGACCATGCCTCGGCCGTTTTCATGCAGTCGGATCCGCCGGCGTCCATCCACCTCCCGCTGCCGCTGACATGAGGCACCTTTCCGAACGTCCGCTCCTCATGCTGCTGGCCGCGGTCAACTTCACGCACATCATGGACTTCATGATCCTGATGCCGCTGGGGCCGCAACTCATGCGGGACCTTGACATCGGCCCCGCGGAATTCAGCTGGCTGGTGTCGGCCTATACCCTGGCTGCCGGGGCTGTCGGACTTGCCGCCGTCCTCTTTCTCGACCGGTTCGACCGTCGCCCGCTTTTGCTGGGCACCTATGCGGGCTTCATTCTGGGAACACTGGGCTGCGCGCTGGCGCACACCCACGTGACCCTGCTGATCGCACGCGCCGTGTGCGGCGCGTTTGGCGGCGTCTGCGGCGCCCTGGTGCTGGCGTCCGTCAGCGACCTCGTTCCCCCAGCCCGGCGGGCCGGGGGGATCGGCATTGTGATGACGGCTTTTCCGTGGCCGCGGCGGTCGGCGTGCCCTTCGGACTCTTCCTCGCCCAACGCTTCCGCTGGGAGGCTCCCTTCTGGCTGCTGGCCTTGGTGTCGACCGTGATCTGGATGCTGGTGTGGTTTTTCCTCCCCCACTTTCGAAGCCATCTGGCGACGGGACCCCGTATGGCCGTCTCCCTGAAGCCCCTGGTGGAATTGCTGGTGGACGCCAATGCCCTCCGCTCCATCGCCCTGATGGCGGCCCTGGTCTTCGGACACTTCCTCATCATTCCCATGATGTCCCCCTACCTGGTGGCCAATGTCGGGGTGCCGGAGGAACGTCTCTTTCTGGTGTACCTGGTCGGTGGCATTCTCACCGTTTTCACGGCTCCCCGCATCGGACGACTGGCGGATCGCCGGGGACGCGTGGAGGTCTTCACCGTCCTGGCCCTCTCCGCCAGCGTTGTGACACTGGTGATCTCCCATGCCGGACCGATGCCCCTCCCGCTGGTGCTCGGCCTGGCCGGCGCGTTCTTCGTCTTTGCCAGCGGACGCTGGGTCCCGGCCCAGGCGATCATGACGCTTGCGGTCCCCGCCTCGCGACGAGGTGCCTTCCTAAGCCTTAACGGATGCGTGCGCGACCTGATGGCCGGCTCCACCGCCGCCCTCGGCGGATGGATGGTCACCCGGACGCCGACGGGTCCCCTGGAGGGCTACGGTTGGCTGGGGTGGCTCGCACTCGGCGCCAACCTGCTCTCGCTCTGGATCGCCCGGAATATTCGTCCGGTGGACCTCGGACCCGTCGTTGACGCCGTAGAACCACTCGCCGCGCCCGCCTCGTAAGGCAGATCTTGCGGACCCATTTCCATTCATCGATGCACCCCACAAAATGAGCACCCACACCCACCTGTTCACCCCACTGAAACTCGGAGCCCTGACGCTCCCCAACCGGATCCTCATGGCTCCCCTGACCCGCTGCCGGGCGGATGCCGATCACGTGCCAACTCCCCTTATGGCGGAGTACTACGCCCAGCGGGCGTCCGCCGGACTCATCATCGCGGAGGCCACCATGGCCCTGGAGGGCAACTCCGCCTTTTGGCGGGAGCCCGGCATCTATTCCGCGGCACAGGTCGCCGGATGGAAGGCCGTGACTGACGCCGTCCACGCCCGGGGCGGTCAGATACTCCTGCAGATCTGGCATGGCGGGCGGGCCTGTCATCCGCTGTTAAACCACGGCCACCAACCCGTGGCGCCGAGCGCCCTGGCCATCCAGGGAGACGAGGTCCATACCCCCGAGGGCAAGAAGCCCTACGTCATCCCGCGGGAGCTGCGCGATGACGAATTGCCCGGAATCATCGATGGATTTCGCATCGCGTCGGATAACGCCAAGGCCGCGGGATTCGACGGCGTGGAGGTCCATGGCGCCAACGGCTACCTGCTCGACGAATTCCTCCGGGACGGATCCAACCGACGCTCCGGCCCGTACGGCGGTCCCGTGGAGAATCGCGCGCGCCTGCTGCTGGAAGTCACCGACGCGGCGGTGGGCGTCTGGGGTGCCGACCGCGTCGGCGTGCGGATCTCCCCGCTCAACAGCTACAACGACATGAAGGACAGTGATCCGGCGGGTCTGACGGCCTACGTTGCGGGACAGCTGGCCCAACGCGGTCTCGCCTATCTGCATCTCATGCGGGGGGACTTCTTCGGGCAGCAGACGGGCGACGTGGTTTCGGTCGCACGCCGGGCATTCCCGGGAGCCTTGGTGGGCAACATGGGCTATACCCCGGCCGAGGCCGAGGCGGCGATCGCGGCAGGCACCCTGCAGGCCGTGGCCTTTGGCCATCATTACGTCAGCAATCCGGACCTGGTGGAGCGCGTCCGCAGAGGCGCGGCGCTGGTGGAACCCAACGCCGCCACCTTCTATACGCAGGACGCCGCGGGTTACACGGACTACCCGGTATTGACTGCCTGAACCTTCGTCAACCGCACTCGCCACTCCATGAGCTCATCCGACCTTCTTGCCCCCAATCTCACCCAGCGCCCGCCCCGCAGCGTCCGCTGCCGTCTCGGCGGCTACGCACTGCTTCCGCGGATGCTCGACAAGGGGCGAGCCTCGCTGGCGGGGACCCAGGGCGACTACAAGTACAACTGTCCATTGGACCAGCACTTCGTCCGCTTCACCGGAATCGACCCCGAGGCGCTGAAGGCGGAACTCGCCGCTGGGAAGGGCGACGGTGAAATTATCGCCTGGATCCAGGAGCACTCGCCGGCCCGTCGCGGCGCGTGGGAGATTGAGCAGTGGTCGAACTACCAGAATAGCCGGGGACCCGACAGCGATGCGGAAACGCTTCAGTATTTCACCGAAGCGGTGGGAAAACTGTCCGCGGTGCGCGAGGATATCCGGTCCTGGGCCGAGCTGCTCGATGTGGACGACTTCGTGAGCTTCGGCGGGAAGGCCTGAGAGAGCCGCTGGCGCTAAAGTTCCCGCAATCCGGACAACAGATCGCCCCGCAGCGCCCGCTGCGTGGCGATCGCGGTCCACGCCGCGCCATTCACCCCCACCACCAGCAGGGTCACTGCGAGAGAGGTCCAGGGAATCCCTGATCCCGGACGCAGGACGGTCGGCAGCACGGCGACCACGGCAGACACCACGCCGAGGGCCAATCCCAGGAACAGCAGGACCAGGTGCTCCGTGAGCACCAGGCGACGGATTGTCTTCCGTTCAAATCCCACCGCCTGCATCAGGGCCAGTTCACCGCGGCGTTCCTGGACGGTTCGCAAGACGACCACCCCGAGCCCCACGCTGCCCAGCAGCAGACCGAGACCTCCCAGCATCTGGAAGGTGTTCAGATAGGTGTTTTGAACGGCATTGAAACGGGCAAGCCGATCCGTGGTGGGCGTCATCTGCAGGCCCGTATCGGAGAGCGCCCGGGTCAGCAGAGCCGATAGCGCCGTAGCATTCGTCGCGGGTGCATCGACCAGAAAAACGCGATAGCCGGAATCTGACGGATACAGCCGGGCCAGGGCTTCCTGCGAAACCACCAGACTTCCCTGCAGGATGGAATTGGCGACCGCCCCCACCAAACGGAGGCGAAACGGCCGTCCGCGTTCATCCATGAAATCGAGAGTATCGCCCACCTTTTTCCCCATTGCCCACTGGATTGAGTTGGCGTCCCCAATCGCGGGAAACTCGGGAATCTCCGCAGCCGAAGCGGGAACACCTGGGTTCAACGCCAGCCATCCGTTGGTCACCGTCGTCCCCCGCGCGATGGCCGTGAAGGTGAACGCTCCGCGCTGCGCCAGGGCCGCCGGATCCACCCCCAGCAGACGCGGCTGCTGGGCCCGGTTCAGATTCAGGCAACTGGCGTCATCGCCATCACGGACCCGGAAGGACACCACCGAGACTTCCGACAGCTCCTTGGGATCGAGTCCGTAGAACTCCTGTCCCTTGGCCGTCGAAAGATCCTGGGTGACCGGAAGCGTGCTCTCGCCCCACAGCGTGAATCCACCCGTGCCGGACCCGCGATCCGTGGCCTGTCGTCCGGCGTCCAGCCGATTGGCTGCCACCACCACCAGCAGGAACGCCGCCGAGGCCAGCAACAGAACGGTCGCCATGGATCGGGACGGACGCCGGGTCAGTCCCCTCATCGCGAGGGCTCCAACGCTCCGGGGCCCGGATCGGCCGGCAGCACCGGGGCGACGCCGAAACCAGGCGCGCAATCCCAGTGAACCCGAAGCCAGGGCCAGGGCGCCCGCACCGAAAAAGAGTCCCGGCTGCTGAGACTCCCGGGCGATCCATCCCGCAGTTGCCAGTCCCAACGCCGCGAGCCCACATCCGACGGCGATGAGGACGTTCCACCGTCCGGCGCCCGTTCCCGGCAGGGCCGGCATTTCCACGCCGCCTTCATTCAACAACTCCCGCGCCGGACGCCGCGCCTGCCCGCGCAGCGCCATCCAGAGCGTCCCGGTCGCCACACCGAATCCCAGCACGGCCCCGGTCAGAAGCGTGGTGGCGGTGAGGTGAAACTGCAGTCCCGCCCCCGCCACCGCATCGCGCCACACCGTCGACAGCCCCCAGAGAATTCCCTTCGCGTAGGCAACTCCCACCACGGTTCCCAGCAGGGTTCCGAGACCGGCCAGCATCATGCCCTCCCGCAGGAGCAGCCGCCGGACCTGACGCGCATCCCATCCGATCGCCAGCAGGACGCCCACCTCGGAGGTCCGCCGTTCCAGGGCGAACTGGAAGAGCATCGAGGTCAGCAGCAGTGCGGAGACGATCAGGAAGAAACTGAAGCCGAGGAACAGGCCGCCGAAGTCCTGTCCGGTGGTTGCGGCAATCCGCGCCCGTTCGGCGACCGGTTGCCAGACCAATCCCACCTCGGCGGGATTGAGTCGCTCGCGGATCTGGGCGGCAACGGCCGCCCGTGTTGACTCCAGCGAGGCGCCGTCGGGAACAAACCACCGCACGGAGGTCAGATCGCCAAACCGGTTGGCCCACAACTTTTGCCCCGCCTTCAGACTGATGAAGGCCTTGGGAGTTCCCCGCCACTGCTTCCAGTAAGCCTCATCCTGATCCCGGATGGGGTGCACCAGATCGAAGCCCGCGTCCCAATCCCGGGTGCTCTCCGCCTTGGTGAGACCCGGGAATTCCGGCATCAGGGTCCGATCGGCGTGAAGTCCACTAAGGGGAACCACACTGTGAATCCGGAACGTGTTGGTCACTTCGGTGAGGTGCGTTCCGGCATCGGCGCGGTAGTAGGCCAGTTCCATGGCGTCTCCAGGCTTCACGCCCAGGTCCCGGGCCAGCCATTCGTTCACGACGATCTCGTCGTCCTTCAGATCTGCCGGCGTGTACGGAGGCCCCGCGGCGGTGACCATGGAGTAGGGCGTCAGTCGGTCACCCTGGCGGATTGAATTGACCAGGTAGGTGATCAGCGGTGTTGGGGTGGCCCCGTTGGTGCCAGCACCGAGCGCAGCGGACACGACGGCGGGTTCCAGGAAGATCCGACGAGTGACCAGTTCAATGGCCGCAGGGGCTGAAGCACCTCCCGCAGCGGGGCGTAGGGACAGCTCCACATCGGCCAGGTTCCAGGCGTTCGAAAGCACTCCGCTCAGAGCCTCGGTCGCCTCACCCGCGGGGACTATCCGACCGGTGGCAGAGATTCGGGCATCCTTGCCCAGCGTCCATCCGGTCCGAACCATCTCCTTCAACCGGAAGATCCACTGCTCGATCGCGTACGGTTCCCGCATGCGGCCGGGGGGCTGGGCCACCACCAGATTGGCCAGTCCCGGCAGCCCGGCGACCCTGGCCAGTGGGTCATGGGATACCCATGCATTCAGTGGAGGCGCCTGATCTGCCTGCAGGCCGAAAAAGGCGCCGTCGGAAGCCCCGATGACCCGAGCGACCCTGAGTCGCAGGGCCACACTCTGATCATCCCGGGGCGTGATGACGGCATCGCGGGAAAGCGCACTGGGTTTGTGAATGCGAAACAGGACCTCATCACCGACCTTCGCCTGAAGTTGCCGGACCAACGGCTCCGCCAGCCAGACCTCGCCGTCGTTCGGGATCTCCGGACGCCAGGCCACGAGATCCAGAAACGCGGGTGTGACCCCATACATCCGGATTCCGTTGGCGCGGGCACCGCCGTCGGACCGGCTCGCCGTGGCCGGAAGGACCAGGGCGGTGCCGGCAACGGGCGGAATTCCGAAAAGCCCTCCCGCGTTGACCATGCTGCCGCTCAGGTTGGGGAACTGTGCCGTCAGCGCGACGGCCAGATTGGTCGTCACAAACCGATCCCGCAGATCCAGCGCCGTCGCGACCCGAAGTCCGAGCCGTTCCCTCACGCGCTGCGCGAGACTTCCCCGCACGGAGTCCCCCACCGCCAGCGCGCCCACCAGGACGGCCGCGGCCACCGTGGCTCCGGCGAGCACGGCGGCGTGCGAACGCCAGTGATGGCGCAGGGATCGGAGGGCGAGATCTCGGAGAGTCATCGGGAAAGGAGTTTCCCGTCACGTAACTCCACGATGCGTCCCATTTGCTGCGCAAGTTCCACGCTATGGGTCACCACCACCAGGGCCACGCCATCGTTTCGATTCAACTCCACCAGCAGCCGTCCCAGATTGTCCGCGCTGGCCCGGTCCAGGGCCCCCGTCGGTTCATCCGCCAGCACCAGCAGGGGTTGATTGATCAGGGCCCGCACCACAGCCGTCCGCTGCCGCTCCCCGCCACTCAACTGTCCGGGCAAATGATTCATCCGGGGCGCCAGGCCGACCCTTTCCAGCAAGTGACGCGCCCGGGCCTCCGACGCCTCCGAGGACTCGGATCCTCCGGCGAGCGTGGGCAGGAGCACGTTCTCCAGAACCGTGCACTGGGGGAGAAGATGATGGTTCTGGAAGACAAATCCGATGCTGCGGTTCCGCACCCGCGCCAGTTCGGCGGGAGGCAGCGCACTCACTTCCCGACCATCGAAGGTCACCGAACCCGCATCCGGATGATCGAGAGTCCCGAGCAGATTCAGCACCGTACTCTTGCCGGATCCGCTGGGTCCCAGGATCGCGAGACTCTCTCCGCGAAGCACGCGCAGATCCGCGCCGGAGAGGACCGGAACCGGCACGGCGCCCGGGTAGGCCTTGGACACCCGACGCAGT
>JBDKKE010000134.1:0-3957 GCA_039796255.1 Verrucomicrobiota bacterium | reverse complement strand
TGCCCGGTTCAGTGGATTCCGCCGCCCGTCAGGCGTCGACACACTGGTTGGAGCAGCTCGGGCTCACCGCGCGCGCAGATCATCGGCCGTCGACCCTCAGCGCCGGAGAACGGCAGCGCGCCGCACTGGTCCGGGCCCTGATCAAAAATCCCGCCGTGATCCTCGCCGACGAACCCACGGGCAATCTCGACCCCGCGAATGCCGCCGCTGTGTTCCGCCAACTGGACGCCTATCGCCGTCAGGGCGGCACCGTCATTGTGGTCACTCACGGTACCGACGCCGCCCCATTCGCCTCCCGCTGTCTCCGTCTGGAACAGGGGCGCCTGCAGTCCGATCAGCCCATTCCCGGATCCCCATAATGCGTCTTTCTTCAACCCTCCGCCCCCGTTGTTCCACTGATCTTCAGGGCAGCGCATGGCTCCGGCGAAGCCATCTGCTGCTGCTGGCGACCGTGGCCCTTCTAATGACGCCGACGCGTCTCGTCTCCGCGGACTGGCCCACCTACCGGGGCGACTACGCGCGCAGCGGCGTCTCCACCGATCCCCTGCCCGAACGGGTGGAGGAGGCCTGGGTATGGAAGTCCTCCCAGCCGCCTCGTCCCGCCTGGCAGGGCGAGGCCAAGTGGGACGGCTGGAACAAGGTTTTCGACATGAAGGCGCGGCAAACCTTCGACCGCGCCTTCCATGCGGTGGTGGCCGACGGGCGCGTTTACTTCGGATCCTCAGCGGACGACAAAATCTACTGCCTCGATGCGCAGACGGGACGCGAGGTGTGGTCGCGGTTCACCGAGGGACCGGTGCGGTTGGCTCCCACGATTTCGGAAGGACGGCTCTACGTCGGCTCCGACGACGGCTGCGTGTATTGCTTCAATGCCGCGGACGGCCAGCCCGTCTGGAAGGCGCGCGCCGCGCCCGAGGATCGGCGCCTCCCGGGGAACGGCCGGATCATCTCCGCCTGGCCGGTGCGCACCTCGGTGATTGTTCAGGACGGGCTGGTGTACACCACCGCTGGCATGTTTCCGTCGGAAGGGGTTTACCTGCTCGCCCTGGATGCCGCCACCGGCGCGGAGAAGTGGCGTCAGGTGCAGAAGGATCTTCCCGCCCAGGGCTACCTGCTTGCCTCGCGCACCCGCCTCTATGTTCCGGCGGGCCGCGACAACCCGGTGGTCTGCGACGTCGCCAATGGAAAGCGGCTGCGCGTCGTCGAAGGCGCCGGGGGAACCTACGCCCTGCTCTCCGGAGACATGCTGGTTTTCGGTCCGGGCAAGACCGGGCAACTGGGCGCGGTGGATGAGGGACAGTCCGATCAATTGGCCACCTTCCAGGGCAATCACATGATCGTCACTTCCTCGCGATCCTTCCTGCATTCCGACACCGAACTCAGCGCCCTGGACCGGGCCCGCTATCTGGAACTGGCCCGCGAGCGCAAGACGCTGGGCCGGCGCCAGAGCGAGATCGTCAAACAACTGCGCAAGCTGGGCGACAAACCCGACACCGAGGCCCAACGTACGGTGCTCAAGGCCGAGCTCACGGAGTTGGGCCCCAAGATGGACGAGCGAACCCAGGCCATGGAGAACTGCCTGGTGTGGAAGATTCCCAGCCGCTGGCCGCTCACCGTGGTGCTGGCGGGCGAAACCCTCGCCCTCGGAGGAGCCGGTGAGGTGGCCGGATTCCGCGCCTCGGACGGTCATCCACTCTGGCAGAGGCCAGTGCAGGGGGCCGCGTACGGAATCGCCGCCGCCGCGGGTTCGCTCTATGTCAGCACCGACGCCGGCGCCCTTCATTGTCTGCGGGCGTCCACGGTTCGGGCCTCGCTGAGTTCCCCTTCGGCACCCAATCCCCTCCCCTCCCGCCCATGAGATCTCCCGTCCGCTGGATTCCCGCCATGCTCCTGGCGGCCTGGACCGCCACCTCGGTCGCCCCAGCTCAGGCTCAGGGCGAGGCTGGACTGCTGGCCTGCTGGCGCTTCGGCCCCGAGTGGAAACAGGGCACCGACCTCAAGGCCATGTTCGGTGGCCCGGGAATCCCCCTGCGCAGTCCGATGCGGTTTGCCGTGGATCCGCCACCGCATCGCCTGGAACTCAACGGGAGCGAGGCCACACTGATCATCGCACCCGACGACACCAAGGCCCTGCTCCCCCGGCGGGAGATGACCATTGAGGCCTGGGTGCGGGTGGACCAACCGGGCGACACCGCGGGCATTGTGGGAATTCTCGCGGACACCTCCGAAACGAATCAGGGCTGGCAACTGGCGGTTCGGGGGGCCCATTTCCGGTTCAGTCTCGCTGCCGAAGGCCAGTCACGCCTCACCGCGCTCGAAAGCACAGTCCCCATTGAACCGCTCCGCTGGCACCACGTCGCGGGCACCTTCGACGGCGCCCACCAGCGCCTCTTCGTCAACGGCCAACTCGCCGGCGAAAGCCGCGAACAAACCGGCGCCCTGCGCTATCCGCCTGCCACCCCATTCCTGGTGGGTTCGCTGCGGGCGAGTGAACCGGCGGGCCGGCTGCTGGGTGCCCTGCACGAGATTCGACTGTTCCAACGGGCGCTCGCCAATGACGAAATCCAGCAGCGCTTTGAAGCCCGTCGCCGGGAGTTTCCCGAACCCATGGTCACCCCCAAACTGTTGCGACTGGCCTACGGGCCGTTCGTGGACTGGGCGGATCGCCACTCGGCGGTGGTGACCTGGGAGACCGACCTCCCCATGCCCACGCGCCTCGAGCTCGAAGGGCCGGGAGGAACGCGCACCCCCATCGGGGAAACTGCAGCCACCACCCGACACTCAGTAACCCTCAGCGGACTCCAGTCGGACTATGAGTATCACTACCGCATCGGGGGACAGGATGCCGCTGGGGAACCGCTCCAGACCGCACGCTACCTCTTCGACACCAGTTTCTTTTATGCACTTCTCCGGGCCCCAACACCCGGAGGAAAACCCGCAGCCATCAACGACCGTCACGCCGAAGCCGCCGCCCGGATCCTGCAGCGGACAGGCGTCAGCGACGGCTACTGCCTGGTGCTGGGCGCTGTGGACGGCCGTCTGGCGCTGGAACTCGTTCGCCAGAGCCGCCTTAAAATTGTGGTGGTGGATCCCCGCGATGACCGGATTGCCGCCGTCCGCCGGACCCTGGATGCCGCCGGCGTTTACGGGACACGGGCCAGCGCGCAGCAGGTCGCGGCCGGGCCCCTGCCCTACGGAGACCTCTTCGCAAATCTGGTGGTTTCCGAGTCGGCCCTGGATGCGAACGAACCCCCGGTGATGTCCGCCGCCGAAGTTCATCGCCTGCTGCGGCCAGGGGGGGGCGTGGCGTTGCTCGGAGGCCAGTCTGGCGACTTCGGCGCCGCATGGACTTCCTGGCGGGCCAACAGTCCGTTGGCAGCGGCCGAAACCGTCGAGGATCACGGCCACTGGCTCCAATTTCGTCGGGACCCGCTGGCGGGGGCGGGCGAGTGGAGTCACCAGTACGGCAGTGCGGACAACACCTCCACCAGCCTGGATGAACTCGTGGATGGCGATCTCCAGGTCGCCTGGTGGGGCGATCCGGGGCCGCGTCCGATGCCTGATCGGGGCAACCGCAATCCGGCGCCCCTAAGCGTCAATGGACGCCTCTTCATCCAGGGCAACCGAATCCTCTTCGGACTCGACGCCTACAACGGAACCATCCTGTGGACCCTTTCGGCGCCCGAGATTCGGCGCGCCAACGTCACGCGTGACTGCAGCAACATGACCGCCGCTGGCGACCGACTGTACGTGGCCCATGGGCGCTGGTGTCTGGCGCTGGATGGACAGTCCGGCACCCGCGTTCAGCGATTCGCCGCCGAGGGCGATGGATCCATGGATCACGGCGGCCAGTTCGACTGGGGCTATGTCTCCGCGGGTCCCGACCGACTGATTGGCAGCCGGCAAAAGCGCGATGCGGCCTACCTCGGGGATGACGGGGAATGGTACGAGGACTTC
>JBDKKE010000133.1:0-2910 GCA_039796255.1 Verrucomicrobiota bacterium | reverse complement strand
ATGCTATCCAGCGACATCGTTGGAAGATCCTACCCATTAACGTTTCGGCTGGAAAGTGAAGAAGTGACCGGCTCTGCGGGCGGTTCTCCCGGGCGAAGGATCGATGCGGGATTTCTTGGGAAATTCCTTTGGAGAATTGACTCGCCCTGGCGCCCTGGACTTGCGAAGGGGGTCTGCACGATCCATGAACCCTCCCCTGCACTCCCTCCGCGCTGGTGTGATCGGCACCGGATTCATTGGCCCAGTTCACGTTGAGGCCCTGAAACGCCTGGGCGTCCAGGTCACCGCCATCTGCGGATCCACCCGTTCCGCCCAGGCGTGTGCGGATCGGTGGGGCATTCCAGAGGTTTACGGTGACTACGACTTTGAGTCGCTCGTTCGTTCGCCGAATGTGGATGTCGTCCACATCACTTCTCCGAACAAGGTTCACGTCCTTCAGGCCCTGACTGCACTGCGGGCCGGGCGCCACGTCGTCTGCGAGAAACCCCTGGGAATGACCTCTCGCGAAACGGCGCGCGTGGTCAAGGCTGTCGCGGCTCCGGGAAGTCCGGTGTTTGCAGTCAACTACATGTGCCGGTTTTTCCCCGCCGTTCTCCAGATGCGCGCGATGGTCCGCCGCGGTGATCTGGGACGGATCATCCATGTGCAGGGACATTTCTTTCAGGACTGGCTGCTGAAGAACACCGACTACAACTGGCGATTGCTGGCTTCGGAAGGTGGCAAACTGCGCGCGATTGGGGACATCGGCACTCACTGGATGGACACCGTATCCTTCATTCTTGGCGCGAAGGTGGAGGAGGTGTTTGCCCACTTGGAAACCTTCCACAAAACGCGGTACCGCCCGAAGGGACCGGTCCAGACGTTTGCCAAGGTGGATCCAGCGACGATGACGCCCTACCGTGTGGATACCGAGGATTTTGGCAGTCTGCTGCTCCGATACGGCGCCGCCGACCACGGATTTGTGAAGGGAGTTCACGCCAACGCCTCCGTCTCTCAGATGGCGGCCGGATGGAAGTGCAGCCTGGCCCTGGGCATCTATGGAACCGAGGGCAGCGTCCGCTGGGACCTGCAGCAGCCGAACGAGATCCTGCATGGAAGACGGGACGAACCATGTCAGGTTTTGCAGCGGGGAACCGCAGGCTTCAGCGAGGACGTGGCGGGTTTTACCGACTATCCCGGCGGGCATCCGGAAGGTTTCCCCGACAGCCACAAGATGCACTATCGGGCGGTGTATGAGCACATCGTGACCGGGCGGAAGACCCCGATTCTGTTTGCGACCGCAGAGGACGGACATCACGAAGTCGCGCTGTGCGAGGGAATTCTGAAGAGCAGCCGGACCCGACGGTGGGTGCGGTTGTGAATCTCGAAGCTTTCGAAACGCCTCGTTTTGCGTACCTGGAGTCAGGGGCTTTCCATCGGGTATGGACGGGTCCAATGTCCTTCCCATGCCCGCACCGGTTTTCCTGACCTTCCTCCGTGGCGCTCGGCGAAGCGTGCTGGGCGCTGTTTTGGTGGCTGCGGCGTCCTTTACCTCGGCGGATCCCGTAGATTTGGGTCGCGCCTGGCCGCAGTGGAGGGGGCCGTTCGGGAATGGCTTCGCGCCTCTGGCCAATCCTCCGTTGACCTGGAGCGAAACGAACCACGTTCGCTGGAAGATTCCTCTTCCGGGGCGCGGCCATTCCTCTCCCATTGTGGCCGGCGACCGGGTGTACCTGATGGCCTCCGAACCCGTGGGTGAGGCCCAGCCCCCGGTGTTTGATTCGGCGCCGGGGGTCCACGACAGCGTCCCTGTCACCCATCGCCATCAGTACGCAGTGATGGCGATTGATCGGTCCTCCGGACGACTTCTCTGGCGCCGGAATGTTCGGGAGGAGAAGCCGCACGAAGGGGGGCACACGACGGGAAGTCCGGTCTCCAATTCACCGGTGACGGATGGTTCGATGGTTTACGCCTTTTTCGGATCCCGCGGGCTGTACGGTCTTGATTCCAACGGCGAGGTCCGCTGGCAGGCGGATTTGGGGCGAATGCAGACACTGCACGCCCATGGCGAGGGGAGTTCTCCGGTGCTGTGGCGCAATACCCTCTTCGTGAATTGGGATCATGAAGGCGACTCCTTTCTGCAGGCCTTCGATGCCCACACTGGAAGCGTCCGCTGGAAGGTGCCCCGGGAGGAGAAAACTTCCTGGTCCACACCCATTGTGGTGGAGGTGAACGGACGCTTCCAGGTCGTGGTGAGTGCCACCCGAAAGGTGCGCGGTTATGACGCGGAGTCGGGACGCCTGGTTTGGGAATGCGCTGGTCTCACCGACAACGTGGTGTCCTCTCCGGTGCTGTGGCGCGACCTCGTCATTGCCGGCAACAGCTACTATCAGCAGGCGATGCTGGCGGTTCGACTGCCAGGCGCCGCGGGCGAGCTGACCGATGGCAATGCCGTGGCCTGGCGCCTGACGCGGATGACTCCCTATGTTTCGTCCCCGCTGGTTTACGACGACTCCCTGTACTTCCTGCGTCACAACCAGAACATTTTGTCCCGACTGGATCCGGCCACCGGACGTCCCCAGTCCGAACCCCTCCGGCTCGAGGCGATTCGCGACTTCATCTTTGCCTCTCCCGTGGCCGCCGCCGGCCGGATTTATGTGACCGGACGCGATGGCGTCACGGTGGTTTTGAGTCATGAGGCGGGTAACCGAAGCCTGGCGGTCAACCGGCTCGAAGATTCATTCAGCGCGTCTGCTGCCCTTGCGGATGGGGAACTGTTTCTCAGAGGCGAGCGATTCCTCTACTGCCTCTCGGATCGCTGATTCAGAGATCCACCCAGAAGAAAGCCCCGGCGTCCCTTGGGACGCCGGGGCAGAAAACTTGGAGCGAGCGAAGGGATTCGAACCCTCGACATTCACCTTGGCAAGGTGA
>JBDKKE010000132.1:0-2862 GCA_039796255.1 Verrucomicrobiota bacterium | reverse complement strand
CATCCATTTCGAAAATCATTCTGGCTCACAATGCCGTGCATCAGGAGCTCGAAGTGAATCGCAACCTCCGAACGCATGTTGGCGAGATGGTGAACAACTTTGCGGCACTGATGCAATATCAGATCAACGTCCACCAGTTTGACTCAGAGAAAGAAGCCGCCATCACCAGCTTAAATTCGAGCATCCTAGCGGCCCGGATTTACACGGCGTATGTCGCCTCTACGTCGAAGGGTATTGACAGCATTGCAAAATCCGCCGCCGCGGCGCTGCCCAAAGTGAATGTGGTCGGGCTCGCGGTGGGCGGGGACCTGACGTCCGTGGCGGAGAGCGCCATTTTGAGCGCCGCTGCGGCAACAATCCTGGCAAAGGACAACACGAAGATCGCCGTCGACCTCGCCAGGGGAACTGCGGAACTGGTCAAGGATGCCTATTACCGCCAACGGCAGGCGGACTTTTTTGGGCCGATTCAGCGCGGGATTGAGGCTCAGGCAAAGGTGACCGAATTGTCGATGGCCATGGAGGACCTGCGGGTCAGTGGTTTTGCCATCAACCAGCGTTTTCAGGAATTGCAGGACGCGTTTGCCTCTTATCAGCAACTTGTGGCCCAGGGAGACCGGATTCTGGCAGAGCGCGAGGTGTTTCGGCAACGCACCGCCGCAGTCATCCAGGGATTCCGGACGCGGGACGCGGCCTTCCGCATCTTCCGCAATGAGAAACTGGAACGCTACAAGACGCTCTTCGACCTGTCGGCCCGCTACACGTACCTGGCCGCCAATGCCTATGACTACGAGACCGGTCTGCTGGACACCACCGCGGGTCGTTCCTTCGTCAATCGCATTGTCAGTTCCCGGGCCCTGGGCGTGGTGAAGGATGGGGAACCGCAATACGCGGGCAGCAATACCGGTGATCCGGGACTCTCGAGTGTGCTGGCCGAGATGAAGGCGGATTGGGATGTGCTCAAGGGGCGCCTGGGTTTCAACAACCCCGACGCGTACGGAACCACCGTCTCCCTTCGCCAGGAAAACCTGCGCATTCTGCCGGGTGCGGACGGCGACACGACCTGGCAGGATGTCCTCCAGCGCGGCCGAGTTGAGAATCTGCTCACGGACTCTGATGTGCGACGGTATTGCCTGAAGGTCGATGCCGGAGACGGCTTGCCCGTGCCGGGGATCGTTCTGGAGTTCAGCACCAGCATCAACCTGCGGGAGAATCTTTTCGGCCGCCCCCTGGCTGCCGGCGACAGCGCGTTCGACGAGAGTTCCTTTGCCACGAAGATCTATGCTGTGGGCGTGGCGCTCGAAGGCTATCGCGGTATGAACAACCCGCTCGCCAATGGTTCCGCCGTCAATGGCGCAGGGGGCGCCTCCCCCGCGGATCCTCCGTCCTACTTTTTGGATCCGAAGGCGCTCGCCGCCACGCCGTATGTCTACCTGATTCCCGTGGGTCTGGACGCCATGCGGAGTCCGCCGTTGGGCGATGGCGGCGCGTTCCGTACCTGGAACGTCCAGGATGTCAGCATCCCGCTTCCCTTTAACATTGGTGCCTCGGAGTTTTCGACCAAGGGGCTTTACCAGTCGTCGGACTCGCTCACCGAGCCGCTCTTTGGGCTGCGCAAACATCAGGCGTTCCGCCCGGTGTCCAGTACCACGGCATTCAGCGCGGACATCTTTGGCTCCAGTGGCTCACTGTCCCCCTCTCAATTCACGAACCGCCGGTTGATTGGGCGTTCCGTATGGAACACCCAATGGAAGCTGGTCATTCCGGGAAATCGACTGCTGGAGGATCCGAAGGAGGGCCTGGATCGCTTCATCCAGACCGTGAAGGACGTGAAGCTGCATTTCGTGACCTACTCGTACTCGGGCAATTAGCCGATCGGACGCATCCATCCATGAACACTTCCATTTTGCCAGCCGCTGCCAGTCGTTTCGCGTTCCGAGGCCGTGTGTGGGGCTGCCTGTTGCTGCTGGTTCTGTTGTCTCCGCGCTCTTGGGCATTCCCGCCCGCACCCCATCACTTGTTCTACGGCATGGTGCGGGATGAATATGGTTCACCGATCAACGTGGAGGGGGCCGAGGTCATTCTGGAGACCGCAAGTGGAACGCAGTGGAAGACCAAAATCATTGCGGGACTCGAGCCCGGCGTGAACTACCGGCTCGAAGTGCCGATGGATGCCGGTCTCACCGTGGATCTCTACAAAGCCACCGCGCTCAAACCCTCCGTGCCGTTTCAGATCAAGGTGAGGATTGGCACGTCGATCTATCTTCCGATCGAGTTGAAGGGGGATTTTGGTCTGATGGGGCAGCCGGGGAAGCGCACCCTGCTGAATCTGACTCTCGGCGAGGATCGCGATGGGGACGGGCTTCCCGATGCCTGGGAACGCCAGATCAATCCGGACATCGGACAGGTCAATCCGGGAGAGGACGTGGATGGCGACGGGATGAGCAATCTTCAGGAGTATCTTGCGGGAACGTACGCCTTCGATCCCAAGGATGGGTTTCTGTTGACGATTGCCGAACTGCGAGAGACGGGGACGGTGATGAGGTTTCTTTCGATTCGCGGGCGGTCCTACAGCCTGGTGGGTTCGACGGACCTGGATACCTGGGTGGCGGTGAGCTTCCGGCTTGTCGCCGAGGGACCGGGTGGTGCGCTGCGCCAAGGCTATCTCGCGAGTGATGTCCGCTCGATGGACATTGAGGCCGTGGCGACCGCCGGCCAGCCGGCGCTCACCTTCTACAAATTGCTGGTCCAGTAGGCTGGGTATGTCCCGTGACGGTGAATCCGCTGCGCGAACGGCACCCGACGGGGGCGGCGGTCGTCGCGCAGGGACCGGGGCATGGATTGTTCTGGTGGTTGTCGTACTAG
>JBDKKE010000131.1:0-10640 GCA_039796255.1 Verrucomicrobiota bacterium | reverse complement strand
TGGGGGTGGTAGGGGCGCGTTCCACCCGCGCCCCATTTCAGATCCGCTGCGCGGGTGGGCATTCCCCTGCGGGAACGTGGGAAGCCCCGGCGCGTGGGGGCTACCCGCGATCCCCGTGGTGTGTCCACGAGCCAGACGGGGGAATATGGGGACGCGGGTGGAACGCATCCCTACCGAACGTGGGGGTGGTAGGGGCGTGTTCCACCCGCGCCCCATTTCAGATCCTTTGCGTGGGTGGGCATTCCCCTGCGGGAACGTGGGAAGCCCCGGCGCGTGGGGGCTACCCGCGATCCCCGTGGTGTGTCCACGAGCCAAACGGGGGAATATGGGGACGCGGGTGGAACGCATCCCTACCGATCGTTGGGGGTGGTAGGGGCGCGTTCCACCCGCGCCCCATTTCAGATCCGTTGCGTGGGTGGGCATTCCCCTGCGGGAACGCGGGAAGCCTCGGCGTGTGGGGGCTGCCCGCGATCCCCGTGGCGTGTCCACGGGCCAGGTGGGGGAATATGGGGACGCGGGTGGAACGCATCCCTACCGACCATCGGGCCTCAGGGGCGCCTGCTGCCGAGGAAGACGCCCTCTTCTCCGGACCCGTTCTCCCACTGCCCTGTCAGGGTGAGTCCGTTCGCGTCACAGAGGATTCGCAATCGCTCCGGCGTGTGCCGGTAGGAGTAAAACAACCGGAACTCGGTTCCCGTCGCATAGTCAAAAAATTCCCCTTCCACTTGGAGGCGACAGGGGCGGGCAAAGGTGACCACCGCCTCAATCCGCAGCAGTCCCGAGCCCTCCGGACAGGGAGCCACGCGAAAGGTCATCCCGCCATCGCCGGCCTCCGCCCCCAGGTCTTGCAGAACGGTCCACAGCCACTCGCGGGTCAGGGCGTTGTCGTAGAGGGGGCGAATCCTCTCCACACCTGCGGCGTAGTCCGCACCGGGCGCCAGGTTGGCGCTGAATAGGAGCAGGTCGTCTGGACGCACCAGGGCCGCGAGGCGCGTCAGCGCCGTCGAGGGTGCAAAGTTCGGCAGCATGCCGAAGAAGCAAATCACCCGTTGAGCGGAGGGCCTCAGCGCAGGCTCCAGCGCCGCCCTCCAGTCCGCTGTCGCGCCGAGATCCAGGACCAGCGGAACGCAGTCCTCCGCCGTGAGCCCGGTGGCCATGGCCGCGTCGCGGGAAACCAGGGTCAGGCTCGGACTCACATCCGCAGGAACGTAGTGAAGGCGGCGTCCGGGAAGGTCCTGTCGCAGCACCTCCAGGAGTTGCGCATCCTTTTGTCCGCCTCCACAGCCGAGGCTGATCACCTGGATCTCGGTGGCCTCCCGCAAACGGGCGGCGGCGGCGGCGAAGGCCTGATGATAGATTTGGTGGCAGTTGGGATCCGTTCGCGCCGGCGAAAATGCCTCGTGCAGTCGGAGCCAGCGCAGGGCCTGCCGCGGGGTGTCGTAATGGAACTTGTGATTCATCTCCCGCGTGCGCAGGGACTCGCGCAGCGACGCCGCGATCGCTCCGGGGAATTGCGACGGGTGAATCCCGACCGACACCCACGCGTTGGCGGGATCCGTCGTTGGAGCAGAGGACGGCGGGCAATCGCCCAGCCATTGATCCGGAGCCTTTCGCAGCGTTAGCGACCCTTCCATAAGGGCGCACGCTAGGAGAAGGCGGGCACCACGGCCACAGCAGTTCTCATTCGGGTGCCCGTCCTTCTGGCCTCCGTGGGTTCGCACGCCGGAGCCGCCTGACGACGGAACGACCCACGGCTCAGTGGCAATGCGCGCAGGTTCCGGCTGCGAGGTTCGGACTCAGGTAGGGAATGCCGAGGGCCAATCCGCGCAGGATGAGCAGCACCCCCACCAGACCCACCGACAGCGGAACCAGCTGCTGCAAACGAAACCGCCAGGCCACCGGCAGGGCGCGGCCGGTGAGGCTGATTCCCAGCATCACGGGCAGGGTTCCCAGTCCGAACAGCGCCATGTACGCGACACCATCCGTCCAGGAGCCGACCGCCGCCGCGCCGGCGCAGGCGGCATAGACCAGACCGCAGGGAAGCAGGCCATTGAGCAGGCCCAGCAGCCCCAGGGAAGCTACTGTCCGGCGCTGAATCAGGGTCCGAAACGCCGTCTTCAGTCCCGCCACGGCCCGGGTCATGGCGCCGCTGGCGACGGAGCGGGTGGACAGTCCCAATCCCGCGAGAATCATCACTCCCGCCGCGAGGGAGACCCAGCGTTGCACGCCCACCACGGCCAGCGATTTCCCCAGCCAGCCGAACAGAACGCCCAGCAGTGAATAGGTCAGGATGCGCCCGCCCTGGTACACGAGTCGCCCGGCCAGAAGACCCATCGGTCCGCTGCCGGTTGCCGGCAGGGCCAGGGCCAGCGGACCGCACATGCCAGCGCAGTGCAGGCTGCCGGCGAGTCCCAGGATGAAGGCGGTCCAGAGCATGGAGTCAGGCAGCGGGCGTGGGGATCACCAGCGTGGCTTCGCGGAAGAATTCGTCGAGGCCGACGGACCAGGCGACGCGGACCTTCCACAGTCCCGGACGGAGGGATCCGGTATCCAGGGACATGCGGCCCGCCGCATCGGGGGCCAGCTCCACCTCGCGATCCAGCCGTGAGTCACTGGGCCGGTACAGATGGACGGTTCCCGACGGCTTGAGGCCGCGGGTGGCGGTGGGGACGTCCACCAGGATGGTGTTTCCCGAGGGCGCCAGGGTGATGGCCCCTGCAAGGCCGGCGGTGCGGCGGACCCGCTCCATCTGGCGGTCATGACGCAGCTCCTGCTCGTAGTAGTCGGGGCGCACCAGTTCCATGTCCTGTCGCACGGCGAACACGACGAAGGAGGCGATGGTGGTGATCAGCAGCGCGAAGAAGGCGAGCAGGGCCCAGGGCCATGGATTGAAGGGGGTGCTGGTGCTGGGGCTGCGGTCGGTGGCGGTCATGGGAGGTTTCAGGAACGGGGTCCAACAAAGGCGGTTTTCACGGTCTCGACGCGGCGGCCACCGGCATACACGCCGATTTCCAAATGGGTGGTGGCGCCGGACAATTGCTTTGGATCCATCTCCACCAGCACCGAGGTCTCGACAAGTCGGTTGCCCGGAGCCTTGAAGACCGGAGCGCCGAGCACCACCACGCGCCCGGGACGATTCTCCACCCGGAACTCCAGGGGCAGTTCGCCGGAGGTCTTGTTGATGACCTTCACCGTATACAGGTTGCTGATGCGGCCTTCCGCAGCGGCCTGGAAGAGCGATCCGGGGGCGCGGAGGAAGATGGTCTGGACATCGGATCGCGTCAGAACCAGAAACACAAACAGCCCGATCAGCGCACACAGCACCGTCGCGTACAGCTTCATGCGCGGAGTGAAACGCAGGCGTTCGCCCTTCTGGATTCCGTTGAGCGAGGCGTAGCGGATGAGTCCGCGCGGGCGCTCGATGCGGTCCATGACCGCATCGCAGGCGTCCATGCAGGCGGTGCAGTTCACGCACTCCATCTGGATGCCGTTGCGGATGTCGATTCCCGTCGGGCAGACGGCGACGCATTGGTGGCAGTTGACGCAGTCGCCGTGGCCCTCCGCCTGTCTCAGCTCCAGGCGCTGGTCCCGCTTCCAGGGCGCCCGGTGTTCGCCCCGCTTGGCATCATAGGCAACCACCATAGTGTTCTCATCCAGCAGCGCGGACTGGAAGCGACCGTAGGGACAGATGAAGGTGCAGGCCTGTTCGCGGAAGCGGGCAAAGATCGCATAGAACACCAGCGTGAAGGCGATCATGAATCCCAGGCCCACCAGATGGTTTCGGGGATCGTCGCGAATGATGTGCAGCAGGGCGTCGCTGCCAATGATATAGGCCAGGAGCGTGTTCCCGATGAGGAAGGACAGCGCGAAGAATACCGCGTGCTTGAACAGCTTGCGGGTGATTTTCCCGGCGCTCCACGGCGCAGCATCCAGGGCGCGCTGGGCGGCGGAGTCTCCCTCGATCAGGTAGTCCAGCTTCCGGAAAACCATCTCCATCATGATGGTCTGCGGACAGGTCCATCCGCACCAGAGCCGGCCAAAGGCGGTGGTGAAGATCATGATGCCGGCAAAGAAGATCAGCATCGCCACCGCGAAGATGATGGCGTCCTGCGGCCAGAAGATGCGTCCGAGGATCGAGAACCGCCGGTCCACGATGTTGAACATCAGCAGCGGGTTTCCGCCGATGCGGACAAACGGGCCGGAGAACATGACGCCGATCAGCAGCCAGCTCAGCCAGGTCCGCCAGCGGTACCAGCGGCCCTGGGGTTTCTTCGGGTACAGCCAGCGCCGGTTACCGTCGCGGTCTGCCGTTGCGAGGTGCTCGCGGAAGTCCTCCCAGTTGACCGCACGGGTCACGCTGTGGCCGGACTCCGGCACCTCCCCCTGCTTCTCCGGAGGAGTGTTCATGGCGCCTGGGGGGCGGCGATCACTCATACACCTCAACCGGGACGGCCGGCGCCAGGTCTTCGCGCATCTTGGGATTCGGCGGCGTGGTGCCGCGCAGGGTGTAGATGTAGCTGGCGACGGCCTGGATGTCGTAGGGGGTCAGGACACCCTTCCAGGTGAGCATGCCCTTCTCGGGAACCCCGTTGATGATCACCTTGAGGCTGTCGGAGAAGGTGCCGCCGTGGATCCAGTAGTCGTCACACAGGTTTGGCCCGACCAGTCCGCCGCCATCCGGGCGGTGGCAGGGGGAGCAGTAGGTGACGTACACCTGTCCTCCGCGGGCCAACAGCGCATCGTTCTTCGAAGGCTCCAGCGATCCGAGGCTGGCCTCGAACTTGTCCTGGGCGGCGTTCTTCAGCGCATTGCCGGTGGCCATCTCCTTTTGGTACGCGGCGACCTGGAGATCCCCGCTTCCCAGCACGTGATAGTAGCCGAGGTAGAGCAGGGAGAAGGCGATGCAGAGGTAGAACAACCAGACCCACCAGCGGGGGAGGTTGTTGTCGAGTTCCTGGATGCCGTCCGCGTCGTGGTCGAGCAGCAGCGGATCCCTGGAGGCGTTCTTCGGGTCATTCATGGCGGGACTCTCCTTCATTCATGGTATGGGTTTCACCATCGGACAGGGGCAGGTCGCCCATGGCGCGCATCAGCGAGGGACGCTGAAGCAGGGTCCAGATCAGCGCGCCGGTGAAGACGAGGAAAAACAGGCAGATCGACACGACGCCGTAGAGGCCCACGCCGCCGATGTCACTGAGCACATTCCGGATCATGGGGATTAGGGATTGGGGTTGGAGGTGAGGGCGGCCACGGGGACGGATCCCTCGGTGGACTGCGCGGCGGCAGGGGCGGACTTGATGTCCGTTCCAAGACGCTGCAGGTAGGCGATGAGCCCGATGATCTCGGCGTCGGCCGGGGCATTGGTGATCGATCCCACGCGGAGGCTGACCACGATCCGGGCCGCCTGGGTCGCGAGATCCTTTTGCGCGTCGCCGTTCTCGAATCCGGGCGCGTAGGGCACGCCCACCCGGCGCAGTGCCGCAATGCGGGCGGGGAGTGAATTGGTGTCCAGTCGCTGCGTATAGAGCCACGGATACGGGGGCATGATGGATCCTGGGGAAGTGGATCGCGGATCCTCCATGTGATTGTAATGCCAGGCATCGGGATACTTCCCGCCCTCACGCTGGAGGTCGGGTCCGGTGCGCTTGGATCCCCAGAGGAACGGATGGTCGAAAACAAATTCACCGGCCTTGGAATAATCACCGTAGCGCTCGGTCTCGGACCGGAACGGACGGATCATCTGCGAGTGACAGCCGACACAGCCCTCGCGGATGTAGAGGTCGCGTCCCAGTACTTCCAGCGGGGTGTAGGGCTTCACGCTGGAAATGGTCGGGACGTTGCTGCGGATGAGATACATCGGGATGATCTCAATGGCCCCGCCGATGAGGATCGCCACCGTGGTGAATACGGTGAAGAGGACCGGCTTGGATTCGATCCAGCGATGTCCGTGCTCGGGCTTGGCGTCGTGGGCGAGATCCGCCCGGGCCGGCGCCTGTGCTTCAGTTTCCGGCTCAAACACACCGCTCTTGGCCGTGCGCCACAAATTGTAGATTCCGATTATGGTGCCGATCAGATAGAGCGAGCCGCCGACGGCGCGCAGCCGGTACATCGGCACGATCTGCAGCACCGTCTCCAGGAAGTTCGGATACTGCAGGAAGCCGTCCGGAGTGAACTGCTTCCACATCAGACCCTGCGTCACGCCGGCCCAGTACATCGGGATCGCGTAGAACATGATGCCCAGCAGTCCGAGCCAGAAGTGCCAGTTGGCCAGCTTCACCGAGTACAGCTGGGTGTTCCACATCTTGGGGAACAGCCAGTAAAGCATGGAGAAGATGATGAATCCGTTCCAGCCGAGGGCACCGGTGTGGACATGGGCAATGGTCCAGTCGGTGTAGTGCGACAGGGAGTTGACCGACTTGATGGACAGCATCGGTCCCTCCAGCGTGGCCATGCCGTAGGCGGTAACCGCGACCACCATGAACTTGAGCACCGGATCCTGGCGGACCTTGTCCCACGCGCCGCGCAGGGTGAGCAGTCCGTTGAGCATGCCGCCCCAGCTGGGCGCCACCAGCATGACGCTGAACACCATGCCCAGCGACTGCGCCCAGTCGGGCAGCGCAGTGTAGAGCAGATGGTGGGGTCCGGCCCAGATGTAGAGGAAGATCAGGGCCCAAAAGTGAATGATCGACAGCCGGTAGCTGAAGACCGGCCGATTCGCCGCTTTGGGCAGGAAGTAATACATCAGGCCCAGGAAGGGCGTGGTGAGGAAGAAGGCCACGGCGTTGTGTCCGTACCACCACTGGACCAGGGCGTCCTGCACCCCCGCGTAGATCGAGTAGCTCTTGAACATCCCGGCCGGGACTTCCAGGGAGTTGACGATGTGCAGCACCGCCACCGTCACCGCCGTGGCGATATAGAACCAGATGGCGACATACAGGTGCTTCTCCCGCCGCTTCAGGATGGTGCCGATGAGGTTCACCGTGAAGGCGACCCAGATCAGCGTGATGGCGATGTCGATCGGCCATTCCAGTTCCGCGTACTCCTTGCTGGTGGTGAATCCCAGCGGGAGGGTGAGCGCGGCGGCCACGATGATGGCGTTCCACCCCCAGAAATTGATCCAGCTCAGCGCGTCGCTGAACATCCGCGCCTTGCACAGGCGCTGCAGCGAGTAATACACGCCCATGAACATGCCGTTGCCCACGAAGGCAAAAATCACGGCATTGGTGTGGAGCGGACGCAGCCGCCCGAAGGTGACAAACTGCAGGCTCAGGTTGGCCTCGGGCCAGAAGAGCTGCACGGCCGCCAGGAGGCCGGCGCTCATGCCCACCACACTCCAAATCATCGTGGCGATGGCAAAGGCGCGCACGATCCGGTTGTCATATTTAAACGTCTCAGTCTTCATTATTGGAAAGGGTCTTCGGTGTGGGGAGGGGCCGTGTGCCGCAATCGGTGCGACCCCCGGGGTCGTTGCCCTGGGTCGCGTGGGTGGCGTTGCGGGACGGGGTCGCCGGGACCTCATCATCCATCAGCAGGCGCATCGATGGAGTGCAGGTGTCCTCGAATTGTCCCGAGCGCACCGCCCAGAAGAACACCGCGAGAAATGCCGTGGCGAACACCAGACTCACGGGAATGAGGATGAAGAGGACGCTCATGGCCGCTCCCCTTCCTTTGGCGGAAGCATTACCTGAATTGAACCGTCGTCCGCTCCTTCCACGATGGGCCCCAGTCCGGAATTCCGGGCGAACCCGTGGGTTAGTCCCACCGCAAAGGCGACCACGGACACCGAGCTGAGCGGCATCAGAATGGCGCACACCACCGGCGACAGGTTGCCGGAGGCGGCGATGGAGAGTCCGATGACGTTGTACAGGGCGGAGACGCCAAAGCTCAGCCGCACCACCAGCACGGCCCGTCGCGCAAAGCGCAGCAGCTCTCCGGTCCGGATGACCCGGGAGGCGTCCAGAATGACATCGCTGGCCGGTGAGAACGCGCCGACCTGCTCCACCACCGCGACCCCCACGTCGCTCTGGCGCAGCGCACCCGCGTCGTTCAGTCCGTCCCCGACCATCATCACCGCCCGTCCGCTGGACTGGAGTCCGCGGATGAACTCCAGCTTGTCGCCGGGGGTTTGATTGAAGTGGAGGGCCGCCCCGGGGGCGAACAGGCGCGCGAACCGCTCCCGGTCCCGCGCATGATCCCCGCTCAGCAGGGCAGTTTCATAGTCGGGGGCCAGGCGGCGCAGAAGTTGTTCGGTTTCCGGACGCAGGGTGCCCGACAGGACAAACCCGCCTCGGCGAACTCCATTCAACGCCACCTGCACGCTCGATCCGCCGGCCAGGAACCCGGAGTTTTCGGAAGCCGTGGGCTGTGCCGTCCCGTTCGCGTTCCCGCTCTTAAGCTCGTGCGACTGAATCCAGGCCGGGGAACCCACCGCAATGCAGCATCCTTCCACGACGCCTTCCACTCCGGCGCCGGCCTGATCACGAAAGTTCGTTACGGGTGGTCCGGCGTGGGTCGACGGAAACCGTTCCCCCAGCCAGGCGGCGATACGAATCGACAGCGGGTGGGTGGACTGCCGGGTCACTGCCCCGATGAGTGCCGCCTCGGTAGGCGACAGGGGATCGCCCTGGAACACGACCTCGCCGGCATGCGGGGTGGTGAGGGTGCCGGTCTTGTCGAAGACCACCGTATCCACGCGGGCCAGCGCCTCAATCACCTCCGCGTTGCGCAGGTAGATGCGGCGGCGTCCGAGAATCCGCATGGCCGCGCCGAGGGTGACCGGGGCCGCCAGCGCCAGCGCGCAGGGACAGGCCACAATCAGGATTCCCGTGAACGACCGCAGCACCTTCGCCGGATTCCACACCGACCAGAACAGGACGGCGCCCACTGCCAGGGCGAGAATGATCCAGGTGAAGCGCCGGCTGGTGCGGTTGGTGAGGGTGTTGAAGGTGTCGTCCTTTTCCTTGCGGAAGGCGTCCTGGTTCCACAGCGAGGCGAGATAGCTCTCCGAAACCGGCTTCACCATCTCCACCTCGATGGCCCCGCCCACCTGCCGTCCACCGGCGTAGAGCAGTTCCCCGGGCGAGCGGGTTACCGGCTCAGACTCTCCGGTCACGAAGCTGTAATCCACGACCGCCGCGCCCTGCACCAGACGGGCGTCCGCAGGAATCAGCTCCCCGTTTCGCAGGCGCAGGTGGTCCCCCACGTGGAGTTGCGCCAGCGCAACGCGCTCCTCCTCAGGGGAAGGCATGTTACCGATTTCCAACGCGACTTCGGCCGGGGAGCGGATCAATCGGATGACCGACAGGGGAAAGAAGGCGGTGTAGTCGCGGTCAAAAGACAGCCGGTCATAGGTCTTCTGCTGAAAGAGGCGTCCGCATAGCAGGAAGAACAGCAGACCGGCCAGGGAGTCGAAGTAACCTTCGCCGCGTCCGGACACCACCTCGGCGGCGCTCTGCAGGAAGAGGGCGGCGATGCCCACGGCAATGGGCACCTCCATGGTGAGCCGGCGCAAGCGGAGGCTGTTCCAGGAGGTTCGCCAGTAGTCCAGGGCGCTGAAGCCCACCACCGGGAGCGAAAGGGCCAGACTCAGCCAGCCCACCAGGGTGCGGAAGGTGGGTCCGCTGGCACTGTCCAGACCGAAGTACGACGGCAGGCTGAACAGCATGGTGTTGCCGAAGGCAAAACCGGCGACGCCAATCTGCAGCCACAGGCGGCGGGCCACCGGACGCTTCGGACGGTGATCCAGATCCGCCAGGGTCAGGTCCGGCGGATAGCCCAGCGAATCCAGCAGGGCGGCCACCTCTCCCAATGAAACCACCTGCGGATCCAGGGACAGCGCCAGTTCGCGACGACCAAAATCCACCCGGGAACTGCCCAGTCCCTCCCGCAGCCGAAACAGATTCTCCAGCAACCAGACACAGGCCACGCAATGGATGGCCGGCAGGCGAAGGGTGATCCGCACCACCCGCTCATCCGCATAGTCCACCAACCGCTCGCGCACCGATGGCTCATCCAGGTAACGGTAGCGATCAATGCTGGATGCCGATTGGACCGGGGATCCGGGGGTATTCTGGAGGGAATAGAACTGTCCCAGCCCGCTCTCGTGGAGCAGTTCGTACACCGTCCGGCATCCGGCGCAGCAAAAGGCGCCCCCCAGGGCTGCAGTCGCCGCCGGTTCACAGGGAGTTCCGCAGTGCTGACAGGCGACGCGGCTGCTGGACGTCGCTCCGCTGCGCATGGGCGAAATCACCGCCTCCGGAAGGGAGGCGTTGGGAAGTGGGGAGGCGGTGGTGCTCACGACTGGTTCCGACGGCCCACAGCAAGCCCTCTGGCGCCCCAACGCGCTCACCGCCGCTTGTTCGACCTTGTACCGATTCTGTCATTAGTCGGTGTAGAGAATCGGGTCTGTCCGCCTAATCTGAATCTCCTCGATGAACCGGAGGGACGAGGTATCCGAGTCCGTGACTTCCCCCGCAGCGCACGTGGAGTCACCGAGGGGGACGGGGGTAGCGTTGGGCGTGTGGACTTCCCGCGTTCTCCGACGGGATGTGCTGGAACGTTGGGGGCGGAGAATGGGGACACGCGAAGCTTGTCCCTCCGTGGGGGAGGGAGGGTTTTGATGGTGGGCCGCGGTGTCCGAG
>JBDKKE010000130.1:0-2520 GCA_039796255.1 Verrucomicrobiota bacterium | reverse complement strand
CAGCTTGGTAAATAGCTGGAATCCCCCAACGTAAGCCTGAAATAGGGATGCGGATGCTGCGATGATCTGCTTATCCCCACCCACGGGGGTCAAGGTAACGATTGGCGTGGCTGAGACACCGGTGAGGGTTACTGAGTAGTAGCCGTTGAAGTTGTTCTTTTGGCAGGTAAACCCGGTTCCCTGACTCAACGTCCCATTCGCATTCACAATGCCGGCAATGATTCGAAAGGCGGAGTCGCCAGTTGCAACGTTTTTGCCGCCAACCGTCACATTGCCGGCCGTGACGGTGCCAGCCGTGAAGTTCCCGCTGGCATCCCGGGCCACGATGGCGTTGGCCGTGTTGGCCGAAGTGGCCGTGGTGGCGGAGTTGGCCACCTTCCCAGCCGTGGTAATGGTGGCGAGTTTGCTGTCCGCAAGCGAACCAGTGATGGCGCTGACGTCCACCTTCCCAGCCGTACTGATGGTGGCGAGCTTGCTGTCTGCAACCGTGCCGGCGTTGATGTTGGCGCCGTTGAGCGCGGTCAACGCAGAACCATTGCCGGAGAAGCCGGTGGTGGCCGAGAGCGTTCCTGTGACCGTGAGGCCGCCAACCGTCGGGATCAGGACCGCATTGCCCGCCGCGTCGATCAACTGGTTGGCGCTGCCGGCCAGCAGGGCGTAAGGGGAGGCGACAAACTGGATGCGGGGCGTCATCGCGCTGCCGTCCACCACAAGTTCCAGGAAACGGTCGGAAGCACTGGCCGACTGGAAGATGGCCGGGAGCGTGGGGACCGTGCCAGAGACCGTGCCCTCACCCAGCAGGACGCTGAAGTGACCCTTGTCGAGGGTCACCGTCTGCTCTTCCGTGCGCAACAGGGTGCCGCCGGTGGACGCATCATAGATCTTGAACTGCACCACCTTGGTCTCCGGAGCCGTGTTGCCGAGCGGCGTGCCATCGGTGTCGGTCAGGAATCCCTGAAACGTCATCTTGGCCGGCGGCTTCTCGTTGGCCGCATGGACGGACGGGAGCAGGGACGACAGGGTCAGCGCAGCGCAGAACACAGCGAGCGCGAGCGGGCGATGGCGGAGTGGTTTCATGGATGAGTTTCGGTGAGAGACGATTGAAAGGAGGTTCATGGGAACTCAGGGAGCGACGGTGAGGAGCGGGATATTGCTGATGCGGCGGAGGCTGAAATCGCCCTGCAGGGTGAAGTTCCGGGAACTCGAACCCTTGCCGCGCACGGTGATGGTTTCGTTATAGGTACCGGTGAGCGTATCCCGGCTGGTGGTCAGGCTGGTGAAATCGGTGCCGGGAGCGGTCACAGCGAGGGTGATCGCCCGCTCGAGGGTGTAGGACTCGGCACCCTGCACCTGTACTTGGCCGAACCGGGCGTCGAGATTGTCATGGTCCGGATGGAAGGTGTGCAGGAAGGGATTGGAGGCCTGATCCCGGTAGTCGAGCGGCACGGTGAACTGGACGTTGTTGCCTTCCCGGAACTGTCCGGTGCCCAGCCACGGCGTGTTGGTGTGCGCGAAGGGCAGATGGGCGGCGGAGATGCGCCGGGCGCCGTCGCGGTTGTCGGTGCCGAGCAGGGACTCGTCGGTGGCGAGGACCGGCACGTTGACGGCATTCAGTCCGACAAAGACGCGCTGCAGCAGCCTTGCCTGGCCGCCGGAATCATTGTGGGCGATCAACCGCAGGGGCACGGGCCGGACCACGTTGGCCATCGTGGTGTTGGTGCTGATGGCGACGTAGGACGCGCCGTTGGTGGTGACCTCGGCCAGAAGGGGAGTGCCATCGGCTTTTTTGGCGTAGGTCACCAGATACTGGGCTACCTGGGTGACGGAGGCGTCGCCGACCCACAGGCCTGCGGTATCGGCCACGGTGGCGGCGACCCCGACGTCGATCTGGCTCAGACCGTTGGTATCCGCGAAACGGAGGATGCCGGCATAACGTTCGCCCACCGTGCTGGACATGGCGGAACGGTTGAGGCCGAGGACGACCTCCACTTCGGAGCCAGGCTTCCCGCGGGGGGTGAGGGTGACCTGATGGTCGGTCGGAACCTGGCTCGTGGTCAGTGTCGTATGCAGATGGGCCAGATCGGCCGCGCTGCGAGGACCACGGATCAGCAAGGGCGGAACGCCGACACTGCCAGGCTGGCCAGAAGGGGCGTCCCCGGAAGGGAGCAGGCTGAGCGTGAAGGTATTGGTGAGGTCCGAGTTGTTCTTGAGGCGGACGGAGTACGTTCCGAGCCGGCTGCCGAAATCGACGGTGTTTCCCCCGCTCTGCAGCGAGACGCCCAGCGGACCAAAATAGGCGTTGTAGTCCTTGGCGCGGATCCAGAACGCCTCGCCGCGCCGGACACCGATGCTGGGATAGACCAATGCCGGAACCGGGACGGGGCTCATGGGTCCACCCGCGTAGCGGAAGAGCTCGGCACCCAGGGCGAGTGCTGGCACCTGGTCGAGGAACTTCTCGAAGCTGGGCGGCGCCCCGGCGGGGGTGGGGAAGCCGATGAAATTCAGGCCGGTGGTGGTCCA
>JBDKKE010000129.1:0-16831 GCA_039796255.1 Verrucomicrobiota bacterium | reverse complement strand
CCGGCCCCGAGGAAAGCCAGTGGAAGTCGCCGGGCGGGCAAGGGAGCCGCTCCGGAAACCAGGACGTTTCCGGCCGCCAGCGCCGTACCGGCAACGAAAGAGCGGCGGGAGAACATGGGGGAAGAATCGAAGCTCAGAATCCAAAGTTCAAAGCTCAAAACTTCGGGGAGAATTTCCGGAGCCGGCGACTCTGCACAAACCCGCCCGGCACAGTTCGCCCCGCTCGGCTCCTTCGTTCGACAATCGCGAATTCTGAACAAAGGGCAGCCCGGGTTTGACTTGAACCCCTCCCGTCGAATCATGGCCCGCATGGCCTCAAGAAAGAAGGGTCCGCATTCCCTCCCCTCACCTGGGGCGTACAACTGGGACACGTCGGATGAGGACGAAATCAACCGCCGTCGTTGGCGGGCACAGAACGAGTCCTTTTCGATTCGCAACGCCGACACGCGGCACCCGATCTTCTCCAACTTCAGTGTCCAGTCCGGCAGCGGGATGACCTACGGCGTTGAAATCCGCGACATCGCCCAGCGCCAGTTTCATTGCCAGTGCGTGGATTTTCGCATCAACGGCCTGGGCACCTGCAAACACGTGGAGGCGGTGTTGACCCACTTGGAAGGACGATTCAAGGGCCTGTTCAAATCCGCCCGGACGGGAGTGTCCACGAGGGTGGATGTGGTGCCGGCACCCGATGTCGGCACGCTGCGGGTGCATTCTCCATCCCGTTCGTTGCCCCGACCATTGGCCGAATGGTTCGATGCGGATGGCCTTCTGCGGGAGTGTCCGCCGGAAGAGGCCTTGGCCGCACTGAAACGCCTTGCCGCCAGCCGTCTGCCAAATCTGCGACTCTCCCAGGAGATTGAACCCTGGCTGGAGAACCGCTGCCGCACGGAGGAACGCCGTCATCTGCGGCATCAATACGAGCTCAAGGCCCAGCGCGGGGAATGGCCGGCTCAGGAAACCAAAGTACCCCTGTTTCCCTACCAGCGGGAGGGGATGCTGCATCTCGCCTTTACCGAACGGGCGCTCTTGGCTGACGAGATGGGGCTGGGCAAGACCATCCAGGCCATTGCCGCCTGCGCGCTTCTGCACCGGATGGGGCAGGCCCAACGAGTGCTGGTGGTCACGCCGGCCTCGCTCAAGACCGAATGGGAGGAGCAGATTCAACGATTCACCGACTTGCCCTATCAGTTGGTCTTTGGCCGCCGATTCGAACGCCTCAGGGCCTACGATCTCGCCGGCACGCGCGTTGCCTCCGAGCCGTCCACGGGGAAGATGCCGTTCTTCACCCTCGTCAACTACGAGCAGATGCTGGCCGATGCCCTGGAGGTCAACGTGCGGATTCGTCCCGACATCGTCGTGCTGGACGAGGCGCAGCGCATCAAGAACTGGAGCACCAAGACCACCCAGGCCATCAAACGCCTGCGCAGCCGGCACGCCTTCGTCCTCACCGGAACGCCCATCGAGAACCGCATTGATGAGTTGTACTCCCTGATGGATTTCCTCGACCCGGCGCTGCTCGGACCGCTGTTCCGCTTTAACCGGGAGTATTACGAGCTAGATGATCGTGGACGCCCGAAGGGATACCGAAATCTGCATCAGCTTCAGGAACGGATCCGTCCCTATCTGCTGCGCCGCCGCAAAGCCGATGTGGAAACCGAATTGCCGGAGCGGACCGACCGGAACTTCTTTGTACCACTGACTGACAAACAGCGGGCCGAGTATGACGGATTCGAAGGCATTGTAGCCCGCCTGGCCCACATCGCCAAGCGACGCCCCCTCACCCAACAGGAACAGGACAAGCTGCTGAGGACGCTGGGCATGATGCGCATGACCTGTGACACCAATTTCATCCTCAACGCGGACGACAAATCCTGCGCCAAGCTGCCGGAGTTGGAGCGCATCCTGGAGGAGTGCCGCGACAACGGGGATGTGAAGGTCATCGTCTTCAGCGAATGGGAACGCATGCTGCAATTGGTCCGTGACGCCTGCGAGCGCCTCGGACTGGGCTTCGCCTGGCATACCGGTTCGGTGCCCCAGCGCCGACGAAGGGCGGAGATCAATGCCTTCAAGACCGATCCCGAATGCCGCGTGTTTCTCAGCACCGACAGCGGCAGCACCGGACTCAACCTCCAGAACGCCAGCGTGGTCATCAACTGCGACCTGCCATGGACCCCTGCCAAATTGGAGCAGCGGATCGCCCGCGCCTGGCGGAAGAACCAGACGCGCCCGGTCACCATCGTCAATCTGGTCGCCGACAAGACCATCGAGCAGAAGATGCTGGAGACGCTGGCCAACAAACAGGCGCTAGCGGATGGCGTCCTGGACGGCCGCGGCGACCTGAACACCATTCCGCTCCGCTCCGGCGGCCAGGCCTTTTTCGAGAAACTCAAACAGCTCGGAATCACCTCCGCCACAGAGCATCCCAAATCCCCAACGCCGGTCCCGCAATCCCAGCCTCCTCTCCCCACAGATCGTTCGCTGGGATTCGCCCGCGCCGCCGAGACGGGAATCCAGGGTGCGCTGTTCAGCTGCGAGGAGCGGTATCCCCAGGAGGGAGCGCATTCGGTGCTCTATGTCGTCGTGGACGGCGACGCAGCGCGGTGGCGTCCGAAACTGTCCGAACTGCACGCCCAGTATTTCCAGGACCATGACCCATTGTCGCCGGTGCGGTTGGAAATTGTGGACCGAGCCACTCACGAGGCACTGGATCGCCTGATGTCGGCAGGACTGATCGCCCGCACCACGCGCGGGGCGCGTCCGCTCTCGCCGGAGCCTGAGGCCGGAACGCCACCCCTCACCGCCGGGGAAAGCGCGCGAGCAACCGGTCATCGCGATCACGCTGCCCGACGGTTGAAACTGGCGCGGATGATGGGCGGGAATGGGTTTATCGAAGAGGCGCGTCCGGTACTGCTGGAAGCCGCGCTGACCCTGTGCCGCGCCCTGGCCATCGAGAACCGACTTCCGGAGCCGGCGACGCTGGATGAGGCCCTGATGCCGCCGTTGTCCCACCTTTGCGGAGAGTTGCTGCCGGCACTGCGGGCATTCGCCGCCGACCCGGGCCATCCTTGGGAATCTTTCGCCCATCAACTCCAGTCCCTATGAACCCCGCCCCACCGAAAGGGCGCTCGACGCAAGGTATTGGGTGAAAGCCGCGACGCACAAAACGTGCGAGGCGTGCACCGATTTACTGGTGGATGCTCCGCTATTTTGGGGAACAACGCGGATTCCTGCGGAGCTGACGGCTTTATTCCCAGTCACTCCATTCCCCGGACGCGTAGCGGTAACACCGGTCTCCTTCGATCGAGAAGAGGTGGATCCATCCGTGGTCGAAGAGTTGGCGAACGGAGGGCTGAGCGGCCAGGACCGCACTCAACTTTTCCCGGCGGGCTTCAATGAACACGGAGAGTCGGCGTGGCTCGTGCCTGAATTTCTCGCCGTCGTGAATGGACTGAATCGGCAATCCGACCCGCAGATCACCGCCATTGCCTTCCACAACCCCAATGCCCCCGGCGACGTTGTGCAGCACTTTGTTGCCGCTTCCGTACCGCTCCGGATCCACACGCGAGGCGTAGTATTGGAGATTGATCCAACTCGCGACGACGACCGGCGCGCACAGAATGAGGGTCAGCACCCGGTGATCCGGATCCCCGGCCTCCTCGTAGTCATGGAGGAAAGTGCGGCCGTCGAGCTTCAGACGGGAGGTCCGATGTCGTGGGGCAGCAATCAGCGCGGCGTTGTTGGCCAACCCCCATTCCGGCCGCACCTGGGAGATATCGGAAGCCCGCGCCCGCAACGCGTCATCGAGGGCTTGCGGTCCCAAGTCCCCGAGTCCAAGGGACGGGGCTCGTTCGCGCCGCGAGGCGGTGCCAGCGGACGCCAGCGCATCCCGAAGCGCCGCGAGATCGTCAGCATGGCTGTCCGGAACCTGATCCGCATCGAACAGAAATACTTCATCGGTCAGGGTATGATGCAGACCGGCCACAAATACGGTGTCGGCAGGCAGGCGAATCCCCCGTTCCTCCAACCGGCGCAGCACTGCAGAATCGTTCAGGGTCATTGCGGCGATGCGGGCATTCACGTCTCCGGCATGACCGCCACACGCCCCGCAATCGAGTCCCGAGGCGTAGGGGTTGTTGGCACTCTCGCTGCCATGCCCACAGAGCAGCACCAGTCGGGCAGCATTCCCGGTCAGTCCCAGGTTCCGCAGAGCGCCCTCGGCCAGTGCGGCCCGGGCTTCCAGTGACGCCGATTCACTGGAAGAGAACTGGGGCGACGTGCGCGAGCAGGTGGGACGAACGCGGGCAGACCGCCTCCCCAAGCCAGGGCCATAGGACAGACCCATGGACTCGACGAAGGAGAAGCAGGAGATGGCCGAGCTCTGAAAGGCTCCCCAAGCGCCCCACTCAGCATCCGCAGAGCGAAGGCGGACCGTTTCGTCCGGCGGGAGCGGTTCGCAGGTCTCCAACGACGGCACCAGCAGGACCGGGCAATGGGTTCCGACCCCTTCGTCCCCTGTTGGGCGATGGGCGACAGGGAATCCAAAGAAGCCGGCGAAACCCAGTGTCTGCATTGCGGGTGCTGCGGCTTCCAAATGACGGCGAAACACCTCCGAACGCACGTCGATGCAGAAGACCGCCTGAGCCATCGGGCGGGCCAGGGAGGGCCCGCCCGAGGCACCCGTCAGTTGGCGGGCCAGTGGACGCTGGTAGCCTGCCTCGTAAGCGAGTTGCCAGCGCACCCGGGCGTCCAGAGCGGTGCTTTCTGGAACGGCCACGGCGACGGGTTCATCGAGGCATGGATGGAAGGCGGCAAACAGGGCCGTATCGTAGGCCAAACGGATCGCTAGAAGATCTCGAAGCGTACCGTTGGTGCGTCCGCGCAGCGCGTCTTCACGAACCCGATACTGGGCATAGCCCGCCCAGCCGGCGACGGTGGTCAGTTGCCGGTGGAGAAAATCCGTGAGGTCGACGCCCGGGGCGACAATCCGCTGCACACAGAATTCAATCCCATCGTCCGCACACTCCGGCAGGCTGCGGACAAAGGCGCGAAACCCGGTGAGTCCAAACGCCTCGGCATTGAGGTCATGCTGAGCCGCATCCCGCCAAGCCTGATATAGGCTGCCCTGACGCCATGGGGACTGCCAGACGGTCTGGTTCTCATCAAAATGGACGGCGCACCACTTGGAGATCTCCTCCACAACAAAGGCGCTCCAATGCGCTCGCGGACGCGCCCAGTCAAGCCGGTCCGCCACGGTCGGAATCGGATGTTGGGAGGCGGTCCCCGACGGCGCCTCCAGCGCCGCAATCAGACCCTCACGAGTCCATCCCTCCTGAGCCACGCCGTCGAGATCCTCGGGTCGGATGGTGCCGTCCCTCCAGGCGGAAAGATACTCCTCCGGGCGCTGCAACGGAGCGGCGCCGGACGTTCGCATCAGCACCGCGCAGGCGTCGGAGAACGGTTGATCGGTAAAACCAACAAACGGGTTTACCGCGACGAAGTGACGCAACGGCCACAGCGGGGGGATGCGGCCCATCGAGGCGGAAAGGGCAGCCTGAAGAACGGGAGTGACCGGCGAAGACAGGGATGAATGCATGAGAGGAAGAGGACGTATGAAAAGGGGAAGAGCAGTACCGCCATGGAGCTCAATCGGTCGTGTGCCGTGGCCAGAGCCGGCCGAGCAGTCGGTTCGCCCAGGTTCCCACGTAGAATCCATTGAGAGCGTGAACGTACAAAACCCGACCGAGGGGATAATGACCGCTGCGCCACAGCAGGGCTTGAAAGAGAAACAGTCCGACAAAAAGGGCACCGATAAACACCCTCAGTGCCAGGGGAGAGGTGACGGCAGGAAACGGGAACATCAGGCGAGTCGCCGCGCCATGCAGTCCGAAGCTCACGCCGGCGAGCCCGATCGCCACGGCAGTTCCGCGAAGGGCGGATCCCCTGCCTCCACCCGCCGACCAAAGCCGTGCGAGGCCGTAGGCGATGGCCAGCGTCAGGACGAGGGAAAACAGGCCCGCGCTCGGCGGCTTGTCCGGAAACAGCACCGTGAGAAGGGTGGTGGACAGCGCCACCATCAGGCCGCTGACCAGGACGCCCAGGGCAAGCGCCGGCACCTGCAGGCGAATCGCGGCTTTGGAGCGGGAGCCGATGGTGGAGCCGGCATGGAGAAACGCGTAGGCCTTATAGAGCGAATGCGCCACCAGATGCAGCAGGGCCAGCCCGAAAGCCCCGAGGCCGCATTGCAGCAGCATGAAGCCCATCTGCGCGATGGTGGAGTAGGCCAGGGCGCGCTTCACGCTGGGTTGCGCCAGCATGACGACGGCCCCGAACGCAGCCGTCAGGCTTCCCAGCAGCGCGAGCAGCGCCATGGCCGACGGAGCGTGCGCGAACAGCGGGCTGAGGCGAATGACCAGGAATCCACCGGCGTTGATGATGCCGGCATGCATGAAGGCCGACACCGGTGTCGGGGTTTCCATGGTATCCGGCAGCCAGCTATGGAAGGGGAACTGCGCCGACTTCAGCGCAGCACAGGCCGCCAGCAGGAGGCCCACCCTCGGCAGGGGCTGAGTGTCGCCGCGTGCCGCCGCCTGAAAAAGGGACTCGAGCTCCCCGGTTCCATAGTGACGGAAAACTATGATAACCGCCACGAGCAGGCAGAGATCTCCCAATCGGCTGGCAACGAACTTTTTCCGGGCGGCAAAGACGGCGCCGGGCCGATCGGGATAGAACAGCAGGAGCCGGTGCAGGCTCAGGCTGGTGGCCACCCATGCGGCGAGAATCAGTTGCAGATTGCCGGCAATGATCAGCATGAGCACTGAGGAAAGTGTCAGGCACATCCACGACAGGAACCGCGCCTGCCTCGGATCCCCAGCCAGGTATCCCCGGGAGAATCGCACGATCACCGCTCCCAGCGAGGCAACGAGCAATCCCATCACTGCCGTCACCAGGTCCAGGCGCAGCGACAGGGCCACCACCGATGGCGATCCACCGATCGCGTAAACAACATTCAGAGGCCCCGAAAAAATGAGACCCAACGCCAGGATGAAGGCAACCAGCACGGCCCCCTGAACCCCGAGGTTGATCCTGCGCCCTGCGGTCCCACCGGAGGCTCGCCACGCCCACCCTCCGGCCACCAAAGGAAAAAGGGGAAGAAGAGGAAGCACACCCGAAAGTAAATCGCCCATCGGTCGACGAGACTACCGGCGTTCTTGTTTTAGCCGACTACAGGCATTAAAAGTCCCACGTAAGTTTTATTTAATCGGGCCATGCCGTTCCTGAACTACCACCACCTTCGCTATTTCCGGCTGATTGCCCGCGAACTCAGTCTGACTCGGGCGGCCAGGAAGCTGAACCTCTCGGCCCCCGCTCTCAGCATTCAACTCAAGCAACTGGAGGAGAGCCTCGGTCACACGCTGCTGGAGCGTCGTCCCGGCGGGCTGGTCCTTACCGAGGCCGGGCGCCTGGCCCTCGAGTATGCGGAGACCATTGGCCGGGCAGGCGAAGAATTGATGGATCTGATGCAGCATCGCCCCCGGGGAGGCCGGCAGGCGCTCCGAGTGGGGTCGGTGGCGACCCTGTCGCGAAACTTTCAACTCGAGTTCCTCCGTCCAGCGCTTCATCGGACGAATGTCGAGGTGATCATCCGGTCGGGTGGTTTTCGGGAACTGCTCCTGATGCTGCACGCGCTGCAGGTGGATCTGGTGCTCTCAAACCAACCCGCACTCCGCGATACCGAAACCGCGTGGCACAGCCATCTGCTGGCCGAGCAGCCGGTCAGCTTGGTGGGGGCGCCTCAGTGGAAGAAAAAACGGCTGCGCTTCCCCGAGGATCTGGGGGACTTGCCGATGATTCTGCCGAGTCTGGAGAGCAACACGCGGGCAGGCTTCGACCGCCTGATGGCCGCCGCGGGCGTGCGCCCGCAGATTGTCGCCGAAGTGGACGACATGGCCATGATCCGTCTGCTGGCGCGCGAAGGCAGCGCCCTCGCTCTGGTGCCGCCGGTGGTGGTGCGTGACGAGATCGAAGCCGGCATCCTGGTGGAGACCCATCGAATTCCCCAAATCCGGGAGACTTTCTACGCCATCACGCCGCAGCGGCGATTCCCCAATCCTCTGGTCGCGGAACTGGTAAAAACAATGCAACTGTCGAACCGGGGATAGGGGATGATTCCGTCCTGCCGAGCCTTCGCTGGCGCCGGGTCGTTCAGCCCGCTTTAGCCAACTCCTCCTCGAAGTCCACAATCTCCTGGATCTGGGTCAGGAACCAGCGATCAATCTTGGTGAGTTGGTAGATCTCCTCGACGGAGTATCCGGCGCGGAGGGCGTGACGGATGAAGAAGATGCGTTCGGCGTTGGGGACACTCAGTTTCCGGGAGATGACCTCGCGGGGCAGGATGTCGCGGTCGCCGTACACCTCCGTGCCGATGCGCCAGGATTTGCCATCGCCGCCGAGGCCGCTGCGGCCGATTTCCAGGGACCGGAGGCACTTCTGCAGCGACTCCTTGAAGGTGCGCCCGATGGCCATGGCCTCGCCCACGCTCTTCATCTGGGTGGTGAGCGTGGCGTCCGCTTGCTGGAACTTCTCGAAGGCGAAACGCGGGATCTTGGTGACCACGTAGTCGATGGTCGGCTCAAAGCTGGCCGGGGTCTCGCGGGTGATGTCGTTGCGGATCTCATCGAGCAGGTAACCGACCGCCAGCTTGGCAGCGATCTTGGCGATGGGGAATCCGGTGGCCTTCGATGCCAGCGCGGAGCTGCGGCTCACCCGCGGATTCATCTCGATGATCACCATGCGTCCGGTGTCGGGACTGACCCCAAACTGGATGTTGGATCCGCCGGTCTCGACGCCGACCGCCCGGATCACCGCGAAGCTTTGGTCGCGCATGATCTGGAATTCCTTGTCGGTCAGGGTCTGGATCGGGGCGACGGTGATGGAATCGCCGGTGTGCACGCCCATCGGGTCGAAGTTTTCGATGGAGCAGATGATGACGCAGTTGTCGGCGCAGTCGCGCATGACCTCCATCTCGTACTCCTTCCATCCGAGCAGGGATTCCTCCACCAGAATCTCGGCGACCGGAGACAGGTCGATACCCCGCTTGGCGATCTCCTCAAACTCGTCCCGGTTATAGGCAATGCCGCCGCCCGTGCCCCCCAGGGTGTAGGCGGGGCGAATGATCAGCGGGAAGCGCCCGATGCGTTCGGAGATGCTCCAGGCCTCGGCCATGGTGTGCGCCGTGCCGGACACCGGGACGTCGAGTCCGATGCTCAGCATCAGATCCTTGAAGATCTGCCGATCCTCACCCTTCTCGATGGCCTCGGCCTTGGCCCCGATCATCTCCACCCCGTACTTCGCTAGCACTCCGGAATTGTGGAGTTTCATGGCCGTGTTCAGGGCGGTCTGTCCGCCCAGGGTGGGGAGCAACACCAGGCGGTTCGGAACTCCAGGGGTCGTGTCCGGCGACCCAGGGTCGGGGACCGGAACTCCCAGTTTCCGAAGTTCGTCGAGTTCACGGACAATGATCTTCTCGACGACTTCCGGGGTGATCGGCTCGATGTAGGTGCGATCCGCAAACTCCGGATCGGTCATAATGGTGGCCGGATTGGAGTTCACCAGAATGACGCGGTAACCCTCCTCCTTGAGGGCCTTGCACGCCTGGGTGCCGGAGTAATCGAACTCGCAGGCCTGACCAATGATGATCGGGCCGGCACCAATGATCAGGACGGAATGAATGTCAGTGCGCTTCGGCATCGGGAATCGTCGTTAAATCGGGCCGGATGAAACACGGCGAGACGTCGGCAGGCGACGGATATTTTCGCGAGGGTCACCCGGGGACAGGGGGTAGGTGACGGCCAGAGAAGCTTCGCCACCCCCAAAACCGCGGTCAGACGCGCACTTGTCCATCGCCAATCCGGGATCGCCTGGAACATTCTGCAGCCATGCAAACGCTGTACCTCGACATTTTCAGTGGTTTGAGCGGCGACATGTTCCTGGGTGCGCTGCTGGATTTGGGCGTGGATTTCCGCTCGCTCGACCGCGAGTTGAAGAAGCTCCGACTCGACGGCTACCACCTGCACGTCGCCCGCCGTCACAAGGGCAGCATTGAAGGCGTCAAGTTCGACGTGCATCTGGAACAGGGAGGTGACTGCGGCCATGACCATTCCCACGATTCGGATCATGGACCTACCCATGAACACTCCCATGAACACGGGACGCATGAGCACGGTGCAAACCGGGATTTTGCCCAGATCCAATCCCTGATCCGGGCCAGTGGGCTGTCCGACTGGGTTCAGGAAAAGGCGGTCGCGGTCTTTCGGCGGGTGGCGGTCGCCGAGGGGAAGATTCATGGGCTTCCGCCCGACAAGGTGCATTTCCACGAAGTCGGTGCCGTGGATTCCATCGTAGACATCGTGGGGGGCTGCATTGCGCTGGATCTTCTGGGACGTCCCCGCGTGCTGGCCTCGGCGGTCGTGGAAGGCACCGGGTGGGTCCGGTGCGCTCATGGGCGCTTTCCCATCCCGACCGCCGCCACCCTGGAAATCCTTGGGGCCCGGGGAATCCCGGTGACCCAGTGCGAGGAACCACATGAGCTCCTCACCCCGACAGGGGCCGCGCTTCTGGCCGAGTTCGCGGAGTCGTTTGGCCCGATGCGGGACCTGGTCGCACGGCGGGTCGGATACGGACTGGGAACCCGCGACCACCAGACCCGGCCCAACGTGGTGCGCGCCGTGTTGGGAGAGCCCGTGGCTCAGGTCCCGGCGGAGCACGACTGGGAAACCGACACGGTCGCCGTCCTGGAGACCAATCTGGACGACATCAGCGGCGAGGTGCTGGGACACTTCGTGGAGAGCACCCTGAAGGCCGGCGCTCTGGACGTCTTTCACACTCCCATCCAGATGAAGAAGAACCGTCCCGGGGTGCTGCTCACGGTCCTCTGTGCGCCCCCGGATGCCGACCGCTTCACCGAACGTCTGCTCCGCCACACCAGCGCGTTCGGGGTTCGCCGTTCCCTGCTGGAGCGGCGCAAACTCCGGCGGGAGGTCATCCGCGTCCGCACTGAGTTCGGGGAGATCCCCGTCAAACTGGGACGTCTGGACGGTGAAGTGATCCAGTCCGCGCCCGAGTTCGACGCCTGCCGCGACAAGGCGGTCCAGGCGGGCGTTCCCGTCCAGGCGGTGTTTGATGCCGCGCGGAAGGCGGCGAACGACCTCAATTCACCAGCCGGATCGTAAGTGGATATCGGTAGGGCTCGCCGTTGCTCACCTTGAGCGCCGCCAGGATCATGAAAACGATGTGGGCGATGGCCAGGGGAATGAAGAGTGGCGCGGTAATGCCGCACGTCAGCAAGGCGGACATACCCAGGGCAATCGCATAGATCAGAATGGAGATCTGATAATTCAGCGCCTCCTTGCCGTGGGCATCCACGCTGGGCATTTCGCCGCGTTTCAACAGCCAAACGATGAGTGGCCCCAGGATCCAACCGACTCCGGTCAAATAGCCCGAGAATCCGGCCAGATGACACGCCACCTCCCATCCGCGCGCGGCGTTGGGACCCACCTGCACGGGCATGCCCCCTACGGGCGGCGCAGGAGGCAACGCCGGCCCGGGACCCTCGGAAGCCGGTGTGGACGGAGTCGCGAAGGATGGGGATTCGTCATTCATGGTTCTGTTCTTGAGGAGTGGGTGGACTGACAACCAAAAATTGGGGAGTTAAGCGCCCGGCTTTTTGAACTTCTCGGCGGGCGTGGGAACTCCGTGTTGGATTTCGGAAATCTCAATCTCGAACGCGCCCGACTCAGGCTTGGGCTGCCGGATCTTGAACGGAAGTTTGAGCCCATCGACGGTCCGATAGTCCTCCCACCAAGTCTCGCCCGGCGCCCAGCTTCCCGTCTGGGTCAGCATCTCCCGGTCCCAACGCAGCAATAGACCGGTGGATCGTTCAAAACAGAGAGTCTCGGTCTTGCCCTCCTTGGTGGTTCCCACCACCACATCACACTCCACCGCACCGAGCTTTTGTGGGGCCTTGACCTCGGTCTTGGTGAACCGCTTGCCCAGTTGGATCATGCGAAACAAATCCACATCCTCCATGAACTGCCGCCGTTGATCCCCCTCCATCTCCTGGACGCCAATACCCGGAATGTTCATCCATGCCAGCGAACCATCCGTTCCAAAGGCGGCGGCGATGCCAGGGCCCAGTTCAAAGGTTTGGACCGTCTTTCCCCCGGTTGCCTGCAGGATCTCCAGATTGCCGTTGATGCCCATGGCGGGCAGGGAAATGCGGCCTTTGGAGAGTCGGGCGGTCTTCTGCCGAATGGCGGACTCACCCCCGGATACCTCAACAAAACGGGCGAGAATGGCTTCCCCAGAGGGCTCGGGCGGGATGGACGCCTTGTCGGCGGCCGTCAGGACCGGAAGGAGCAGCAGGGAAAGGAAAGCGCTGAAGGGAGTACGGGGAAGACGTCTCATGATTATGGATGCGGGTTGGTAACGCCCCCTTTGCAGACCGACAACCCGAAATCCCCCGGGAAAGTTTCAGCCAATCCCAGCGGAATGGATGGCCCAGGGAGAAGGCAGGCGCCGATGACGCACAGGCGCGAGCCGATCAAAAGGTCTCGGACATTGCCCGCTCCTGGTGTATTCCCTCCCGCCCGGCGGCTGCCACCAGGGCAAGTGATGCCGGATCCTGATTCGTGAACGCATCCGCACCGCAGTTGATCGTCCCGGAGCATCCCGTGTTCTCCGGCTTCATTTTCAAGATCCAGGCCAACATGGATCCCAAGCACCGTGACCGCATCGCCTTTGTCCGGGTGGTCAGCGGCCGTTTCGAACGCGACATGGTGGTGACCCACGTCCAGTCCGGGAAAAAGGTGCGCCTGAGCTCCTCCCACAAGTTGTTCGGGAACGAGCGCGAAACCGTCGACATGGCGTACCCCGGGGACATCATCGGCCTCGTTGGACACGACGGCTTTGGCATCGGCGACACCCTCAGCACCGATCCGTCCATTCGCTACGATGAGATCCCCCGTTTCACCCCGGAGGTCTTCGAGTACTTTCACAATCCGAATACGGCCAAATTCAAGCAGTTCCGCCAGGGACTGGATCAGCTCCTCCTGGAAGGCGTGGCCCAGGCGTTTCTCCTGAAGGATACGGCCAGCCGGGTCCCGCTGCTGGCCGCCGTGGGGCCGCTCCAGTTCGAGGTGCTGCAGTATCGACTGGAAACCGAATACAACGCGGAAACGCGGCGGGAAGCCGCGCCGTTCCAGGCCGTCCGCTGGCTGCCCGCCGGCACCACTCCCGAGGAACTGGACGCCATCACCCTGCCCACCGGCGGCCGCTTCGCCTTCGACGGCGACCAGCACCCGGTGGCGCTGTTCCCCACCGAATGGTCCATGAACTACTTCGCCCAGAACAACCCGAAGTACCCCCTGAGCCCCCTGGCGCCCAAGCGGGAATGAGGGGGAGCTTGGGGCTCATAGCCAATAGCCAATAGCCAATAGCCTATCGCCTATCGCCAATAGCCTATCGCCTATCACCGACCCCCATCCTCCCCATGCCCCCTCCCCGCCTTCAACGTGCGCTGAAGGCCACCATTCTTGGCGGCGTGGCCAATTTTGCGCTCGCTGCGGCCAAGCTGACGGGGGGAATTCTGGGGCATTCTCAGGCACTGGTGGCGGACGCCGTGGAATCCATGGCCGACATCGTCAGTTCGGTGATCGTCTGGCGCGGACTGGTTGTCGCCGCGCAGCCTCCGGACGACGATCACCCCTACGGCCATGGCAAGGCGGAGTCGATCGCGACGGCGATTATCTCCACCCTGCTGTTAATGGCGGCAGTCGGCATCGGGGTCAGCGCCACCCGGGAGATTTTCCATGCCCATCAACCGCCGCACCCCTGGACCCTGGGAATCCTCATCGGGGTGGTGATCATCAAGGAGGGGCTGTATCGGATCGCAGCGCGGGTGGGTCAGGAAACCTCCAGCTCCGCCGTCACCAGTGACGCCTGGCACCACCGCAGTGACGCCATCACTTCCTTTGCCGCGGCCATCGGCATCACCGTCGCCTGGATCGGCGGTCCCGCCTGGGCGGCGGCCGATGACGTGGCGGCGGTATTTGCCGCGGGAATCATCGGATGGAATGGGTGGCGACTGCTGCGGCCAGCGCTTCTGGACCTCATGGACACCACTCCCGATCCGGCACTCGCTTTGGCGATTCGCTCCGTGGCCGAATCGGTTTCCGGGGTCAATAATGTGGAGAAAGTCCTGGTGCGACGCATGGGATGGGAGCTGCTGGTAGACATGCACGTCCGGGTCGAACCCCAGATGACCGTCGCCGCCGCACACGGCATCGCCCACCAGGTAAAGGATGCCATCCGCGAGTCCCATCCTGCCGTCCGTGACGTCTTGATCCACATCGAACCCAGCGCATCAAATCTCCCCGCTGCCAAAAAGAAGGGCTCCCAGACATCGGTCGCACCCAGCGGGGGCAGCGTCCCGATTTGTCCGCCGTGAAGTCCGCCTTGCACCGCCTCTGGACTTTTACGCGTCCCGCTGCTAAGCACCTTTCCCCACTTACGGCGGGCTTCGATTGAGCCTCCGGGGATGACGAAGAGCTGAAGACTACCATGAAACAAATCTCGACCGCGTTCCTACTGGCCGGAGCTGTCGCCGGCGCGGTGCTGGCCCAGACTCCGCAAACCGCCGCTCCCGCCCGACCGGGTGGCCCAGCCACGACTGCCCCGGCACCTGTGGACACCGCTGCGCTCGACGCCAAATTTAAGACCCCTGCGGAGAAAAACAGCTACGCCATCGGGGTGATGATCGCTACGGACATGCAGCGAAACCTGAAGCGTGGCGGATACGACATGGACCCGGCGGTCGTCGCACGGGCCTTCTCCGATACCTTCACCGGGGCAGCGCCAGTCCTCACCACAGCAGAGGCAGAAGCCGTCGTTAAGGCCTACAGCACCGACCTCCGCGCCAAGGCCGAGGAGAAGCGCAAAATTGACGCCGATAAAAACAAGACCGATGGCGAGAAGTTCCTCGCGGAGAATAAGAACAAGGACGGGGTCATCACCCTGCCCAGCGGTCTCCAATACAAGGTCATTACCGCAGGCACAGGCAAGAAGCCGGCCACCAACGACACGGTGGTAACCCACTATAAAGGGACCCTTCTCGATGGCACGGAGTTCGACAGCTCGATCGGCCGCGGACAACCCGCCACCTTCGGGGTGACGCGGGTGATCAAGGGCTGGACCGAAGCGCTCCAGTTGATGCCGGTTGGATCCAAATGGCAGTTGTACATTCCGGGCGACCTGGCCTACGGCGCGGCGGGATCCCCTCCCAAGATCGGCCCCAACGCGACACTGCAGTTCGAGATTGAGCTTTTGGACATCAAGCCGCCGGCGCCAGCCCCGGCTCCGGCAGCCGCCCCGACTGCCGTGACCAGCGACATCATCAAGGTCCCCAGCAAGGCGGAACTCGAAAAGGGCGCCAAGATCGAGGTCATCAAGAAAGAGGACCTGGAGAAACTCCAGAAGGAAGGTCAGAAGGCGACTCCGCCTCCCAAGTGAGAATCGTCCAAAATCCAAGGTGACATCGCGGCCCCGGATCCTTCCGGGGCCGTTTTTTCATACGGGTCTCCAGCCGGGATCCCCCAGCCGGGTCCGGATAACCAAAAGATCCTTCCTTATCTTCCAACTCCCTCGCCTCCACCCTCGATTCATGTCCGCCTTCGACACCTACTGGTCCCAGGTCCGCTCCCAATTGGACCAAGTTGCCACCCGCCAGCGTCCGGCAATTGAGCGGGCGGCAGAATGGCTGGCCGGGGCTTTCTCGGCAGGCCGGTTCCTCTTTGTGTTCGGCACCGGGCATTCCCACCTGCTCGCCGAAGAAGTCTTCTATCGCGCCGGTGGACTGGCGCGGGTCGTGCCGATCCTGGACGACGACCTCATGCTGCATCGCAGCGCGAGCCGGTCTACGAACCTGGAGCGGGAGTCGGGACGGGCCGGTCCCCTACTCCAGCGCTATGGCGTCACTTCCGGCGACGTCCTGGTCATCGCTTCCAACGGCGGACGAAACGCCGTCCCCATTGAAATGGCCCTGGAAGGCCGTACCCGGGGTGCCCGGGTGATCGCGCTGACCAATCTTGCCCAGACCCGCGCTTGGCCGTCGCGTCATGCCTCAGGACGGCACCTTGCCGACGTCGCTGAACTGGTCATCGACAATGAGGGCATCGACGGGGACGCCGTCGTCGAGATTGCCGGTCTAAATTCTCGAATTGGTCCTACCTCAACGCTCACCGGAGCCCTCATTCTCAATCTGATGGCCGTCCAATCTGTTGAAATCCTCCTCAGGAACGGCGGTGTTCCCGAGGTATTTGTCAGCAGCAATGCGGGCGGGGAAGCCCACAACGCACTTTTAATTTCAGGCATGAAGGCCATAAATCCACACCTTTGAGTTACCGATCATCAAGCACGCAGCGAGGGGACTCTCCGAGAATCCGACCTCCCTTAGAGATCCGATCCAAATCGTCCGGCCGGAATCCTTGACGGATGAATCACATCCCTGGATAGTCCGCCGCTCATTTTCGGACTCCGGGACAGTGCCACCGGTGGCCCTTGCTATGCCTAAATCGAAAGAGAAGAAGTCGCCGGCCAAGTCATCCGCTTCACGCCGTCCCGCCCCCCCAAAAGCCGCGGCCCATTCTCCCGCATCCCGACCGTCTCCCAAGCCCGCCCGCAGCAAGCCGGCTCCCAAGCGACCTGAGTCCCCCCCGCCGAAGGCAGCGGCCAAAGCCGTTCGCCCGTCAGCGTCCAAACCTACCAGCACCATTCCCTC
>JBDKKE010000128.1:0-4366 GCA_039796255.1 Verrucomicrobiota bacterium | reverse complement strand
TGAGCGTGTCCACGAATGGAGTCTTCCTCAGAGATGGCACGCCCTTTCGCGGCATAGGGGTGAACTACTACGACGCCCTGGTCCGAACCCTCTCCGAGCCGCCCCGGCCGCATCCCGAGGAGGGGTTTCAGTTGTTGGAGAAGCACCGCATTCCTTTCCTCCGCTTTGCCGCCGGCGGTTATTGGCCGGTGGAATGGGGACTCTACCGCACCAATCGCGCTGCCCATTTTGCCCGATTGGACACCCTGGTCCGATCGGCCGAGCGGCATGGACTGGGACTGGTGCCATCGATGTTCTGGCACCTGGCCACGGTCCCGGACCTGGTGGGAGAACCGGTGAGTGCCTGGGGATTGGCGGACAGTCGGACTTTGCAGTTCATGCGGGAGTACACCCGCGAGGTGGTGCTGCGGTACCGGGATTCTCCGGCGATCTGGGGGTGGGAGTTTGGCAATGAGTACAATCTGCCCGCTGACCTTCCCAATGCCGCCGAGCACCGGCCGCCCGTGGTGCCTGCCCTGGGAACTCCCGGGGCGCGGTCGGCAGCGGACGACGTGACGCACGCCCAGATCCGGACCGCGCTGCGGGAGTTTGGCCTCGAAGTTCGGCGGTATGATCCGCACCGGGCGATCTTCAGTGGCAATGCCTTTCCCCGCCCGAGTGCCTGGCACCTGGAGCGGGAGCACCGTTGGGATCGGGACACCCCAGAACAGGCCGCCACGATGCTCGCGGGAGACAATCCGAATCCCATCCACACCCTCACCGGACGCCTTTACTCCCCGGAAGATCGGGACCGCCTGGCGGCGGCGGTGACGCTGGGGCTTCAGTTGGGCAAGCCGCTGTTCGTTGGCGAGTTTGGTGTTCCCCGGCAGGCCCCCGGGGATCCCGAGGCTCTGCTGCAGGATCAACTGGTGGCCATGGAGCGCGCGGGGGTGAGTCTCGCAGCGCTCTGGGTCTATGATTTCGACGGTCAGGCGGGGGACTGGAATGTGACGGCGGTGAATGATCGGCGCCACCTCCTCGAAGCCGTGGCGCAGGCCAATGCGCGGTGGAGGGGACGGGGGCCGGCGGTTGGAAACGGTCCGTAACGGACCGTGACGCTGGGCCGCAATTCCGCTGGCTCGCTCCCGATTGAGCGGCTCACTCTTCCGCCCCATGGCGACTCCCGTGATCCCCGACCTGCGCGTCACCTACTTTCTCGATATCACCTCCTCCTGGTGCTGGTGGGCGGAGAAGGCCTGGACCGACTTGAAGCAGGGCTTTGGGGAGCAAGTCACCTTCGACTGGAAGATCGCCTTGATGGATGCCACAGCCTTTCCTGTGTCCCGGGAACAGTGCGATTGGTTCTATCGACGCAGCGGTCTGGCGATGCGGTCCGCGTACGCGTTGAATTCCGGTTGGTGGGAAGCGGGCCTTGGACAGTACCTGGCTCCCAATCAAATGGCCGAAGCCGCTCGAAGCTTGGGATTTGGCGATGACCGGGTGCGACTGGCCCTGGCCCGATCACCGGAAATTGAGGAGCGTGTTCGCGAAGACACGCGGTCCTTTCATGCCCTCGCCGTGACCCAGCGACCCACCTTCCTGCTGGAAAGCCGCATTGGGGATCGCGCCGTTTTCTCCGGGATCGCCCGGACGGAACCCCTCCGCGCCGCCATTGTGGCCCTGTTGGAGGATGCTGCGGCCTACGCGGCACACGCCGCCCACCTTGGGGATCCGCCCACGCGCTGAGTCGGGTGGACCCGTCGCGAACCTCCGGACTCAGTGGGACACGTTAACCGTGATCTTAAAGGTCTGGTTGGTGGCGGTTTCCGGTTCCCAAGGCCGCGAATAGGTGAGCTCCAGCGGCGAAGAGCCGTTTCCAACAGCTTCGTAGGTGAATTGCACCGTGCCGCCGGCACCCATCAATGCGGCGCCGTTGGTGCCCGATGCTCCGGACTGAAACGTCGGGCGTCCCAGCGGCGCGAGCACCCAGGAGTTGATCTTCACTGTCTGCCAGGCGTATCCGGTGGAGGGGTTGCCCGGGAGACGGATCTTGAGCAGATCATGATGCGAGAGCGTGACGGTGCTCCCATTGTCCGTCTCGGAGATGATCTTCACATGGCTGGAGTGCTGGCAGCCGGTGAGGGCGGGCAAGGCGAGCAAAATGGCGGCGGAGGCGAGAAGCGATTGCTGGGAAATCATGGGGGAAAGGACCGGTTCGCGGTCGCAGTTCTTGTGCAACGAATTCCTACCTCCTCCGGGGCGGTTTAGACCAGCATCTTGTCGGCAAAGAAGGCGGAAGTTGGACACGGATTTCACGGATGGCCACGGAGGGGATACAGATGGAGGGACGAGATTCTCGAGTCCCCAATCGCCCTCAGTGCGCCCCTTCGTGGTCACGGATGTAGTCCTGACGGAGGCCAAGGGCCTCGGGGGCGTGGAGCACGAGCATCTTCTCACGGATGTCGGCGGGAATGGTATGCCGGGTGAGTTTCGACACCACGATCATGAGGAAAATGGCCAGGGGCACGGCCCACAGGGCGGGTTGTTCGCCCAGGATGCGGAGCAGGGGATGCGCGGCCCAGAACTCGGTCAAGGAATAGGGCTTGAGCGCGGCAAACCAGTCCGGCTCCGGGCGTCCCAGGGACTTGAATTTGGCGGCCTGGGTGGTGATGAAGGTGGTCCAACTGGTGAGGGAGATGGCACAGACTGCCAGCAGTCCGCCGGTGAGCATGCCGGTGGCAGCGCCTCGGGTGGTCATGCCGCGCCACCAGACACTCATGAAGAGCAGGGGAAAGTAGCTGGCGGCGGCGATGGCGAAGGCCTGTCCGACCATAAAGTTGATTTCAAAGTTTTCCACCAGGGTGCCCAGCAGAATGGCGATCCCGCCGATCAGCACCGCCGCGACCTTGAACATCTTCATGCGCTCGGCCGGTGAGCTTTGCGGGCGCAGGATGCGTCCATACACGTCGTGGGCCAGCGCGCCGGTCATGGACACCAGAAGACCCGAGAAGGTGGACATAAAGGCGGCAAAGGCGCCGGCGCAGGTGATACCGCTGAGAATGGAGCCCAGCGGGCCGAAGCGCTCACCGAGCACGGTAGGCAACTTGAGCACGATGCCGTCGGTGCCATTCACGCCAACGCCTTCATAGAGTCCGGGCATGAGGTTGCGTCCTAGGACGCCGAAGACCGGCGGAAATACGTAGAAGATGCCAATGAGGATCATCACCCACATCGTCGTGCGCTTGGCGGCGACGCCGTCCGGATTGGTGTAGAAGCGCACCAAGATGTGGGGCAAGCCGGCGGTTCCGCAGACCAGGGCGATGATGAGGGAGTAGGTGTAGAGCAGGGCGTAGGGGCGGGGATTGATCGGCTTGGAGATCGCCTCGCTCCGGGGAAATGCGGTCATGCTGGCCCCGTCTACCTGAACCAGCACCCCGGCGCGTTCCATCGCCTCACGCATTCCGGTACGCAGTTCGTTCCAGGTCATGACGTTGGTTGCCGTCCATTGCACGACCATGTTGGTGAGCGAGGCGGAAATGCTCAGGCGACCCATTTTTTCCAAATTGGCATATTCCACCGCACACACGGCCGCAGGGCATGGGTTGGGTAACTGGATGCCAAAATCACGCCCCTGAAGCGACTTCCAGACATGGATGCCTGAAGCGAGGATCTGTGATGCGATTGGACGTCCGTTGTCGAATAGCAGCATCATTGAGCCGGGATCAGGGCCGAGAACGGGAGCAGTGGCCTTCGCCGCCTTGGTGGTCAGCGGGCCAAACGGATTGAGCCAGGTGCCGTCGGGCGGAGCCTTGGCCGGAAGCGGGGATCGAGATCCGGGGGTCGGAAGAGAATCTGGGTTTACCAATCCGTCCGTCGCGGGACGCATCGGGGCCATCGATCCGGGAGGCCCGCTATTCCTGTTTAGCTGGCCGCCATACCCTCCATACACGCTGGCCAGCACGAAGATCGGGACGGAGATGGCGAACATCTTGATCCAGTACTGAAAGGCCTGGATGAGGGTGATGCCCTTCATGCCGCCGAGGGCGACATTGAGGGTGATGACGGCGCCGACCACCACCACGCCAACCCAGTAGGGCAGGCCCTTCTGTCCGAAGAAATCGATGTCCTTGAAGACGTAAGCCAGCGTGGTGCCGGCGCCCTTCATCTGGGGCATGGTGTAGAAGAAACCGATGAAGAGGACGAATACGACGGCGATCTTCCGGAAGACGGGGGAGTCGTAGCGGCCCTCGGCGAAGTCGGGGATGGTGTAGGCACCGAAGCGACGGAGGGGACCGGCGATGAACAGCAGGAGGAAGAGGTATCCGCAGGCGTAACAGACCGGGTACCAGAGCGCGTCGTATCCGGAGGACATCACCATGCCCGCGAC
>JBDKKE010000127.1:0-5536 GCA_039796255.1 Verrucomicrobiota bacterium | reverse complement strand
GTCCTTCTGAAAACCCGGCCTTTATCGCCCGGGTGACTGGGGTATCGTCCGCTCATGCGGCGGACTCTAGTTCGGATACTGATTGGTTTGGCTTTGGCATGGAGCGGAATCCTGGTCCGCCTTCAGGCGCTGCCGCCAACCATCGCCATTACCCGGATTCAGTCCGACGGAACCAGCGTCGACGTTCGATGGCAGACCAGCAGCGTGGACTTGCGTTCCACTCTGGAAAGCAGCGACCTGCCCAGTGGGAGTATTTGGAGCCCTGTACCGGGCGGGGACTGGCCCACTTCCACCAACGCCTTCCGCGACTCGCGGCCGCTGCCTCCGTCCCGCTTTTACCGGGTTCGCGGAGAACCCGGACCGGTGGCTCGCGGCAGGCTGCTGTCATTTACCGAAGTGGCGTCCATGACCCGGGCTCAGATCCAGTTTTTCTTCACCCTGGCGGGTTTTCCTGTGACGCCCGATCGCGATGTCCGGTTCATCAAGGTGATTTACGAAACCGTCGATGCCCATGGGTTACGCACCATTGCATCCGGGGCACTGGCCCTACCCGTGGGAATGGATACACCCCTCCCGCTGCTGAGTTACCAGCACGGGACCATTCTTGAGCGGGAGAACGTTCCATCGCGTTTGAATCTCGAGGGTTTTCTCGGGGTGGCCTTTGCAACTTCAGGATATGCGGCGGTCCTGCCGGACTACCTGGGATTGGGTGATTCCCCTGGTCTTCACCCCTTTCTTCACGCGGCAAGCGAGGCGACGGCTGTGATCGATCTGCTGCGGGCAGCCCGGGCTTTCTGTGCCGCGGATGGGATCCGTTTGGCTCCCGAGCTCTTTCTGACCGGATACTCCCAGGGCGGTCACGCCACGCTGGCGACCCTCCGGGAAATGGAATTCCGGCATGCGGATGAATTCACGGTGACTGCCTGCGCTGCCGGCGCCGGTGCCTATGACTTGTCCGGGACCACGGCGAATGAGTTGCTATCCGGACGTCCCCAATCGAACCCCTATTTTTTCGCTTACCAATTGGCGGCGTTCCGCCACGTCTACGGGCTTCCGTGGTATCTGGCTGAACCCTACGCCACCACGATTCCTCCCTTGATGGACGGAACGCACGATGAAGTTGAGGTCAATGCGGCGATGCCGGCAGATCCAACGCTAGCCCTGGCTCCGGGTGTCCGGGAGGCGCTGATCAAGGACTCGGACCATCCCCTGCGAGTGGCGCTCCGGCAGAACGACCTGCTCGACTGGACCCCGAGAACCCGACTCCGTCTTTACCACTGCTCGGGAGATCGCGACGTGGTTCCTGCCAATTCAGCGGTGGCGTGGGAGGGATTTCTATCCCGGGGCGCCCCGGTGGAACTGCTGGACCCCGCTCCTGCTGCGGGCCATGGCAGTTGCGCTGAACCCACCCTGCTCCAGGTCAAGGCCTGGTTTGACGTCTTGAGAAACTGACCTCCCTGCCTCCGGAGGGAGAGGGTCCATCCTGTAACTCCGCCTGGAGTTTCGCTACTGTCTGCCGTGTGAACCGTCGACGTCTGCTGTTGATTGGCACGGGTGTACTGGTGGTCGTCGTTCCCATCGGCGCCCTGATCGCCGGACTCTGTCTGGGACGTTTGCTTCCTACGTCGACCCGTCCACGGATCGCCAATACCGCCACTGTCATCACGCAAATCCAGTCCCTCGCTCACCTGGTCACAGTGAAGTATGTGTTCGAGAAGGTGGTGGTGATCGAGGATGCCAAATGGTATGGACAAAACCGGCTCCTGATGGTGGCACATGGCGTGGCCAAAGCAGGGGTGGATCTGCAGAAACTAAAGGCGTCCGACATTCGAATCCGAGGGAACCGGCTGGAGTTGACTCTTCCACGGCCCCAGTTGGTGGACGTTTATCTGGACGAGGGGAAAACCGAGATTCTGGAAAGGACAACCGGGGTTCTGCGCACCTTTGATCAGCAGATGGAGCAGGACGCCCGGCGGCAGGCTGTGGAGGCCCTGCGCAAGTCGGCACGGGCAGCCGGCATTCTGAGAGATGCCGAGGAACGGACGCGGCTTCAATTGACTGCGATGGCTCGGACAGCCGGCTTCGACGAGATCTCCGTCGAATTTCGTTAGTTCGAGGTGGAAGGCCGCCCCAGCTAGGCTGGTTATTGGGCGGTGGCCGGATCTGACGAAAGCAATTGGCCAATTTCGCCAGCGTCCAACTGGCCGTCGCCGTTGGTATCGGCGGCCTTGAAGTCTGCCCTCGGTCCCCGCCACAGACGGAACTCGACTGCATTCAGACGGCCGTCCTTTCCAAGATCGCGCTTGGCGAGGACGGCGTCGGTGCGCCGATCAGTCACGGTGGGGACCACGGAGCCAGTAGGAGTATCGATGGCTGCCGGTGATTCGTTGGTGTCAGGAATGGGGGGTGCCGTCGGAGCGGGCGGTTCAGGTGTCGACGCCGTTTCGCCGGGAGCCAGCGGGGCGGGACGGGCACTGCGGACGACTGAGGCCAGTTCCGTAAACAGGGAATCCGGATGCTCCGTGCGCAGTCGGTCTACATAGTGTTCAAGGGCATCGGGCTGATGCAGCCCCACGGCATCATTGACGAAGGCGAGCAGGAACAGCGATTCCGCGTCCACTCCTGGTGCGGCATCTCCTGTGGGCGCCAGGAGTTCCACGACCTTCGCGGGTTGGCCGCCGAAGAATGCCAGCACCGCCCGCTCCTTTACTGGCAGCGCCGCCAGGCGTTCGGCCAAATCCTCCTCCGCAATGGCATCGGCGATCCACTGGGACTGAGGCGCGGAGATCAGGGCAAGTCGGTCCACGCTGAACAGGGGTGAAACTCCGGAAGAGCGGGTGACGTCCGCTCCCACCCAAAGGTGTTGAGCGTCGGTGGCCAGGCAGCGGATGGGGGCATTCACCGGAAACCAACCTACCCAGCGCCTTCCCGGTTGGTGCATCAGGAGTACCCGGCTGCGAAGGAGATGGGCACCGTCCTGTGTGGCTACCCAGAGGAAACGTCCGTCGCGGTGCAGTGCGGTCACTCCTCCTGGCATGCGACTGGTGGGAAGCAAGGGGCTGATCGGATGCTGCAACCGGGCATTGGCGCGGGCATGACGGGCACGATCCCTCATGCGGTCCCGGATCCCCTGAGTCACCCGTTCGCGGGCCAGTCCATAGGCGGCGGCGGTGGGCTGAAAACCGGGGGCCACCGACATGCCGAGTCCCCCGGGAACGGTCACCGACGGCAGGCAAAACCGGTTTTCCACCACGTTGCTCTCCGGGTTGATCCAATGGAGTCCGGCGTCGCTTCCCACCCAGAATCCGCCCTCGCCGTCCCCCACGACGCAGGTAAATCGCGGCGGGTTCAAGTGTGGTGATCCGTTGGCCAGTTCGTCGCGCATCGGCAGCCATTGCGGTGAGCGGAAGTGGCGGGCGGCAATTGAGTTGGTGCTGACCGCCAGCATCCAGTCGCCGGAGGTGGCAAACCATTCCCACGGTTCAGGGGCGCGTGGATCGGAAGCCGGGGCGCTGGCGCTGGCCCGGACAAAGCTATCTGTTCCGGGGACCATTCCCCACAGGAGACCCATGCGTCCCAGGGCCACCAACGTACTGTCCATCGAGCCAATTCCGACGATGTTGGTGCTGACCACTCCCTGGGCGGGACCGAAGGGGTGGATGACGTTTCGGGATAGATCAAGCGAGGCCAAACCGCCATTCAGGCCCAGCCATAGGATGTCCGAATTTCCGAACAACGCCGTGATGGAGTGCTGTTCCAGTGGTCCGGGAACCGGCTCCAGGAGGCCTGTGCGATCCTGAAGTTTCCAAAGCCGGCCGCTCGTCCCCGGAACGTTCGTTTGCGCTGGAGAGCGCACGGCGGCCCACAGTTGGCCGCCGGCCATGTCCATCAACTGGACGGAGGCCACCGGAAACCGGCGGGGTACCAAGGGAGCGACGGTGCGCGGAGACTTGAACGCAGGAATCCACTCAAAACGACGCAGTGCGAACACGTCTGCCGGCGCGGCATTGGTGGGCTGCCCGGCGGACAGCATCAATCCCGGCTCCAGCGCGAGCGCTGCAAGGACGAGGAGAAACAAACGGTTCAAGCTCGTCTAGGATGCGCCGTCAAATTGGCGGGCGTCAAATCCGCTTCCGCAGTCACCATTCTGGCGTCGCTGCTAGAGTTCTGTCAGTGCGATGTTGCGGAACTGCACCACGGCCTGGGCGTCGTGATTCTGCAATCCGAGGTAGCCGCGGGGTGAACGGATGCCGTCGTGGTTGATGATCTCCGTGCCGTTGAGCCAGATTTTCGCCCGGAGTCCGCGGGCCTCGATCCGCACGGTATTCCATTCCCCGGCCGGCCGGGACATCACCTTGTTGGCCGCCACCACGTCGTACAGCGCGCCCGTGCTCCATGTCTCGGGTTTGGTTCTCCCGCTGTCATCCAGAATCTGCATCTCATTGCCGGTAAAGGCGGGGTTCTTATCCAGACCGGATCGGATAAAGATCCCGCTGTTTCCCTTGGCGTTGATCGCGTACTCGAGTTCGAGAATGAAGTCGCCGTACTCCCGTTCCGTTCGCAGCCAGGAACCGCTTTTTTCGGGATCGGTGGACCAGTCCACGCCATTCCTTCCGGTCAGAACCCCCCGGGTCACCGTCCACTCGCCCCCGTGCATGACTACCCAGCCATCCAGATTGCGCCCATTGAAGAGGGGGCGGGAACCGGAGGCGCGTTGGTGATGGCCGGCGCAACCGGCAGAGACGAGGACCGCACCGGCAAGCAGCAGGGAGGGAAAACGCATGGGCAGTTGTTTAGCCCAGGGAAGTGGGGGAACCAAGTCCCAAGCGGCGGGACTGCCCGAGGATACGACCCCTGCAGGTTCGGAGGCGGCCCGGAAACCTTCGACCATTTCATTACCTAATTATTGTTTCTTACCTATTTAAAAAGTTTTCCCTTGCCAGGGTAAGAATAATTACTCAATTTCGAAACTTGTTCCAGATGTCGAAGCCCTGAATGCGCCACCCCAACCGAGGTGGTCACCCGGGGCGAAGTCGCCAGGAATCCGCCATGATGTCGCCTCCTCTGCCAGGGGATTCACCAGAGAACCGCCAGGGCAATTCGCCACCCATGGACCGCGATGGACACCTCCTACCACGCCGCCCGCCACCCCGACTCGTCCGGTGGATTTACTTTGGTGGAGATGATCGGCGTCCTTTCGGTGGTGGCGCTCCTGGCCTCCCTGTTGCTGCCCCGAATCCTCGAAACCTACTCGCTGGCGCAGGTCACCGCCACCGGCGTGGCCATTAACACCATGAAGAGTGCAACGTTGACGTACTATGAGCGGAACGGTCGTTTCGGAAATGCGGACGGGCAAGCCCTGTCCTCGGTCAACGACCCGGCGGTGTTGGATTGGGGGACGCAGGTGCTTCTGCGTGGAGGCTTCATCGAGCGCCCGTTCAGGGTGCCGCTTGGTGTTTCCGCGATTGTTCGACTGCGTGCGGTGTCGCCGTCCAGCACAGCGGCTACGACGACGAATGCGGCCTACAATTTGGAC
>JBDKKE010000126.1:0-4676 GCA_039796255.1 Verrucomicrobiota bacterium | reverse complement strand
CCCGGATCCATCCCCAGCGTGCCGGACGGCCGGAGCCGTCGAGGTCAAACAGGACCGCGGCGTCCGGATCCACCAGTTCCGCCAGCCCGGTGGCGGAGGCCGCGGGGATCAGAATCGGTGTCATCGCCCGGGGAGCCGCCGCCAACCGGGCCTGACGGCGCTGCAGACCCGCGATCTCGGCGGCATCCTTCACCGGATCGAGGTGCGGCAGGAGGTAGCGGATGGTTTCTTCGCTGAAACAGACTCCGGGACCCAGGGAGCGTTGCGGACGTCCGAGCCACTGTCGCGCTCCCCAGGAAGCCTTCAACTGCTCCCACCAATCGCTCAGGGAAACCTGCATCTCTGAAGCCCAGGCCTCGTCCAAAACCAGTCGATACTCCCGCAGGGCCGCGTGGGTCTGACCCGCCTGATCCAGAGTCCAGGCGTAGCCCAGACGGGCGGGCAACAGATTCCAGCGGTCCATCGCGTTGGTGGACCGTGCCAACTCCCGCAGCGCGCGGTCATAGTAACGCAGGGCGTTGGTGAAGTGCGTCCGCGACTGGGTCTGCCATTGCGGATTCGCCAGGGCATTGGTCAGCGCCGGAATTCCCGTGTCGATTCCGGGATGGGCAAAGACGGGTTCCGCACTGGTTTTTCCGACGTCCACCGCATTGGACAGGGTCGCCCCCCGCATGGAGTGAAGCCGGGCGAGCTGATACAGCGCGGTCGGGTCATTGGTGTTTGCGGCGAGCTTCCGCTCCAGGTTGACGACCAACCGGTCCAGCGGCACCGACTGGGTTTCCTGCCACATAAACATGGCTTGTGCGGAAACACCGCTGCCCACCCACAGCAGGAGCAAAACTCCACGTCCCCAATCAATGAGCGACTGCATGGATTCCGGCTAGGCGCGCAGGCGCACCAGCAGGTCCTTGCTGGCCACGGTTTCGCCCACGGCGCAGTGGAGTTCGGCCACCACGCCGTCTGCAGAGGCCGACAACGTGGTCTGCATCTTCATCGCCTCCATCATCAGGAGCTTGTCGCCCCGGCTGACCTTCTGGCCCACCGAGACCGCGATGCTGGCGATGAGTCCGGGAATGGGGGCGCCCATTTGCAGCGGGTCGGCGATGTCGGCCTTCACCCGGGCCTTGGTCTGCGGGGTAACCTTCTTGTCGGTCACATAGGCCTCGCGGGTGATTCCGTTCAGTTCATAGGTGACGGTGCGGCGGCCGTCCTTGTCTGCCTCGCTCACATTGACCAGCCGAATGATCAGGGTCTTCCCCGCCTCGATGGCCACGCTGATCTCCTCACCCAACCGCAGGCCGTAGAAGAAGGCCGGCGTGGGCAGCACGCTCACATCACTGAACTCGCGCAGATGCCGGGCGAAGTCGGCGAAGACCTGCGGGTACATGAGGTGCGAATAGAGGTCATCGTCGGTGACCTCGCGCTTGAGTTTGTCGCCCAACTCCTCGCGCAGCTTCTTGAGGTGAACCACCGGCGCCCGATTGCCCGCCCGGCCCTCGCGGAACGCCGCCTGCGCCTCCTTGAATTTCTTCTCCCCGAGCACCACCCGCTGCACCTTCTCCGGAAAGCCCCCTTCCGGCCATCCGAGCCCGCCGCTCAGCATGTCCACCACGCTTTCCGGGAACCCGGTGCTACCCGGCTCCAGATTGACGACGTCCGCCGGACGGATGCCCCGGCTGAACAGGAACAGCGCCATGTCGCCCACCACCTTGCTGGAGGGCGTCACCTTGACGATGTCGCCAAACACCGCGTTGACCTCGGCATAGGTGCGGGCGATTTCCGGCCAGCGGTGCGACACCCCCATGCTGGCGGCCTGCTCCTTGAGATTGGTGTACTGGCCCCCGGGCATCTCATGCAGATACACCTCGGCGCTGCCCGTCTTGGGCGCCGTGTCGAACGGCGTGTAGAATTCGCGGACCTTCTCCCAGTACTCGGAGAACTCGTTGAGTGCGGGAAGGTCCAGCTTGGTGTCCCGCGGCGCGTGCTGCAGGGCGGCGACGACGGAATTGAGGTTCGGCTGCGAGGTGCTTCCCGACATGCTGGCCAGCGCCAGATCCACGATGTCCACCCCCGCGTCGCTCGCCCGCAGAATGCTCGCCGAGTTAACGCCGCTGGTGTCGTGGGTGTGGAAGTGGACCGGCACGCCGATCTCGTACTTGAGCGCCTTGACCAGCTTCTGGGCGGCGTAGGGGCGGCAGAGTCCGGCCATGTCCTTGATGGCAATCAGATGCGCCCCCATGCGCTCCAGTTCCTTGGCCAGCGTCACATAATACTTCAGCGGATACTTGTCCCGCTGCGGATCCAGGATGTCGCCGGTGTAACACAGGGTTCCCTCACACAGCGCATGGGTCTCCTGCACCGCCTCCATGGCCACCCGCAGGTTGGGCAGGTAGTTGAGCGAGTCGAAAATGCGGAAGATGTCCATGCCGGACGCCGCCGCATGCTTCACGAATCCGGCCACCACATGGTCCGGATAATTGGAATAGCCAACCGCATTGGAGCCGCGGAAGAGCATCTGAAAACAGATGTTTGGAATCCGCTCACGCAGTTGGCGCAACCGCTCCCAGGGATCCTCGTTCAGGAAGCGCATGGCGGTGTCAAAGGTCGCCCCGCCCCACATCTCCAGCGAGAACAGGCCCGTCCGCGCATCGCCCACCCGGCGCGCCAGGGCGTCCGCACAGGCCAGCATGTCGTAACTGCGCACCCGCGTGGCCATGAGCGACTGGTGGGCGTCCCGGAAGGTGGTGTCGGTGACCAGCAGGCGGCGCTGCTTGAGAATCCAGTCCGCAAACTTGGCCGGCCCCATCTCCAGCAGCAGATCGCGCGTGCCCTTGGGCAGCGGCTGATTTCCCGCCCGGGGAATCACCGGGACATCCAGGGCCCGGGCCGGCTTGTAGCCCTTGGCGTGCGGGTTGCCGTTGACGATGACGTTGCCCAGGAAGTTGAGCAGCTTGGTCGCTCGGTCGCGGCGGGCCTTGAAGGTGAACAGTTCCGGCGAGGTGTCGATGAGTGTGGTCGTCGCCTGGCCGCTGCGGAAATTCGGGTGGCGGATGACATTCTCCAGGAAGGGAATGTTGCTCTTCACCCCGCGAATGCGGAACTCCGACAGGGCCCGCGCCATGCGGTCCATGGCAATCTCGTAGGTCTGTCCGCTGGCAATCACCTTCACCAGCATGGAGTCATAGAAGGGGGTGATCACCGCCCCCGAGTATCCCATGCCGCCGTCCAGCCGGATGCCGAAGCCGCCCGGGGACCGGTAGGCGAGCAGCTTGCCGTAGTCGGGCATGAACTTGTTCTCCGGATCCTCGGTGGTCACCCGGCACTGGATGGCATAGCCGTGGCGGGGAATCTGGTCCTGCGCCGGCATGCCCACCTCCGCGGAGTGGAGGGAATGCCCCTGCGCGATGAGCAACTGGGCGCGGACGAGGTCGAGTCCGGTGAACACCTCGGTCACGGTGTGCTCCACCTGGATGCGCGGGTTCATCTCGATGAAGAACCACTCATGGCGGTCCAGGTCATAGAGGAACTCGATGGTGCCCGCGTTGTCGTAGCGGATCTCCCGGGCGATACGCGCTGCGGCATCGCACAACTCCTGCACCACGGTCTCCGGAAGGCCAAAGGAGGGGGCGACCTCGACCACCTTCTGATGCCGCCGCTGCACCGAGCAGTCGCGCTCGTAGAGGTGGATCACGTTCCCGTGCTGATCCCCCAGAATCTGCACCTCGATGTGCTTGGCGCGGGGAATGTACTTCTCCAGGAAGACCGCCGAATTGCCAAAGGCGCGTCCCGCCTCGCCCTGCGCCTCGTCCAGCAGGCCGGCCAGGTCCCCTTCCTTCTTCACCACCCGCATGCCGCGTCCGCCACCGCCAAAGGCCGCCTTGATGATCAGCGGAAAGCCAATCAGACGCGCGGCCTTCAACGCCTCATCCCGGTCGGTTATGGGTTCCTCGGTCCCGGGCAGGACCGGCACCCGAATCTTCTTGGCCAGCGCGCGGGCAGCGGTCTTGTCACCCATCATGTCCAGCACCTCCGGACGCGGTCCCACGAAGGTGATGCCGGCGCGGGCGCAGGCGCGGGCGAACTCGGGATTCTCGCTGAGGAAGCCGTAGCCGGGGTGAATGGCGTCCACACCGGTCTCCTTCGCCACAGCCACGATACCCTCGATGTCCAGGTAGGCGGCGACCGGACCCTTGCCCTGTCCGACGAGATACGATTCGTCGGCCTTGAAGCGGTGAATGCAGAAGCGGTCCTCCTGGGCGAAGATCGCGACCGTGCGCAGTCCGAGTTCGGTGCCGGCGCGGAAGATCCGGACGGCAATTTCAGAGCGATTGGCGGCCATCAGTTTCTGAAACGGACGGACGACGGACAGGGACGGAGAAAGAGGAGCGTTGGCTCGGGACGGCATAGCGTTCGCAGAGTGTTACGGAATCCCCCCCCGGAGATACAAAGGAAAGTGGAGGCGTTCCCCCAACCGGACTCACCGGATCACCCACCGTCGGGACCGATCACCCTGGAATGAGGAGCCGGAGGAAACCGCAAAGAACGCAAAGAGCACAGAGAAGGTCGTTTGGAGAAGCTGCCTTACTCGTCGGGAGTTCCCGTCTTTGTGTTCTGTGCGTTCTTTGCGGTGATTCGAAATGGCGTTTTCAGGATCACCCGCCCTACCGGACGGACAG
>JBDKKE010000125.1:0-3097 GCA_039796255.1 Verrucomicrobiota bacterium | reverse complement strand
TCTCGGCCCCTGGCGACTATCTGGTGACCCTCGAGGCCTCGGGCAACCACCTCATCGACGGCCTGCGCTCCAGCGATCCGGCCACCTACCGCTTTCAGGTGATTCCAGAGCCCTCCACCTGGGCTTTGGCCCTCACCGGGGTCGGTTTCGGGGCTTGGGTACTGCGCAAACGGTCCAACTGACCTGTTTGGGATGGAGGCCAGTCTTCAAGATCTGAACACTCGATTCCGCGCTTTCTTACATGACTCAACGAACCTGTTGCCTCTCAGAGTGGCAAAGCCTGGGCTGGATCGGCGGACTTTGCCTCTCGGTCGCAGGGTTGGGGGCTGGCACGCCGGCCCTCTCTCAGAGCGGCGTCGTTCGTCACCCTCTGACCACTGAGCACGTCGACCTCAAAGTGGTGATTTCCCCGGAGGGAACCAACCTTCTTCAAGTGGTGCTCCGCGACCACCTGAGGTTTACCAACCGGATTTCGAGTCAAACCGTGATCCGCATTCCTGAGGCGGCCCAACTCACCATCCCCCCGGGTTTTGAAACCCTGGGACCGGTGGACTCCCAACTGTGGGTGCTTCCGGCCAGTCAGGATCCAAGGCTTTTGTTTTTGGGTCTCACCACGGAGGGCCTCAAGTTGAGCCCACAGGTGCTCGACCTGTTCGTCCGCCGGATCGAAGGCCCCGCCCACTTTTGTGTCTGGCAATTCGACGGAACCGGTGGCTTGGCACTAACGGTGCAAAGCCGGGATGGGCTGACCGAGAGGGACCGCCTGGAGCTGCCTATCGGAGCCCACCATCACCACAATCTGGGTTTCTCGGCGCCGGGCCTCACCACGGTCTGGTTCCAAGCACGCGCCCAGCTCGATGGCACCAATGCCTGGAGCGCCGAAACACCGATCCTCTTCTCCGTTGAACCACTGCCGGAATCACTGCCCATTCTTGGAAGCCCGCGACTGGGAGGCCCCGGGAATCTCGATTTTTCCCTTTCAGGAACACCGGGGAAGACCACGTACCTGGAGACGTCCCCAGATCTGCTCCATTGGGATGCGGTCGGAACAGTGACCCCGGGGTTCGACCCCGTCACCGTGACGGTGCCGGTTGGTTCGAGCTCCCCGAACCGTTTTTACCGCGCCCGCTAACGGCCCCCTCATGATGCGATCCTCCAAATCCCATCCAGTCATTGCAAACGACTTGCATTCACCCAGGTTAATGGTTGGTGTTGAAAACACCGCTCCGTCTCTGAACAACCTACGGCGAGAATCCCGCCAAGTTCTGGGGATACAAATGAGCCGCTGGGGCCGAGACGTGCTGCATCCGGAGGGGAATCTGCTGATCCGGTTCGGGATGATCCGATTCCGTATACCCGGACAACCGGGAAGCAGTCGCTACCGATGCCGATGGGCGGACCATTGGATCGAATTGCACTCCACCTGCGCCGGAATCTACAGCGAGACGGGGGCCGGCATCGTGTTCCTGCGGCCAGTCGGCAAGGTCTACCTGTTCACCGGTCAGGAACCCCCAACCCCCGGCGGTGCTGCCACCTCCCACGGGGTCGTCCCACGGTCGCCCGATGAACGGGCCCGGTTTTCGAGCGCCAGCTCCCTGCTGCTGGCATGGGTTGAAGCCTACGAACGATGGGCGTTCGACCATCGAACCCCGCGCTCCAGATTTGGACTGCAAGCAACAGCCATTCCCGTCTCCACCCCCCGATGATCACCGGACCCGACGATTCCAATTACATCGACCGGATTTGCGCCGGATTGTCCACCGGTGCCGTCATGCACTGCATCCATGCGCCCTGGGTTGCACCGTTCGTCCCATCACTAGCCGGGGAGACCGCCCATGGGATCGTTGCGTGGACCCTCATCCTGCTCAGCATCGTCGCCGTCTTGAAAGGTTGGTCGGTGCACCGGGCATCCAGGGTGTTCGCCTGGGCCCTGCCCGGGTGGTTCTGCCTCATCACCGCCCGAAACGGATCCGCCTCCGGATCAGGTGAGATCGCTGAGGTCTTCCTGACGGCCACGGCCGGTGTCGTTCTCTGGGTCACCCATCACCTCAACCGATCCCTGGCCTACTGGCATCACCGATCCTGAACCCATCGCCTTCCATGATCCCTATTCGATCGTCACCGATTCCAGTGACCGTACTTTCCGGATTCCTGGGTGCCGGCAAGACCACGCTGCTCAACCACCTGCTCCACAACCGCGAGCACCGCCGGGTCGCCCTCATCGTCAACGACATGAGCGAGGTGAACATCGACGCCGCGCTCGTCAAAGGCGGCGGTGCGGCCCTCAACCGAGCCGAGGAAAAGCTCGTCGAGATGTCCAACGGCTGCATTTGCTGCACGCTGCGCGAGGATCTGCTGAAGGAAGTGGCGGCGCTCGCACGGGAGGGTCGTTTCGATTGTCTGATCATCGAAAGCACCGGCATCTCCGAACCGCTGCCGGTCGCCGAGACGTTCACCTTCACCGACGAGGAGGGCCATCGCCTGAACGACCTCGCGCGGCTCGACACCATGGTGACCGTGGTGGACGCCTACAACTTCCTCCGCGACTACTCGAGCGAAGACAGCCTCGCCGACCGCCGGCAGGCCCGGGCCGAAGACGACGAACGCTGCGTCGTGGACCTGCTGATCGAGCAGGTCGAGTTCGCCGATGTGATCGTCCTCAACAAGGTGGACCTCGTCGACGAAGCCCAGCTGCGCCAGTTGGAAGGCATCCTCCGGGCGCTCAACCCGCGGGCGCGTCAGGTGATCAGCCGATTCGGCCGGGTCTCCGTGGGAGAGGTGATCCAGACGGGGCTTTTCGATTGGGAGTCGGCGCAGCGGGCTCCCGGGTGGCTGAAGACAATGCGTGGCGAGGTGACTCCGGAGACCGAAGAGTATGGGATCCGAAGCTGGGTCTACCGGGCCCGCCGACCCTTTCATCCGCTGCGTTTCCGGGCCTGCATCGAATCCGAATGGCCGGGGATCCTTCGCAGCAAAGGTCTGTTCTGGCTGGCTTCCCGCAATGATTGGGCCGGGGCCTGGAGTCAGGCTGGATCCGCCTGCCGGGCCGAAGGTGGGGGTCTCTGGTGGGCCGCCACACCGAAGAACCAATGGCCGG
>JBDKKE010000124.1:0-3064 GCA_039796255.1 Verrucomicrobiota bacterium | reverse complement strand
GGAGGGACGAGTTTTACGAGTCCCCATAATTCCCCCGTCACGTGCCGGCGCACCCCAACAGGGATCGCGGGAAGCCCACACGCCCAAATCTACCCACGTTCCCCGCTGGCCACTCCACAGGCGCTGCGGGGTCAGTCACGGACTCGGATACCTCGTCCCTCCCGCCGGAGGGACGAGTTTTACGAGTCCCCATAATTCCCCCGTCACGTGCCGGCGCACCCCAACAGGGATCGCGGGAAGCCCACACGCCCAAATCTACCCACGTTCCCCGCTGGCCATTCCACAGGCGCTGCGGAGTCAGTCACGGACTCGGATACCTCGTCCCTCCAATCTCGTCCGATCGCTCTGCCGGGGGCTGAATTCGCCCTTTCGCCGGAGGAATCCTGATGATTGCATGTCTAAGTCATGGGCTGGCTGGATCGCATTCTGGGACGCGAAGGGGATCAATCATCGAACCAATCTCCCCAAAACCATCGCGCTGCCGAACTGGTATTCGAGCCGGCGGGCCCGATGGAAATCGCCCGCTGTCCGGGCGCCGAGGCCCTCATCCACCTGGAGCGATTGCAGTCCGAAGGCCGCGACGCCGGATTTACGACGGTACTCCTCGGAACGGACGACGACATCGAGATGCTGAAGGAGTGTCGGGACTGCCGCGAAGGGGACACGACGGAATGGATCGGGCGGGCCAACGAACTGGACGTGGATGCATGGCTGGCTCAGCGACTGGCGGAATCGTCGGAGGCCGAGGAATCGGGCGCGGGCGACGGCGATTGGCCCGCGGAGGCTCCGGCATCCGGCGAGATTTCCAGCCACCGGGATCCGCTCACTTTGGAGCCCTACCCCGTGGTTTGCCTGGCACGTATTCCAACCACCCACTCGTGGGAGGTGCCGATCCACACCGGCATGGGCGATTGGAATGAGTGTCCCGACGCCTCGGTCCTGGCCGCGTTCGCCCGCCGCTGGCAACTGCGCTACGGGGCCGAAATCGTGTCCGCCACGCACGACGTGTTGGAATTCACCGTCAGCGACCCACCCACCACCCGCGAAGCCGCCCTGGAACTGGCGAGGGAACAGTACCTCCTGTGCGCGGACATCGTGGATCAGGGCCACGGCAGCATCGCCCACCTCGCCGCCGCGCTCCAGAACTCGAACTACTGGTATTTCTGGTGGGATTGAACCGCACTGGTTCGATCAGCGCTTCCCGGACCTGCGGAGCGGAAGGAGCCAGGGACATCGAAGGATTCCCCTTCCCGACCCGGGGTTTCCCTGTCTGTGTCATTCCAGCATTTTCCCTCCATGGAACCCCCTGCCTTCTCCTCGTTCCTTACCGCGCTGACGTTGTGGCTGGCCCTCGCAGTCGGCGGTAACGCCCAGTCCCCCTGGCCCCAGTTCCGCGGCCCCAACGCCGCGGGAATCAGCACCAACACCCACGTGCCGGATCGTTGGTCAGCGACGGAGAACGTGGCCTGGAAAACCAATCTACCCGGTCGCAGCTGGTCCTCGCCCATCACCTGGGGCGACCGGATCTTCCTGACCGCGGTGGTCAACTCCGGCGAGTCCGAGCCCCCCAAGAAGGGCCTGTACTTTGGCGGGGACCGTCCTGAGCCGCCCCGGTCCGAGCATGCGTGGAAGGTCATCGGACTCGATCTCGCGACGGGCGGGATGGCGTGGGAAAAGGCGGTGCACCGCGGCGCGCCCAAGACGCCCATCCACCTGAAGAGTAGTTACGGCGCAGAAACTCCGGTGACCGACGGCGAACGGGTGTACGCCCTCTTCGGTGGCGTGGGACTTTTCGCCCTGACCACGCAGGGCGAACCGGTGTGGTCGCGCCCCCTCGATCCCCGCGCCACGCGCTACGGCTGGGGCACGGCGGCCTCACCGATACTGCACGACGGACGCCTCTTCGTGATCAACGACAACGACGATCACGCCGAACTGATGGCCCTCGACGCGAAGACCGGGAAGGAACTCTGGCGCGTGGATCGCGACGAGAAGAGCAATTGGTCCACTCCCTTTGTCTGGAGCCACGCCGGCCGCACCGAATTGGTCACCACCGGCACCCGGGCCGTGCGCAGCTACGATCTCGACGGACGGGAACTATGGTCCTTCCGTGGCATGTCCAGTATTGCCATCCCCACCCCCTGCGCGGGCGACGGACTGCTCTTCGTGTCCTCCGGCTATGTCGGCGACAAGTTCCGTCCGCTCTACGCCCTGCGTCCCGGCGCCGCCGGCGACATTTCCCTGAAGCCCGGCGAAACCAACAACGCCTTCATCGCCTGGTCGGATCCCGTCGGCGGACCCTACAATCCGTCCCCGCTGTACTACGAGGGACGCCTGTACGTTCTCTTCGACCGCGGCTTGGTGAGCTGCGTGGATGCGAAATCCGGTCGCGTCCTCTACGACCGCGAACGCCTCCCCGACGGCTTCGCCTTCACCGCCTCTCCCTGGGCGGCAAACGGACACGTCTACTGCCTCAATGAAGACGGCGTCTGCTACGTGCTGCGCGCCGGCGACCGCTTTGAACTGCTGCACACCAACCGACTCTCCGACGACGACATGTGCATGGCCACTCCCGCCCTCGCCGGCGACCGCCTGCTGATTCGCACCGCCACCCGCCTGTACGCCCTGCGCAGCACCCCCTGAAACCGCGGAGGAACGAACGGAGGGACGAGGTATCCGAGCCCCCGACTATTCACGCAGCGCCCGTGGAGTCCCCAAGGAGAACGTGGGTAGCCCTGGGCGTGTGGGCTTCCCGCGTTCTCCCTGGGATCTTCCGGAACGCAACCGGAGGAAGTTGGGGACTCGCGAAGCTCGACCCTCCGTGGAGGAATTCCGGGAGGGGCGAGGTATCCGAGCCCCCGACTATTCCCGCAGCGCCCGTGGAGTCCCCAAGGAGAACGCGGGTAGCCCTGGGCGAGTGGGCTTCCCCTGGCCGTGTGGGCTTCCCGCGTTCTCCGTTGGGATGTTCCGGAACGCAATCGGAGGATGTTGGGGACTCGCGAAGCTCGACCCTCCGTGGAGGAATTCCGGGAGGGACGAGGTATCCGAGTCCCTGACTATTCCC
>JBDKKE010000123.1:0-2949 GCA_039796255.1 Verrucomicrobiota bacterium | reverse complement strand
ACGAGGAAGGGAATGCGGAGTTGTCCGATCATGAACAGCACCTTGATCTCCTCGCGATTCTGCGGCACGCCGTCGGGGCTAGGTCTGCAGTTCGTCCGATTTGCCCGCATAGCTCGCATTGCCGGCTTGCCCGCCTTCCCCTTCGCACCACTCACGGCACCTTCAGCAATTCCGCCTCCGTCCATGAGTCCTCCCGGTCCCGGGTCGCCTCCCGCACCGCCTTCACCGTCTCCGGCTTCACCGGCGGCGCCGAGTGTCCCCACTCGTGTCGGATGTAGGTGAGCAAGTCGGCGATCTGCTCATCCTTTAACGCTTCGGCAAAGGCGGGCATGGCCAGGTTCCACGTCACCCCTTTTACGACCAGCGCGTCCCGGACCCCATGAAGTGCGATGCGGATCAACCGCTGCTCGCTGCCGGTGGACCATTCGGAATCCAGCAACGGGGGTGCCAGGCCCTCCTGCCCGCGGCCATGGGGCTGATGACACGCCCCGCAGACGACCGTGTACAATTCGCGGCCCCGCTGGAAGCTCTCCCCCTCGGCGCCCGCCAGGGGCACCACCTGAACCGGCGCCACAAACCCGGCCTTACCAGGCCAGCCGAAGAGCGGATCCAAGCGCGCCAGGCGATTGGGCACGTTGGGTGAGTCCACCGTGCGGAGGGCCGCCAACGCCGGCGGCTCGACATCGAAGACGATGGGCTTCACCGCCGGGGGTGGCTGTCCCGCACGCGCCGGCGCCGGCAGCGTGGCCACCATGCCGTCGAGCAGGGCGAGTTGCTGCCAGTCCCCGGGTTTGCAGCCCGCGATCAGTTTCAACAAATGGGCCACCCGCGCCGGACGTGCCTCATGGGTGATGCAGCGGGCCAGTCCGGAAAGCAGCGCGATGTGCCCTTCCTGGACCGTGCTGCAATTCGGATCCGCAATCAGCGCCTCGAGAAACTCCAGCTCGCGGCCTCCGAGTCCGCTCAACGCTGCATTCAACCGCAGTGCATCCGGGGCGGTGTTCATCAGCAGCGCCCGCAGAATGGCGTCCGCAGTCGGCGTCTTCACTTCACCCAGGGTGAGCATCAACTGGATCTGCTCCTCCGCAGGAATGAAGCCCGCGCGGCGGTAGATGAGGTTCAGCGCCGACTCCCGTTCCGGTCCGGAAAGAAAACGCTCGGTCAGCCGCAGCCCTGCGGACCGCACCGCACCATCGCTGTCCGCCAGTGCCGCTTCAATCGTCGGCAGGTCCAGCGTGCCCAGTCCCTCCAGGGTCCACAACGCTGCCAGCCTACCGGGTGCGGACGTCGCATTGGTGCGCACCATCTGCTGCAGGGCCGGGGTTGCGGCCGGGTCGCGGCGTTCCACCAGCAAACGCTGGGCGGTGTCGCGCCAGAAGCCATTCGGATCCGCCAACCGGGCCACCATTTCGGTGGTCGCGGCCCGGGCATCCAATGGCCTCCCCCGAACGAGGGGTTGGTTGGTGTTCACGATGCGCCAGATGCGGCCGTGATCCACCGGGGACATCAGACTGCGCGACTCGATCTGCTGGCGCAGATAGCTGGTGAGATAAATGCGGTGCTGGATCAGGCCCCGGTACAGATCGACCACGTAGAGCGCACCGTCCGGTCCGTTGAAGAGATTGACCGGACGGAACCGCTCGTCGGTGGAGGTGAGAAATTCCGCCTGGTCGTAGGCATTGGTGGCGGTCAACAGGCCATTCTGATTCAGCAGGCGATTGCGTCGGATGAAGTTTCCCGTCGGTTCGCAAAGGAATACGTCGCCTTGAAACTCGGGTCCGAACTGATCCCCCCGATACACCACCGGTCCGCATGCCCCGGTGAAGGTGGCCAGCCGTCCCTCGGGAGTCAGTTGTCCCTGCTGATACCCCCGGTTCACTCCCGGATTCACCCGACCGGTCCACACCCGCTGATCCTTCGCCAACTGCACATTGGCACCAAAGGGCGCGCGCAGGTTGGGGTTCCTCGCCAGATAGGAGTCCGGAATCAAATCGGCGCGGATCTGATCCGAATTGGAATTGTGGAAGAGGCGTCCGCGTTCGTCCTGGGACAACCCCCACTGCCCGCGAAAAATCGTCGGCTCCTTCAGCCAATTGGTCGGACTGCCATTCCACCGCATCCGCAGGGTGTGGTTCGCGGAATACACCCAGTTGTCCCGCGCCCAGAGCAGCCCGTTGCTGGCGTGCTCCGGATTGGATTTATCACCCAGCTGGGGATCGTTCTGCGTCGCGTAGTCCTTGGCGATCTCCACCTTCAAGTCGGCGCGTCCGTCCCCGTTGGTGTCCCGGGCAAACCACAGCCTGGGGGGTTCGGCCACCACCGCCCCGTTCTCCACCAGCATCAGGGCACGGGGCATCACCAGTCCGTCGAGAAAGACCGTGCGTCGGTCCATGCGTCCGTCACCGTTGGTATCCTCCAGGACGACGATCCGCCCGCTGGGCTTTCCCTCGCCGGACCCGTCGAGGTGATTCATGTAGCCCGTCATTTCCACCACCCAGAGGCGTCCCTGAGGGTCGAACTGCATGGACACCGGGGATTCAACCAGCGGTTCCGCCGCCACCAACTCCGCGCGAAATCCCGGGGGCAGACGGAACGTGGCGGCCTCCTCTTCCGGGCTCAGGAGCGGTGCGGGCGGAATGCGGTCCTGGGGCACGACCTCCCGCTGCGTCTCCCCCACACGGTCCCCATTCTGCGCCAGCAGCGGCAAAGTCGCGACCGCAACCACGGCCACAAACATGGCTTTAAAAATCATGACAGGCAGGCGGGTCGCCGGTGCGATCCACCGGGGGCAAAGAATTTTTGGACCACGGATGGCGCGGATAAACACGGATGGGAGAAGAAACTCTGGTCCATCAGGGGAAGGTTGATTCAAGAAGGCGGCTCCTTTTCTTTGCTGATCCGTGTTGATCCGTGCCATCCGTGGTTCCTCGTCGGTCGTCGGATGGATTG
>JBDKKE010000122.1:0-9498 GCA_039796255.1 Verrucomicrobiota bacterium | reverse complement strand
GCTTTGGAACTCGAAGCGGGCCGCCTGCGGGAACTCTCCCAGCGCCTGAATCGGGAGCAGGTGCGCGACGATCTGGTGGCCGAACTTGGGCGTCCGGAAGAGTCCATTGACCTGTCACGGGCCGCACTGCTCGTTGCCCGGATCGACCATCCGGACCTGGACCCCGAGGTGTACCGTCAACAACTCGATGACCTGGGTGCCGAACTGCGGGGGCGATTCAAGGAAGCACTGCCGGCCGCCGAACGGGTGGAACTCCTGCGAAAATTCCTGTTCGAGGAGAACGGATTCCACGGCAGCCGGCACGACTACTACAACCTCGCCAACAGCCACCTCAATGCCGTCCTGGACGATCGTGAGGGTCTCCCCATCACCCTGAGCTTCGTCTTCATGGCTCTGGCGGACCGGGCCGGTGTCCAACATGTGCAGGGCGTCCCGCTCCCCGGCCACTTCCTGGTCAAACACGCCCCTCCGGGCGAACCGGAGCGATTGATGGATGTCTTCAACGGAGGCCAGACGCTGACTCACAGCGAGGCGGACGAACTGGGTTCCAGTTTCGCCGGGGTGCCGGTCCGCACCGAGGGCATGCGTCCGGCAACCAAGCGGGAGATGATCGTGCGCCTGCTGGGCAACCTGCAGTCCTTCACCGAACGCGAAGAGGGATCTCAGGCTTCCCTGCGATACGCGGATCTTCTGGTCGCCATCGCGGGAGAGTCCCGCGCCGAGGCGGCCCAGCGGGTGGATCGAGCCCGACTTCGATCGGCCTCTGGCGATCCCGCCGGTGCCCGCGAGGATCTGCTCTGGATCCTGCACGCCGCCCCTCCCGGCATGGATCTGGACCGTCTGGCAGAGATGATTGATCAGTTAGGACGGGAAGGGAGGTAAGGGACCGTGGTCGGTAATCGGTAATCGGTAATCGGTAATCGGTAATCGGTAATCGGTAATCGGTAATCGGTGGTCGGTAATCGGTGGTCGGTGGTCGGTGGTCATTCTGCCTTCTTCATTCCGCCTTCCGCCTTCTGCCTTCTGCCTTCGTCATTGGCTCAAGGTTAGGGACCGCTTCGATAGGACAGGGCAATTTTGGATGTGCAGCCGCCAAGGTCGGTTGGGCGGGGAAGAGGAGAAACCCATCCAATGGCTCCATGAATTCCGCCGGACCCACCGCGTCCCTACCCGTCACCTTCCGGGAGAAAAACGCCCAAACCCAGGGAGACACCCAATCCCCTGCGCATCCCGGTATCAGCAGCGGACCGGTGAACCCTCTCCTGCAGTCCTCGGCCGGCGATCATGACCACCCTCACGAGGAGTCCGGCTGCGCCTGCCTCCACTGTTCCGGAAACGGCGCCTGCGGACGCCGGGAGAGTCGGCAAGCTCAGGAAGAGGAGCAGACTCGTCAGTAGTTGATTGCTGTCGGTCAGGAGGGGTCATTGGTCCGTCGTCGCCCATCGCCCATCGCCCATCGCCCATCGCCCATCGCCTATCGCCTATCGCCTATCGCCTATCGCCCATCGCCCATCGCCCATCGCCTATCGCCTATCGCCTATCGCCTATCGCCTATTGGCTATTGGCTATTGGCTATCGGCTATCGGCTATCGGCTACTGCCGCTACTTCCGCAGCCCCGGTACCCACCTTGGGGGATGCTTCGCGGCCCGGGTCACGTGGGAGGGTTTCGCGGATTCGATGCGGGAATCGCAGTGGAAGGGGCAGGATCGCACCCGGCTGAACTCCAGTCGGGATCCCGCCACCTGCTCGTCACTTTGATTTCCTTCAGTCGGATCCACGAATCCCCCACGCTGACGCCCGTCGAATGACCATCGCTTCTCCCCTGTCCGGATATCGCCAACGCTCTCTGGCCGCCTTTCCCGCCGGTTCCAACGGCGAGTATGGCATTCCTGCAGACATGGTGCCGGTGCTCGAACGGGGTCGGGGTTCGCGGGTTTGGGACACCGAGGGGCACGAGTATCTGGACTACACCATGGCCTGGGGATCGGCCTTGGTGGGGCATGCTCATCCGCAGGTCGTGGAGGCGGCGGCGAAGCAGGCGGTCGATGGCATCAATTTCGCCGCGGTCAGCCGGCGATCACTGGAACTGGCGGAACGCGTGATGTCGCTCTCCCCCTGCGCCGAGCGACTGCGCTTCGTGGCGTCGGGAACCGAAGCCACCATGCTGTGCCTGCGGGTGGCCCAGGCCGCGACCGGACGTCCCAAGGTCCTGAAGTTCGAGGGAGCCTATCACGGGCAGCATCCGGTCGGGGTCACCAGCATGCTGAACGGACGCCCCTCCGCCCTGCCGCTGTCGGATCCGTCGGGTGCCGGCGCCGCCTGGGTGGAACGGGATGTGTTGGTAGCCCCCTTCAACGATCTGGCGGCCACGGCGGAAATCCTGCAGCGGTACGCCGGCGAGTTGGGTGCGGTGATTGTGGAACCGCTGCACCGCTGCCTGACGCCCGCGCCGGGTTTTCTCACCGGACTGCGCGAGCTGACCCGGAAGCTGGGAATCGTCCTCGTCTTTGACGAGGTGGTCACCGGCTTCCGCCTCGCGCTGGGCGGCGCGCAGGAATACTACGGGGTGATCCCCGACCTGGTCGCCTACGGCAAAGCCCTCGGGGGCGGCTTTCCCATTGGAGCCTATGGCGGGCGCGCCGACCTGATGGAGGCTGTCAACGAGCACCGACTGCCGGGCCCGAACTACGCCTGGTCGGCATCCACCACCGGCGGTAATCCGGTTTCCTGTGCCGCGGCCCTGGCGGCGCTGGACGTCTTTTCCGAACCCGGGTTTCACGCGCGCCTCCACGCGGCCGGGCGGCGTTTCCGCCAACTCTTGCAGGACGCCGTCACCAGTGCCGGAGTTCCGGCCCAGATTCTTGGGGATGGTCCGCTGGCTCAGGTGGCCTTCTCGGCGACACCGGTGGTGGATCAGACCACCTGGCTCGCCAGTGACCGGAAACGTGGCCGGGCGGTCATGCTGGAGCTCCTGCGCCGCCGTGTGTTTCTGAATCCAATGGGGACCAAGCTCTACCTGTCGCAGCAACACTCCGAAGCGGACATCGAAGAGTTTGCGCAGCGGTTTCGTCAGGCCCTCGACGCCACCGCCTTCCACGGATGAATCCCGCCCGCAAGATCGTCGCCGGCTCCCTGCTGGCCATCGTCGTGTTGACGGCCCTGCTCTTCTGGAATCCCCGGAACCGGCCGTCGGAGGCGGCGCGCCGTCCGCTGTTGGTGTATTGCGCCGCAGGGCTCAAGGGTCCGGTCGAGACCGTGGCCCGCGAGTACGAGCAGCTCACCGGAGTATCCGTCCAGTTGCAGTTCGGCGGCTCGGGGCTGCTGCTCAACAATCTCCGAGTAGCGCGGCGCGGCGACCTCTTCCTGGCCGCCGACAATTCCTTCCTCGACGCCGCCCGTTCCAACGGCGTGCTCGCCGAGGTGATCCCGCTGGCCCGCATGACCCCGGTCATCGCCGTGCCGCGGGGCAATCCCCGCAAGATCACCTCCCTGCGGGACCTGCAGCGCCCCGATGTCCAGATCGCCTACGCCAACCCCGAGGCCACCGCCATCGGACGAGTGACCCAGCAGGCACTGGAACGTTCCGGAGATTGGGCGGCCATCCAGCCGCGCATCAAGGTGCTCAAACCCACAGTGAATGACGTGGCCAACGACGTGAAGCTGGGCACGGTGGATGCCGGCATCCTTTGGGATGCCACCGTCGCCCAGTATCCGGAACTGGAGGCGGTGCATGCACCGGAGTTGGATGGCTCGGTGGGCGAAGTGGGCGTCGGGGTGCTCACCTTCTGCGATCAGCCAGCGGAGGCGCTGAAGTTCGCCCGTTTTCTGGGCGCTCGCGACCGCGGCCTTCCTGTGTTTGCCCAGGCCGGATTTTCTGTCGTGGAGGGAGACGTCTGGAGGGAGCGTCCGGAAGTCGTGCTGTACAGCGGCGGCGTCAACCGGGTGGCCATTGAGGAAACGGTGCGCCTGTTTGAGCAGCGCGAGGGAGTGACGGTAAACCGCATCTATAATGGCTGCGGAATCCTCACCGCCCAGATCCGTGCCGGGCAGCGTCCCGATGCCTATTTCGCCTGTGACGTTTCCTTCATGACCAATGTGGCCTCCCATTTTGGTCCCTCACGGGAACTGGCGGATACCCGCATGGTCATTCTGACCGCTCCCGGAAACCCCAAGGGGCTGCGCTCCCTCGCCGATCTCGCCCGTCCCGGCCTGGCCCTGGGCGTGGCCAACGAACAGCAGAGCGCGCTGGGAGCGCTCACCGTGCGCCTGCTGCGTTCCGAGGGACTGCTGTCGAACGTCATGGCCAATGTGCGCGTCCAGACCCCGACCGCGGACCTCCTGGTCAACCAACTGCGCACCGGTTCCCTGGATGCCGTCCTGGTCTATGGCGCCAATGCCAGCGGGGTAAAAGGCGTCCTGGACGCCGTCGAACTGCCGCAACCCCAGGCGCTCGCGGTCCAACCCTACGCCGTGGGGCGCACGTCCGAACACGGGCAGCTCATGACCCGATTTCTGGAGGACCTACGCTCGCCCGCCTCCCGGCAGCGCTTTGAGCAGGCGGGATTCCATTGGCGGGATGTGACCCCCACGCCATGAGTTCCCCATCCGCTCCCCACGATGAGCGCGGGAATGCGGCCCGGCGTTCCCGCCGTTCGGACCGGACCTTTCTGATCTGTTTTTCGGTGCTGGCGGGAAGCTATCTGCTGTTGCTGGTTTCCACGCTGGTGGCCGACCTGTTCTACACCTCTCCCGGACACCTGTGGCGGGCCCTGCAGAGCGCCGAGATCCGCTATGCCATCCGGCTGAGCCTCCTGAGTTGCACCCTGACCGCGCTGCTGTCGCTGTGGGTGGCGGTGCCCATCGCCTACCTCATGGCCCGGCTGAAATTCCCGGGCAAGGGATTGGTGGACGCGCTGCTGGACATCCCCATCGTGCTGCCGCCGCTGGTCATCGGACTCAGCCTGTTGATCCTGTTCCAGACGCCTCCCGGCCGGGCGGTGGAGCGGTGGGTTCCAGTGACCTACGCAGTCCCCAGCGTCATCCTGGCCCAGTTCATGGTAGCCTGCGCCTTCGCCGTCCGCACCCTGCGGGCCACCTTCGACCAGATCAGTCCGCGCCATGAACAGGTAGCCCTGACTCTCGGATGCAGCCGGAGCCAGGCCTTCTGGATGGTGATCCTCCCGGAAGCTCGTCGCGGGGTCCTCACCGCGGGCACTCTCGCCTGGGCCCGGGCGCTCGGGGAGTTTGGCCCCATCCTGGTCTTTTCGGGCGCCACCCGCTTCAAAACCGAGGTCCTGTCCACCACCGTCTTTCTCGAACTCAGCGTGGGCAACCTGGAGGCGGCCGTCGCCGTGTCCCTGCTGATGGTGGCGGCCGCGGTGGCCGTGCTGCTGCTGATCCGCACCCAGGGGTTGGAGAGCGCGCTGGGCCGCCCCCTGTAACATGATCTCGCTGGAACGCGTCACTGTCGGCGTCGGCCGGTTCGAACTGCGGGAGATCTCCTTCTCCCTGCGTTCGGGCGCCTATGGCGTGCTCATGGGCCGAACAGGTTCCGGCAAAACCACGCTGCTGGAGGCGATCTGCGGACTGCGTCCGGTCCGCGCGGGCCGGATCCGGCTGCAGGACCAGGACGTCACGGACCTCCCGCCGGCCGCACGCGGCATCGGCTTCGTTCCGCAGGAAGGCGCGCTCTTCGGACATCTCACCGTGCGCCAGCATCTGGAGTTCGCGCTGGTCATCCGCCGGTGGGATCCGGAGCGCATCCGGGTCCGGGTCGGCGAACTCGCCGAGTGGCTGGGATTGGAGGCCCTGCTCGACCGCGTTCCCCAGGGCTTGAGCGGCGGAGAAACCCAGCGGGTCGCCCTGGGTCGTGCCCTCTCCTTTCAACCGGGAATCCTGTGTCTGGATGAACCCCTGAGCGCCCTGGACGACGAAAGTCGCGCCGACATCTGCACGGTCCTGGAAGGCGTCCGGACGCGCACGGGCGTCACCGTCCTGCACATCACCCATAATCTCGCCGAGGCGGAGCGCCTCGCGGACACCCTGCTGCGCCTGCACCATGGATCGATTGACATCCAGATACCTCCCGCGAGCCGCTGAAACACTTCCTGAGCTGACCCCGGAGGATCGGGCGCACAGTGACTGGCAACTGCCCGTGGAGGGTTTCGGGGAACTCGGACAGCGTCGTCTCCAGGCGGCCTCCGTACTGGTGTCTCGCATCGGCGGACTGGGCGGAATGGTGGCCCTGGAACTGGCGGCGGCGGGCATTGGACGCCTGGTGCTCGCCCATGGCGGCGACCTCAAGCCTGCGGATCTCAACCGCCAGGTCCTGATGAGCCACGCCCACATGGGAACCTCGCGAGTGGATTCCGCCGTGGACCGACTTCGCGCCTTCAATCCGCGGGTGCAGATCCAGAGCGTCCCCTCCCATGTCACGGAGTCCAATGTGCGCGACCTCGTTGCCGCAGCCGACGTGGTGGTGGACTGCGCCCCGCTGTTCGGGGAGCGCTACCTGCTGAACCGGGAGGCTGTCGCCCAGCGGAAGCCCATGATTGAGGCCGCCGTGTACGCCCAGGAGATCCACCTGACCACCTTTCTGCCCGGTGAAACCCCCTGCCTCCGCTGCCTGTATCCGGAGCCATCCGCCACCTGGACCCGGCGGTTCCCCATTTTCGGCGCCGTTGCAGGAACCGCGGGATGTCTTGCTGCCATGGAAGTGATCAAGCTGGTGGCAGGCTTCGGGGAGGTGTTGGGCGGACGACTGCTCACCCTCGACCTGGCCACGCACCGGGTGACAACTCTGCGAATACGTCGGGTTCCCGGTTGTCTGGATTGCGGAGGTCTCTAGGTTTGGGTTCCCGGAATTCATGCGCCGACTTCTTCCATCGCTGGCCCTCGTGCTGTCCTCCACGGTTCTGCCGCTGGAAGCCTGCCGCTATTCCATCCGGGACACCGGCTTCGTGGATCTCGGCCTGGGCGCCTACCGTCTGGAACTGGCGCCGGGAGTTGTTTCCGGCGATGTCGCCGCGTTTTTCCGTCAGGCGGCGGAGGGCGCCTTGCTGGATTCGAATGTGGAGTTTGCCACAGGTACCGAACCGGCGTCGGGAGGCGCGGGACTCCACATCACGGACGCGACGGGAAGGCGCCTGGAGTTAGTGAAGGCCGGCTCCCTGCCCCGCCAGCGCGAGGAGGTCATGCGTCTGATGGAATCGGTGGCCACCTCGCCCCGCCGCGAGGACATCGTGCGTGAGGCCCTGCGGTCGTTCGCGGTCCTGGTGCTGGTGGAAGGCACCAATGCCTCCGCAAACCGGCAGACCCGGGAGACCCTGGACGCCGCGGTACGGGCAGTGGAGCGGTTGATGCCAGGCATGCCCAAACCGGTCGCGATTCCGCCCCAGCGGGTGGTGGTGCCGGTCAGCGAACAATCCGGCGAGGCCCTGCTCCTCTGGGGACTCGGACTCGACCCCGCACCGGCCGCGGATCCACGGCTGGCCCTGGTGTATGGACGTGGACGCCGCCTGGGAGTTCCGTTGGAAGGCCCCATGATCACCCGGACCGCGGTGCAGGAACGGCTGGTGATGATCGGACAGGACTGCGAATGCGATCTGGACCGCGCCTGGCTGAAGGGCCCGGTAATTCCCGGGCGGTGGGACCGCGAACTTCAGCAGATCGCGGCGCGCACCCTGGGATTTGATCCCGAGAATCCGATGGTGCGGACCGAGGTCAGCCGGATTGTTCTGCGAGGCGAGGGCGACCGCACCCGGCAGAGCCGCCCCGCCTCAGCGCTGGCCCTGGGATACACCGAGGAATCCGTGGACGGCGGAGGTGAGGAGAACGCAGTGGCTGGACTTGCTGAGGATTCAGCGTCCACAAACTCCAAAGCGCCCGCCGTCACCACGCCTGGAAAATCCCCTCCCCGGAAACCGGACACGGCCGGCGCCAGTTCCCTGTGGGTGGTCGTGCTGGGCGGACTGGCGGCAACGATCGTGGCGGGCGTCTGGGTAGGACGACGTGGAACGCGAAATCTGTAATGCCCCTGCTGCCCACCATTCTGCGCGAGTTGCGTCACCACGCTTTCCTGACCGTTCTCGCGGTCGCGGGACTGGCGGTGGCGGTCGCCCTGTTGACGGCCGTCCGCCTCACCAGCGCCGCGGCGGAGCGCGAAACGCGCCGGGTCATGCGCGACCTGGGATTCAATCTCCGCATTGTGGCCCGGGACACCGATCCGGACCGGTTCTGGAAGCTCGGCTACTCCGACCTCACCCTACCCGCCTCGACCGTGGAAAAGCTGGCCGCCCAACACGGCATTTTCGTCACCTTCAACCACCTGACTCCCACCCTGGAGCGGCGGTTTCCGATCCAGGGTCATGAGGCGCTGCTGACCGGACTCGGACCGGCCGTGGTAGGTCCGGGAGAAAAGAAACAGCCCATGGGTTTCGTGATTGCCCCGGGCCATCTCTATCTGGGGGCCCTGCTGGCCCGCTCCCTGGATGTTCAGCGGGGCGGCACGGTGACCTTGTCAGGACGTCCATTCACCGTGGACCGCGTGCTGGCGGAAAGCGGCACCGACGACGACATCCGCCTCTTCACCGCCTTATCCGACGCCCAGTCCCTGCTCTCGCTGCCCGGACAGATCAGCGAGATCAAGGCGGTCGACTGCCTCTGCCTCACCGCCGACCAGGATCCGCTGTCGCAGCTGCGCAAAGTGCTGGCCGAAGTGCTGCCCGAGGCGCGGGTCCTGCAGGTGCGTCACCTGGCCGATGCCCGGGCCAAGCAGCGGCAAATGTCGGAGCGCTACTCCGCGTTCGCAGTCCCGGCCGCCCTGGGGGCCGCAGCGCTGTGGATTGGCGTGTTCATGGCGCTGAATGTCCGCGAACGGCGCTCCGAGATCGGACTGTGGCGGGCGTTGGGCCGGAGCTCGGCCACCATCGCGGCGCTGTTCCTGGGCCGGGCCATGATCCTGGGGGTGATGGGTGCCGTGGCGGGATTCGCTGCCGGAACGGCGATGGCCCTGCATTGGGGTCCAAAGATCTTCCCCGTAACCGCCGGAGCCCTGGCTCCCGATTATTCGCTGCTCGGATGGGCCCTCCTTCTGACGCCGGCCCTGGCGGCCGTTGCCGCCTTTCTGCCGGCCATGATGGCGGTGGCCCAGGATCCAGCGGACAGCCTGCGCGCCGACTGAACCATGGTTACCTGCACCCATGTCCGGCGTGAATTCCGCGGTCCGCAGGGAAACGTGCGGGGCCTCGACGACTTCTCGCTTTCGGTGGACCGGGGCGAGTTCGTGGTGGTGCAGGGCGCCAGCGGTTCAGGGAAGAGCACCCTCCTGCTGACGCTCGGCGGAATGCTTCGTCCGGACAGCGGAACGGTCACCGTGGACGGAACCGACCTCTACGCCCTCGACGCGGCGGAACGAAGCCGCCTGCGGGCGCGGTCCATCGGCTTCGTCTTCCAACTGTTCCACCTCGTCCCCTACCTCACCGTGCGGGAGAATGTTC
>JBDKKE010000121.1:0-8036 GCA_039796255.1 Verrucomicrobiota bacterium | reverse complement strand
CGTCTCACCCCCTCCAGTCAGAAAAACCGCCTCAAACGACTCTACAACGAAGCCGCTGCCATCGGAATGCAACTGGTTCCAATTTGACTGATTCCGCATCTGTTAGTCAGGAGTGTTCAGTGTTCAGTGTTCAGCGGGGAAGGGGGAGTGTAGGGGCTGGCTCCCACGGCGGAAGGAAACGCCGCGCCGTTCCCCTCTTGTTCTTCCTTCGGCTCTCCTGCTGAAAACTAGAAACTGAACACTTGAAACTCCGCGCGCCGCGCGGCTACACGAGCAGCTTGGTGACGACTTCGCCGTGCACGTCGGTGAGGCGGAAGTCGCGTCCCTGGAAGCGGAAGGTGAGCTTCTCGTGATCAAAGCCCAGCAGATGCATGAGGGTGGCGTGCAGGTCATGGACGTGGACCTTGTCCTTCACCACGTTGAATCCGAAGTCATCCGTTTCCCCGACCGTCACGCCCCGCTTCGCGCCGCCACCGGCCAGCCACATGGTGAAGGCCTGCGGATGATGGTCGCGTCCGAGGCTGCGCTGGAGTTCGGCACTGGCCTCGACCTGCGGGGTGCGTCCGAACTCGCCGCCCCAGACGACGAGCGTGTCGTCCAGCAACCCGCGCTGTCGCAGATCGGTGATCAGCGCCGCGCAGGCCTTGTCGGTGAGTCCCGCCTGGGCCTTCACGCCGCCCTTCACATCGCTGTGGTGATCCCACGCCTCATGGAACAGCTGGACAAACCGCACGCCCCGCTCGACCAGGCGGCGGGCCATCAGGCAGTTGTTGGCGAACGACGCCTTGCCGGGCTCCGCGCCGTAGAGGGCGAGTGTCTCGGCAGATTCACGGGAGAGATCGGTCAACTCCGGTGCGCTGGTCTGCATGCGGTAGGCCATTTCAAAGGCATTAATCCGCGTGGCGATTTCGGGGTCCCCGATCACTCCCAGGCGCTCCTCGTTGAGCTCCTTCACGGCGTCGAGGGTCTTCCGTTGCAGGGAGGAACTCATGCCGGCGGGATTGGACAGGTAGAGCACGGGGTCCGCACCCTTGCGGAACAACACGCCCTGAAAAACGCTGGGCAGGAATCCGCTGCCATAATTTCCGGCGCCGCCGCTCAGTCCACCGGCCGAATTGAGCACCACGAACCCGGGCAGATCCTGGGATACGCTGCCCAGTCCATAGGTGACCCAGGCCCCCAGGCTCGGGCGCCCGAACTGCTGCGAGCCGGTGTTCATGAAGATTTGTCCCGGCGCATGATTGAAGGCGTCGGTGCTCATCGAGCGGATGATCGTCAGGTCGTCCGCCACCTTCGCCAGTTCCGGAAACGCCTCGCTCATCCAGGCACCCGACTTGCCGTGCTGCGCGAACTTGAACTCCGGCGCGTAGATCGCGGAGTCCGGCTTGATGAAGGCGTAGGTCTGTCCGCCCAGCACATCCTTGGGCACGGGCTGCCCGTTGTACTTGGCCAGCGTGGGCTTGTAGTCGAACAGCTCCAGTTGGCTGGGCGCGCCGGCCATGAACAGATAGATCACCGACTTGGCCCGGGCCGGAAGCGGGGGCTGCCGAGGCGTCATGGGGTTCGGACCCGCCACCGTCGCGGCTGCGGCGCGGTCCCCCAGCATTGAGGCCAGGGCGACCGAGCCCAGTCCCAGTCCACACTGTTGGAAGAACCAGCGGCGGGTGAGAAAGCGCCGGCGTTCGTAATCGAGTTCGAGGGATAGGTTCATGCGGATCGGTGTGGGAGTCGTCGCGACGAGCGGAGCTTTAGTCCTTCCCGTGTCGCCAGGTCATTGGCCTTCTGGTCAAAACTCCAGAAAAGGGGGCACCCCAGGAGCAACGCCGAGGCAACGTGGAGGAGATCGTAAGTCCGAAAGCCATGCTTGGCGGTGTGTCGCAGTGCCAGTTCCTCAAATTTCGCCTCCAGCTCTGCTGGCACCAACCGGCTGCTGCACAGGCCGGCCTGCTCGGATACCGAGGAACGAAACTTCTCGGTAGCCGCGAGCGCCTGTTCGTAAGTGACTCGTGCCTGGCCGGGTTGCCGCGATTGCCAGACATGAAGGTGGAGCGCATTGACCGTTTCCGCACGGTGTAGCCAGGTGATCGGCAGCAATCCGCCGGCGGCGTTCAGTTGGGCAAGCAGGGATTCTGCATCGCCGCTCTCCGGCAGTTCGTAGAGCAGCCGAACCAGGAAATTGCTGTCGGCATACGCCTTCATTCGCCGGCGATCAGTCGATCCACCGCCCGGACCTGAGCCTGTTTGAGACGGGGCATCCCGGCGGATTTGCGCCACGCTGAAAAATCAGGGGCTGTTGCGGATTTGCTGCCGGCGCGTTCCGGAGAGATGCGGTAGGAACGCCCATCCCGGCGTCGAACCAGCACGGCCCCCTCCGTCTCGGCGGCATCCAGGACCACCGCCGGGCTTCGATCCAGTTCCCTGACCGTGAATGTTTTCATGTCGGACATCCTGTCGGTGTTCGCGCCCGGGTCAATGCCCCCCTCGGGCTCACTCCTTGGTGATCGTTTCATCGAGGTTGAGGATGGCCCGGGTGACCGTGCTCCAGGCCGCCAGTTCGGCGGTGGTGGCGCCGGTGGGCAGGGGGGCCGGACTCTTCGGATCCGCATAGGCGAACTGCGCCGCCTCGCGCGGTTTGGCGGCGTATTCGGTGCGGGCCTCCGACAGCAGGCGCGAGAGCACGGCGACTTCCCGGGGATTCGGAGGCCGGCTCACGCATTGGCGGAAGGCCCAGGACGTCCGGGCCTCGTCCGTGGTTCCTGCGGACAGCGCCCGCCAGGCCAGCCAGCGCGCGGCCTGGTGGAAGGTGGGATCATTCAGGGTGGTTAGTGCCTGCAGGGGGGTGTTGGAGCGGTTGCGCCGGACACAGCTCTGCTCCGCCGCCGGGGCATCGAAGGTCAGCATGGCCGGATACGGCACGCTTCGTTTCCAGAAGGTGTACATCGCGCGCCGGTAGCGGTCATCGCCCTCGCTCACGTTCCAGGAGATGGGGCCATAGGCGAGTGACATCACTCCCTCCGGGAGCGGGGGGAACACACTGGGTCCGCCCACTTTGGGCGAGAGCAGTCCGCTGGCCTTGAGGGCGATGTCCTGAATCGCTTCGGCATCGACCCGGACCCGCGGTCCGCGGGCGATGAACCGGTTGTAGGGATCGCGTTCCAGAGACTCCGGTGAAAAGCGCGAGGCCTGGCGATAGGTGGACGATCCGGCGATCAGCCGGTGCAGATGCTTGAGACTCCACGGACGCGGGGCGGTGCCGGAGACAGGGTCCGGCATCTGCGGCGCCATGAATTCAGCCGCCAGCCAGTCGAGCAGTTCCGGATGCGACGGACGATCCGCACGCGTGCCGAAGTCCTCCGGGGTGGTGACCAGTCCGACACCGAAATACTGCTGCCAGACGCGGTTGACGATGACCCGCGCGGTGAGCGGATTGTTGGTGGCGGTGATCCACTGGGCGAGGCCGAGGCGATTGCGTGGCGCTCCCTCCGGGAAGGGAGGCAGTATGGCGGGCACTCCGGCGGTGACCGCCGTCGTGGGCTTCTGCCACTCGCCGCGCTTGAAGATGCGCGTGCTTCGCGGGGGATCGCGCTGCGTCAGGCCCAGGCTGGTGACCTCCGCCGCCGGCCAATCCTTCCATGCCTCGTCCCAGGCCTTCGCGGAGTCCGCGAGCCCGGCATCCTGAAAGAGGAAGACGCGCAACAACTCCCGGCGCTGATCATCGGTGAGAGCGGCGATACCTCCGGACAGCATCCGCCGCTGCCGCTCGCTCAGCAGATCCACCGTCAGCGGTCCTTCCTGCGTGGTGGCGCTGAGGCGGAGGCGTCCGGGAATGAAATTGGAGAGGCGTTCATCGTTGGCGGTCAGCCCGTCCTTGGGTTTGGAATGAACCGTGATTTGCAGACGCGTCCCTCCGTCGAATCCGAAGGGTTGGGCGGCCTGAAACACGGCGCGCCGCTCGTCGTTGCGGCGTCCGCGGGTGAGGGCGGAAGCCCAGCCCCCATTGGTGACCACGCCATCGATCATGGCCGACGCGGGGAAGAGAGGCCCCTCGGCATCCGCAGCCACGCGGGTGAAGGTGATGCGGTTGGTGGTGATGGCGTTGGTCGAGCCCGGAGTGAGTGTTGCCAATTCCCGCAGCGGCATCGCCTCGGCCATGAACTCGCCCACCAAGAAGTCGCCCCGGCCGTCGAGGCCCGGTCCGTTGAAGGGCAGGTTGCCGTGGTTCAGCAGCTCCAGGCGGAATCCGGTGAGATGGGTCTGCAGGACGTCCACCCAGACCCGCAGGACGCTGGTGCTGTAGATGTCGCCGCCGGCCAGCAGGGAGAAATCCTCCTGCTTCTCGAATTTCATCGGTGTGGAGTGCCACTCCCTGGGCTCCAGCACCTGCCACTCGGTGACCGGCGCCAACAACCCCTCCAGCCAGCGGTTGAACCGAGCGCTCACTGCGGCGTCCGCACGCTGGCGATCCTCGATGGCGCGTGCCGAGGCGATGATCGCCTCCCGCTTCGCCTGCACGCCGGTGTCAGGCACCTCGACGCGTGGTTCGACGTCCTGGTTGAGGAAATCGTAAAACTGAAAGTACTCGCGCTGCGATACGGGATCGAACTTGTGATTGTGGCACTGGGCACAGGCGATGGTGAGTCCCAGCCAGGTACGGCCCACGGCGTCCACCCGGTCAATGATGGTCTCCACCCGGAACTTCTCCGGCTCGACGCCTCCCTCCATGTTGACCATGGAATTGCGGAGGAATCCGGTGGCCACCTGCTGATCGAGGGTCGGATGCGGGACGAGGTCACCCGCCAGCTGATCCTGGGTGAATTCGTCGAAGGGTTGGTCTGCGTTGATGGACCGAATCACCCAATCGCGCCACGGCCAGAGGGAGCGGGTGCGGTCCTTTTCGAAGCCGTTGGAGTCCGCATAGCGCGCCGCGTCGAGCCAGTGACGCGCCCACTTCTCCCCGTAATGAGGCGAAGCCAGCAGTCGCTCCAGGACCCGGTCAAAGGCGTCGGGTGATCCGTCCGCGACGAAGGCGTCCACATCCTCCGGACTTGGCGGAAGTCCGGTGAGATCGAGGGAGGCCCGCCGCATGAGCGTGGCGCGGTCCGCTTCCGGTGATGGGGCGAGCTTCTCCTCGCGCAGTCGGGACAGCACAAATCGATCAATCGGATTCCGCAGAACAAAGTTCGGACTCTCGGCGCTCAGAGCGGGGGCGGGCGGGCGGCGGACTGGCTGGAACGCCCAATGGGATTTGGGGTCCGGACCCTGGGACACCACCGCCGCGTCGGCGGGCCAGGTCGCGCCCTGTTCGATCCAGGCACTCAGCCGCGCGATTTCTGGCGACGTGAGGGCATCGCCCTTTTTCGGCATCCGAGCCAATTCGGGATGGGATCCGGTCACCGCCTGCACGATGAGGGAGTCGGTGGGCCGTCCGGGGGTCACCAGCGGACCATGGTCGCCGCCGGCCAGCGCGGCATCCCGGCGGTCCAGGCGTAGTCCGGACTCCTGTTTGCGTTCGCCATGGCAGGACAGGCAGCGGTCCGCCAGCAACGGACGGATCTCACGCTCGAAATCCACGGGTGTCGCTGCGACCAGCCGTCCCCCGGGTTGAACGAGGACGAGGGTGAGGGTGAGGGCCACGGACACCGTGCCGCCGCACAGCAGGCGTTGAAGGGGGGCGCGGGCGAACATCATGAAGAACATGACAGCGACGCCGCCCGCTTCGCCAGTCTTCAATCCCACTTCGGCGGAAGTGCTCTGGTAGGGGCGTGTTCCACCCACGCCCCACTTCGAATCCGCTGCGCTGGTGGAGATTCCCGTGCGGGAACGTGGGAAGCCCCGGCGTGTTGGGGCTACCCCCGTTCCCCGTCGCTTATCCACGCGCCCGGCGGAAGAAATTGGGGACGCGGGTGGAACGCATCCCTACCGCACGAGGGGATGGTAGGGGCGTGTTCCACCCGCGCCCCACTTCAAATCCGTTGCGTGCGAGAATACCCCGAGTGGAACGCGGGAAGCCCCGGCGCGGGGGGCTACCCCCTTCCCCGTCGTTTATCCAAGCGCCCGGCGGGGGAATATGGGGACGCGGGTGGAACGCATCCCTACCGGCATCAGTCCAGGCCTGCCAGGCGACGGGCGGTGGCCAGGGTGTCGATGTTCGCTGCCGTCTTGTCGTCCCGGATACGCGCGATGCGGGGGAAGCGCAGGGCGAGTCCGCTGTCGTGGCGATCGCTTTCCTGGATGGCATCGAAGGCGATTTCCAGAACGAGGTCGGGGGTCACCTCAAGAACCCGACCCCGTTTCCGGACCACCCGCGCCAAAAAGTGTTCCGTGAGCCGCGCAATCTCCACGTCGGTCAGCCCGCTGTAGGCCTTCCCGATGGTTCTCAATCCACCACTCCGCTCGTCGCGCACGGCGAAGGTGTAGTCGCTGAGCACCGCCTTGCGCCGTCCGTGCCCGTATTCCGCCGCGACCACCACGCAGTCCAGCGTCGCGAGGGCGCGCTTCAGCTTGAACCAGGCGAGACCGCGGCGTCCGGGCAGGTAGGCGGAGGCTGGATCCTTGATCATCAGGCCCTCGTTTCCCCGCGCCCGCGCTGCGTCAAACGCCGCGTCAATCTCCGCCACATCCCGGATCATCCCTCCCGTTGCCAGGGAAATCATTGCCGGAAGCTTCAGCGCGGCGAGCTCCGCCCGTCGCTGCCCCAGCGGGATCCCGAAGCGGCTCCGTCCGTCGTACCAGAGCAGGTCGAAGGCGATGAAGCGGACGGGAATGTCGGACTCCAGGAACAGGTCGCGCTGTCGTCGACCGAGACGGCGCTGCAGATCCGCAAAGGGGAGGACCCTGCCGCCTTCCATTGCCACCAACTCACCGTCCAGGACCGCATCCGCCGTCATGGATGCCGCTGCCTCGGCCACTTCGGTGAAGGTGGTGGTGATGTCCTTCAGGTCGCGGGAGTAGAGGGCAACGCGGTTTCCCACCTTGTGCAGCTGGCACCGGATGCCGTCGTACTTGTCCTCGATCCATGCGGAGGCGGGTGCGTCCCCCGGACTCCACTCCGCGACCCGCTTCCAGAGCGCCGCAGCGTCCGGTTCCGGCGAGGCGAGCATGACGTTCACCGGACGAAACGGAATCAGCCCCGCCTCAGCGAGTCGCCCCGACCGTGCCAGCAGCGCCACGTCTCCGAGATGTCCGACCACCTGGTGAGCCGCCCGTACCGCCCCGGCATCCGTGTGGAAAGCCAGGGCGAGGGCGTCCTCGACCAGTCCCTGCTTTAGACCGATGCGCAGGTTGCCGGTGAGGATTTTTACCAGGAAACGGGCCTCGACCGGACCGCACCGGGTCAGCGCACGCGCCAGCAGCGGTTGTTTCTGTGTCGGACCGCGGGCCGTCGCCAGGGCCTCAAAAAGGGAGGCCACCTCCTCCAACGACAGGGACTGGTCCGCCACGGGCGCGTGGTCCCGGAGCAGTTCGGCGGCGGTTTCCCCGGTATCGCTGTGCTTCAGGTAGCAGTTCCGGAACACCGCCTCGGAAACCCCAGCCACCTCGCAGATCGCCCCCCGCAGAATGGCCCACCCCACCGCCAGGGATTGTCCGGCCGCTCCGGACGGTCCCGCATCGGTCAGCCACGAGGTCACCTGCTCCAGCACGCCCGGATCCACCCCCGCCAGAAACGCGGCCAGCTGCTTCACCTTCTCGGACTTGGCGCGCTCGGTTCCGATGGTGGCGCAGGTCGAGGCGAAGGCGCGGAAGGTGGGCGCCAAATCCTCACTTCCGCCGGCAAGTACCGCGGGTGCATTCCTTAAGTTCGCGGTGCCGCGGCCCGTGGGGACCGGCGTCGGGGACGCGCCGAGCATCAGCTCCAATTGCTCCGTCTGACTCAGAGCCCGGGCCGGAAACCCCAGGGTGCGCAGATGGCCGGCAAAGTCTGCCGCGAAACCATGCAGGGTGTACACCTGACGCGGGGCGACTCGCCGGACGAACTCCACCAGGTCCGGAAAGTCCGCGTGATCGCTCAGCGGAAAGGCGGCGTCGGCCTGATATTG
>JBDKKE010000120.1:0-4309 GCA_039796255.1 Verrucomicrobiota bacterium | reverse complement strand
CATTCTCGGCACCGGACCGGGAACCTTTCAGCGCCCCTACGCCCGGCTGAAGGCCCCGGAGTCCGAAATGGCGCGGCTCGCCCACAATGACTACCTGGAACAGTTCTCCGATTCCGGATTCCCCGGCGGGCTGTTTTATCTGGGATGGATCGCCGCCTGGTTGGTGCTGGTCGGACGCCGCGTTCTCCCCGTGTCCGACGCCTTCATCCTCGCCGCCTACCTCGGCACCGCCGCCTGGCTGGTCCAGGGCGTGAGCGAGTTCGGACTCTACGTCCCGGCACTCGCCTGGACCGCCTTCACCCTGGCCGGCGCACTGGCGGGATTCACGCCACCTGGAACCACCCCGACCGCCACTCCCCCTCGGTCTTCGCCCCGCGGCGCCGCAGTCCCGACAGCGTGAGCGCCCGCTCCACCTCGCGAAACTGGGTCGCGAGAATTCCGGCCACCACCAGCGCACCGCCCGGCTTGAGCCGGACCAGCAGACGGGAGCGTTCCGCGATCAGCAGATCACTGATCAGGTTGGCGCAGATCACGTCGAACTTTTCCCGCGACGTCCGGGGCAATCGGGTGAGGTCCGCCACGGTCGGCGTCACCCCATCGGATACACGGTTCAACTCGCAATTGGCCACCGCGATGCGCACCGCCTCGGCGTCGTAGTCAAACGCGGACACTTCCGCGTACCCCAGGCGGGCGGCGGCAATGGCCAGAATCCCGCTGCCACATCCGGCATCCAGTAGGGACTGCTCGGTTCCCGGACGGCGCAGCGCCGCCACCTGCTCCAAGCAGTACCGGGTGGTGGCGTGTTGTCCGGTCCCGAAACTAAGCCCCGGATCCAGAAGCACCAGCTGCTGACCAGCTTTGGGCTTTCGGCGGCTCCAGGTGGGTTGGACCAGCAGGGTTCGACCAATTTCGATGGGACGGAAGTGCCGCTTCCAGGACTCGCTCCAGTCCCGCGCCGGCACCTTGCGAATGCCAATGCGACCCGGCGAAACATCGAGTCCGCCCGCAGCCAGATCCCGCAGCCCTTCCCGCAACAACCCGCGTGTGGCCGTCACCTCCCCGGCGGGCAACCCCCAATACACGCTCACCGTGCAGAGTCCGGTGGCAAGGTCGGTATGGCTGGAGGCTGATTGCCCGAATTCCTCGTGGAGCAGCGCCGCCACCTCCTCCTCCGCCTCTGGCTTTACGGTAATCGAAATCTGTCGCAGCAGTTCAGGCATGGGTCTCTCCAATCTCCAATTTCAAATGTTCGTTGGCCCGCCGGACCTCAGGGCAGATCCCGCCACGGGGTGAAGTTCAGCAGTTGAATCTCGTTTCGCGGACGTCCGGCCTTGAGGATGCCAACGTCCAACCACGTCACGCTCGCGTAGTCCACCTCCACGTGCTCAAACCAGCGCAACGGTTGCTGCAGGAGGCGGGACAGAAGTCCCCGGATCACGCCACCGTGGCAGAACACCGCAACCGTCCGGCCCGCCTGCTCCTCGAGAATCTGTGTCAGGCTCGACGCCAGGCGCTCCTGAAACGCCGCAAGAGACTCGGCGCCCGCCACTCGATCCTCCTCCAGATGATGCAGCCAGTCATAGGCCGACATGCCAAACCGGGACTCCACATCATTCCACCCCAGACCGGTCCAGTCTCCGAAATCAATCTCTCGCAGGCCGGGAAGGATGATCGGATCCGAAGGGAAGAACCTTCGGGATGGCTCCCACGTCAGTTGCACCCGCCGCATCGGACTGGCGTACACGGCGTCCAGAGGAATCCGCGCCAGCCAGTTCGCCAGGCGCCCCGCCTGCTGGCGTCCGAAATCGGACAGCTCCATGTCAATTCGGCTGCCTCCGAAGATGCGATGATAGCGGGTCTCCACCTCCCCGTGCCGGATCAGATACAGGGTGGTCTTCACGCGGCGGCGAGGGCGGATTTCTGCAGGTCAAGCAACCCGGCGATCCCGATCCGGCCCAGGCGGAGCAGTTCCACCAACTGGGAATCGGTAAAAATGGCCTCCTCGCCACTGGCCTGCAGTTCGATGAACTCCCCGGCGCCATTCATAACCAGGTTCATGTCCACCGACGCTCCACTGTCCTCGACGTAGTTGAGGTCCAGCACCGGAAGTCCCGCCACCACTCCCAGACTCACCGCTGCCACCGGGCTCCGGAATGGATCCTCCTTGAGCAATCCGTCGGTTTGCAGCCGGCGGATGGCGAGCGCCAGGGCCACATAGGCGCCAGTGATGCTCGCAGTGCGGGTCCCGCCGTCCGCCTGGAGGACATCGCAGTCCACCCACACGGTTCGGGCCCCCAGCTTCTGCAAATCCACGACGGCGCGCAGGGAACGTCCGATCAACCGCTGAATCTCCTGGGAACGTCCGTCCAGCTTGAGCTTGGCGATGTCCCGGGCCTTCCGGTCCAGCGTCGAATACGGCAGCATGGAGTACTCCGCGGTCAACCACCCGCCCTCTACCTTCTGCGCCTTCATCCAGCCCGGGACGGATTCCTCCACCATGACCGCGCAGATCACCCGTGTGTTTCCCCATTCAATCAGGGTCGAACCCGTGGCATGCGGCGCGATATGGTTTTGAAACCGCACCGCACGCAGTTGGTCGGGACGCCGGCCATCGCCACGCGCAGCTCCGGTCTCAATCGTGTCACTCATGAAGGGCCACCCTAGCCGGGCCCTCGTTCCGAAGGCAACCGGCGGAGGCGCCCATTGTCGGCGGGGCACCCACGACTCCCGGCTTCATCGGCCGAACGAATGTGTCTGAAGGCGGCGAAACCACTCCGCCCGGCAGTTACGATGCCCGATTGACAGCCATCAACGTGTCCCCTGGCATCACCCCATCCGGCCCAACCGATGACCACTCTATCGCGCAGCCTTTCCCTCTCCGTCCTCGTGCTCCTGTGCTCGTGCGGAGCCAGGGACGGTGCCGGAGACGCTCTGAAGTCAGCTCGACTCCTCGCGGCAGAAGGGAGGTTTGATGAGGCGCTGGAGAAGCATGTCTGGTTTCACGACCATGGTCTGGACGCCGACCGCAGCTACTATGGGGTCCGGCTCTCGTTCGCACTGTCGGAATGGGTGGAGCTGGGTAGGAAGTATCCGAAGGCGTTGGCAACCCTGAAGGACATTCGGGACGAAAAGACTTCACGGTTAATTGCGGGGGAAACCGATAAGGCGGTGTTTCACGACGTCCAGTCCATCAACGACCACCTGGGTGAGACAAACGCCACCGTGGTCTTGTTCCGAAAGATCGAGGCCACCCGCCCCGAGTTTGCCGCCTCGGTTTACAATCTGGCGGAAGAGACCTTGATCGCAGCGGAGGAGTACGCCCTCGCCAGGGAGTACCTGGGCGATCCGAAATCACGCATGGCGGAGGCCAGAACCAAGTTCGACGCAGGACTGCGATATGCAGCGACCAGTCGGAATCCGGAAGCGGCCCGGCATGCCCATGCGAGCATCTTTACCGGGAAGGCGGTCCGAATCATTACAGCGCTCAAAAAGACCGGTGATCCCGATACGGCCCGGGAACTCCAAATCCTGGCACTGGCGGTCCTGGACAATCCGGAAATTCGAAACGCAGTCACCCATTGAATCCGACGACACAGTGGCGATGAATTCCGCCCCCGAGCCCAAAGCGTCAACCAGCCCGAGCCTTCCATTTCGCGCGGTTTCCGTCGAATTCCCCCGGGCAAAACCGAAAAAGGGACTTCAAGGCCCATTTTCAACGCAGCAGAAAGTCCTGCCCGCTACCCTAGTGTACGCACCTGCAAATCCCGCAGGACCCGGAGTCCCTCCAGCGGGACCCCGCGGATCTTACGCGCCCCGTCCTTGCGCTGAGCCCCAAACTTCTCCCGATGCTGGGTGAACACCTCGTTCACAAATTCCTTCGATCCCAGCACCAGCCCATCGGTCATGTGCCGCACCCGGACCCGCAGGATCTGGCCCACGCTCAGTTTCCCTCCCCGCTTCAATTCCGCCAGGATCGTCTCCCGGTCCAGTGCCACCTTGTCGCTGCGTCCCGAACTCCCCGCCGTTACAAACAAACTCATCCGGTATTCCGCCGCAGCTTCCGCCCAATTCCCGGGCTTCAGACAGCTCATCAAGCCTGAGCGCAACGCCTTGTTCCCCGCCAAGGCCCGGGCATATCCGCAGAAACGGTAATCCTTGGGATCTTGCACCAGCCCCGCCCGCACCGGATTCAGGTCGATATAGGCGGCCACCGTGCGGACCGCCCCCGGCGAATCCTCCACCAACACGCTCTTGAAACGCTCGGCCCACAGGGTCCCGAAGCGACCGGAATGACGGTTGTACCAGCGGC
>JBDKKE010000119.1:0-5886 GCA_039796255.1 Verrucomicrobiota bacterium | reverse complement strand
AATCTCCCGTGAGGGTGGGGGTGGGGGTGGCGGGCGGGGTTATGGCAGTATCCCCAACCAGGGCGGAAAGGCGCGGTTCGATGGCCTCGGCCCAGACCTGATAGCCCTGAGGTGAGAGATGCAGAAAGTCGGGCATCAATTCCTTGGGCAGCGTCCCGTCGGCAGCCAGGAAGCGGGATCCGATGTCCAGGTAGGAAACGTGCCTGCCGTCGTCCAGTTTCTGCAGGATCTGATTGATCTGGGCCAGCTTGCCCCGCTGGGGATTCGGCTTCTCGCCGCGGGGGAAAATGCCGAGCAGAAGGATCCGGGTATCGGGAAGTGCGGTGCGGAGTTGCCTGACGATGGCGGCCACGCCCTCGGCGATCTCGGCAACGGTGTTGTCCTCGCCATTGGAATTGTTGGTGCCGATCATCACCACGGCTGCCTTGGGCTTGAGCCCTTTGAGGTTGCCGTTGTCCAGGCGCCAGAGCACGTGCTGGGTGCGGTCGCCTCCGATGCCCAGGTTGATGGCCTGGCGAGGGCTGTAATAGCGGGACCAGACCTCCTTGCCCTCTCCTTCCCATCCCTGGGTAATGGAGTCCCCGATAAAGAGGACGGCGGCCTGGTCTCCGGCGGCGGCGACGTTGGTGTTGAAGCTCGCCTGGCGTTTCTGCCACCAGTCGTCCGTGCGCGGGACGGGTTCCGTGGCGGTGTTCGCCCAGATCGAGGCGGTGAGGAGAAAGGAAAAAAGTGCGGCGATGGTCTGCGAACGTCGGTTCATGGGGAAAGGCGCTGAGAATCGGGTTTTCAAGGTGTCCGACGCCTGTGCATTCCGGCCATCACTTCCCGGCTGGAGGCGGCATCGGGGCGAGTAGTTTCCGGACGTTCTCCAGCAGTTCCTGGTACTTGCTCTGCATGGCGAAACCCATCTTCTTGCTGTCCTCGAGCAGGGAGTCGCCGTGGTTGTTGATGCGATAGGCGTCCAGGGAAACCAGGAAATGGTCCTCGTCACTCAGTCGGGTCACGGAAACCTCAATCCGTTCCCAGACCCCTTTGTCCAGTCCGCCCCAGACGATGCTTTGTCCGGTACTGGCAGACTTTTCGAAGGTCATCTTGTCATTGATCTCAGCGATCTGCTTGTACCCCTGCTTTTCGCAGACCTGGGAGATCGCCAAGCGGACCGACGAGCGCGAGAAGCCATCAATCTCCACGGCAGCGTATTTTCCGGTCCCCGCCCCCTTGGGCGGGGTGGTGCATCCGGCAAGGAGGAGACTGGCGAACAGGGCGGCGATGAGATGGCGCAGCATGAAGGCGTGGGACGGACGGGTGCGGACGAAGGGGCGGACGAAGGGGCGGATGGCCTTAGAAGGTGGACGACTTCTTGGCCGGCGCGGTCGCCGTGGGACTGTTGGTCGCCGGGAGATTGGAAGTCGGCTCAGCCTTGGGCAGCGGGAAAAGGACGATGTCCTTGAACTGAACCTGCATCGGGGGGCCGACATGGATCTGCAGCGCCAGAACACCCTCCTGGGCCCGCTTCTCGCCGAAATCGATGCAGTCGGACATCAGATGGCCGTTGATGAAGTGCAGCACCTGATCGCCCCGGGCCACGATGGTGTATTCGTTCCACTGGCTGTCACTGTGGATCAGTGTCTGCAGGGACTCGGGTGTGCCAAGGGTTCCCACGACCTTCACGGCGGTTTTGCCATCCTGATCCTTCACCACGGTGCGCTGCCCGCGCTCCGCCAGAATTCCGCGTCCGCGCTCCTCATAAAGGATTCCTGTGTAGCGCGGGGTGGCATCAATATCCGCCTGGTACCCGCCCACGATGAACTCAGCGGGCTCCTTGAGTTCACTGCGGTACTGGATGCCGGAGTTGCCTCCCTGAATCCGATACTTCAGGTGCAGTTCAAAATCAGCGACCGTCCCATTGGTCCACACCAAAAAGGTGTTGTTCTTGATGGGGTTGGCCGCAGTGGTGAATCCGGTGATGGCACCGTCCTTGACCATCCAATGCGACGGCAGGCCGCTCCACCCGGTGAGCGTCTTGCCGTCGAACAGCGGCTGTCCCTTGGCGTCCGCAGGGGCGGCGGCCCGGGGTGGGGTGGTGGCGCAACCGGTCAGGGCGAGGGTGAGGACGACGGCCGGCGCAGCGACCGGGGCGAGGCGGGAGAGAAGCGTGGGAATCGGGAGCATGGTGCGTCAGGTGGGGATTACTTTTTGCTTCCAAAGAGGCGCTTGAGGTTCTTGATGCCGGTCACGGCGATCTCATTGCGGGTAGGCTCAATGCGGCGCCAGATGGCGGCGGCACGGGCGATCACCTTGACGTCGGTGGTGAAGGACTCAATGACCACGTCGCCGTCGTACTTCACGGCGCGGAGGGCAGCGACGATCTCCTTCCAATTCAGCGAGTCTCCGCCAGGGGTGCCGCGATCGGTGCCGCAGGCGTGGAAGTGACCGAGAAGTTTGCCCGCCTTTTTGATGGCTTCCGCCTGGTTCTTTTCCTCGATGTTCATGTGGAACGTGTCGAGGTGCAGGCGGAGAGACTTGGAACCGACCGCCTTGAGAAGCTTCAGGCCCTGGTCCGTGGTGTTGAGGAAATCGGTCTCGAACCGGTTCAGGGGTTCGACGCAGAGGGTGATTCCCTTGGTGTCCGCATACTTGGCAAGCTCCTTGAGGTTCTTGACCACCAATTGGAACTCCACCTTTTGTTGCGCGGGTTCCACGGCATCGGCCTTGCCCACCACCGAATAGAGGGGGCCAATGATCTTCGCTCCGCCCAAGACCACGGCCTGATCGACCAGCGCCTTGCAATAGGTCATCGCCGTCTGTTGCTCTTCGGCGGTTCCGCGGAAGTCGCGTCCCGGGCCCATGCAGGCGCAGACGCTGCCCACCACGACACCCGCCTTGTCGGCGGCTGCCTTGACCTTGGCCGGGTCAATGTGGGCGGGGTCCTCAATGGGGATCTCGATGGAATCGAATCCCCACCGCTTGAATTGAGGAAACAGTTTGGCGCTCGCCGTGGTGAACGGAGAGACGAACAGGAAGGTATTGATGCCGAATCTCATGGTGAGAAAGAGCGAGGCTAGGGTGGTCCCCGCTGGCGTCAAAACCATTCGATTGGCGTGCGAAGAAAACGCTGAGGGCGGCTGTGGAATAGGGTGCTTCGCAACAATTCCCTAAGGCGCTCTCGCAGAGCGGCGGGTTTCCCAACGTTCCGGAAGCCTCAGGGAACATCCTCCGGCGGCAACACGGTTCGCTGCATTTTTTTCAAGTCGTTGATGCTGTTTCCCCCCTTGCTGGCGCTGGCCTGAAGGCTGAGAGGTTGGTCCACGCTGAGCACCGTCCAGCGAAAGGTTTCGGCATGCCCATCTGAAAATGAAAAGGCCGCTGACCTGCCGTGCCGTGCCGTGGGGGAGTTCTGCCACTCTCTGCTCGGGGGCGCCTGGGTGGCATAGTAGCCATCGTCAATCGTCTCCTTGCTTTCATCCACAAATACCAGTGCCTGTGAGGGAGAAGGGCTCTTGATGTCGCTGTATTTTTTGAACTGGGGATATTTCGGGCCCAGGACCCAACTCGTATCGGTTCCACCGAACCGTGCATCGCTCGCATCGCCCCCGCCCATCCGCCCGTTCATGGAGTAGGTTCGAACCAACCCTTTGGGTATCCTGGAGCGCTGGGCGATCAGGGTCTTTGGGAGTTCGACGGCTGCCGGATCCTTGTAGATGGCAATGGATCCATTGTAGGTGAACAACTTGCCGTTACGGACGTCCGCTTCGTTCGTCGCCCCTGGCAAGGCCGCCACATTGCCCCCGATCCAGGCATTGGTGGTTCCCAGCCAGTTGGGAACGAGTCGGTCGCCTTGATCGTTGTAGTACATCGTCCAACACAGGGCGAGTTGGCGAAGATTGCTGACGCAGTTGATCCCTTGAGCCTTTGCCTTCGCCTTGGCCAACGCCGGCAACAGCATGCCGGCAAGGATGGCAATGATGGCGATGACCACCAAGAGTTCGATGAGCGTGAAGCCCCGCCGATTTCCCGCGAGTTTACCGAGTTTCATGAAGCGCCTGTAAGTGTTTATTGGTTCAGGAGACGAGTTAGGCAGCGCGAGTGGGACGCGATTCCGTGAGGTTGACCGCGGTTCCGATCACTTCGGCGGATCGATGTACGCCTGGGCCACTCGTTTGAGGTCGCGGTTGCCCTTGCCGGCAGGGGAGAAACCACCGGAACCCTTCAGTAGGCTGGTGTTGGGTTCAATCATGCGCCAGACCTCGCTGTGTCCGTCGGCGAAGGACAATCCAACGCTCTTGTTGTGGCGCACGGCTGGGTAGTTTTGCCAGGTATCGGCATTGACCAGCACGGCGAAATAGCCGTCATCCAATGTCCACTCGCTCTCGTCGATAAAGACAAAGGCTTGGGAGGGACCAGGACGGTTGATGGAGCTCACCTTCTTATGGGCCTTCGCGTTGGCAGGATTCGCGCCGAGGACCAGCGCCGTTCCAACACTGTCGCCGCCGTGCATTTGGCCGCTGATCGAGTAACTGCGTGAAGCGGCTCCATTTTGCACCAATTTCGTGCCGTCGCACACCTTGGTGTGGCCCGGATCCACGTAGATCTTCAAGGAACTGTTGTATTTGAAGAGCAGCCCGTTGGTGATGTACCTCGTGTTGGTGGCGCCGCGAATGCTGTTGGCCGCAGCAATGGGATTCCCATCGATCCAGGCGTTCGCAGTGCCTAGCCAATTAGGGAGGATCGTGTCATTGAAATCCGTGGCGTACAGCACCCAGCACAACTGCAATTGCTTGGTGTTGTTCAGACAGGAAATGCTCTGGGCCTTCGCCTTGGCCTTGCTCAACGCCGGCAGCAGCATGCCCGCCAGGATAGCGATGATGGCGATGACCACCAGAAGCTCAATGAGCGTGAAGCCCAGGCGATTTTTTAAGGGTGAACCTAGTTTCATGACAAGCCGTTGAGTGTATGGTGTAAGAGAAACAGTAGGCCAGCGGGGGCGTATGGCGAGGGGAAAATCAGGAAGGAAGCCCCCCCGCAGGCCGTGGGCAGGTCAGGAAGACTTAGTTTTCCAAGGGTGCGGTTAAACTCTGGAAAATTTCCCACGCTAAAAAACAAAAGCGGGCTTGGGGGTGACACACGGTTTTCACCGCCCAAGCCCGCCAACCCTACCACACGGTAGGATTAATTTAGGGGACAACCAAGTGGTACGCGTGGAAGGACTCTGGTTCAAGGGCTTTGTGGTAAAAACTTGAGAATTTTAGCGGAAGACCTCTCGAACGTCATTTGGCGGTTTCCGGACGCTTGTGTTGGGGGCTTTCGCACGGGCGGTTTTAGGACGGGGGGCGCAATTTTCAGACGGGAGTCCGATTCGCCAGCACCGACTCGGTCTGCTGTCGACGGAACGACTCGTAAGCCTCCCGAAACTCCGGATATTTGTTCCCGAGAATGGCCGTGGCGAGCAGCGCGGCATTGATGGCTCCCGCCTTGCCAATGCTGAGCGTTCCCACCGGCACACCGCCGGGCATCTGCACAATGCTGAGCAACGAGTCCATTCCGTTGAGGGCCTTGGACTGGACGGGTACTCCGAGGACGGGAAGGGAGGTCTTGCTGGCGCACATTCCCGGCAAATGGGCTGCACCTCCGGCACCGGCGATGATCACCTCGAGGCCCCGGGCGGCGGCTCCCGACGCGTACTCGAACAGGAGATCCGGTGTCCGGTGCGCGCTCACGACGCTGGCTTCAAAGGGCACACCGAGGGCCTCCAGTTGTTTTGCGGCGTGCTGGAGGGTTTCCCAATCGCTTTGGGAACCCATGATGATACCGACCCGGGGCGGGCTCATGCGGGTCAATTGAAGTCCGGGAACCGCTTCCCATTCAAGCCTGCGTCCAGGGGCGATC
>JBDKKE010000118.1:0-26311 GCA_039796255.1 Verrucomicrobiota bacterium | reverse complement strand
CTCTTCTAACTCCCGGAGGGTTCCGTGAACCCCTGAATATCCGACCCGCGGATCGGCCCTCTGCGCCCCAGCATCGGCATCATCCATGCCCTCAGCATCTCCATTCATTTGAACACCGATGACCGCTGCGGGAGCGACCATCACCGTTCCTTCCTTCCTCACCGTGTTGAGGGTCGCGGCCTCAAAGTGATCCCCATGATCATGGCTGATGAGAATCAGGTCCGCTCGGGGCAGTCCCGAGTAGCGCGAGGCCGCGCCCACCGGATCGTTGTAGATCATCATTTCCCGCCACCGCAGGACGAAGGACGCATGATTGACGGGATGAACGACCAGGTCCCCGTCCGCTGTCCGAAAGTGATCTCCGGTCAGTGCATTCGGATCGGACTCCGCCACCGCCCGATAGAAACGTGCCGTGCGGTCCGGCGGCGCCACCGTGGTGACCCGGTTGCTGCCCGTTCCCTTGAGGGTCACCAGCGCATCCCACCCCGATAGAGTGTCCGATGACTCCAACCGGTAGACCCCCGCCGGTGCCACCAGCCCCAGACGAACCTCTCCATTCTCCCACTGCGGATCTAGGGACAGGACCCGGGCCTCCTGCGCCCGGCTCCATAGGGTCACGCCAACCGCCGCCACCAGCGTCAGCCACCCTACCGAGCGAAGGCGCCAGCCTCCCAGGACGAGGCGAACACTGCGGTCTGACGGGTGGGGGTCCGAGTTCCGGCTCACGACAGCTTCTTCTTGGCGTCTTCGGGGACCTCGATCTTGGTGGTCCCGACGTCCTTGATCTCCACCGTGGTAGTCCGATCGATGTCCCGATCCTCGCCGTTGAAGTTCATCTTTCCCTGCACATGAAGCTCATACTTGGTGAGCACGCCCTCCTTGACCCAGAATTTGGCCGTAGCCTTCTCGTTGGAGGTCTGGGGTCCATCGCCACCGCCACGCCGGGGACCTCGGGTAAGGAGTTCCTTGGCTCCCTCGGGGGTCAGGTCAGCGCTCCACGCGTCTCCGGACTTGGTGAGTTCCTTGACCTTGCCCAACAGGTCCTGCGCCTCAACCGCCGGCACCTTGTAACCCTGCAGGGTGCGGGCGAGGAACCGGCCGGGATTCCCCTGGCCTCCGCCCTGCCCACCACCGGCCCCTTCGCTGGCCTCGGCCAGTGACTTCCAGCCGTCCTGCGTCTTGATCGCCGCCTTGTCGCCCTTCATGACCGCCTCGGTGGTAGTTTCCCCGCGGGCCATGCTGAGCTGGGTCAGGCCGTCCTTCTCCGTACGCCCATCGGTCGGACCCGGCCGCATCCGTCCTCCGCCACCCCCCGCAGCCGCGCCTGAATCGGTGGTGGAACGCCAGCTGTAGTTCGGGGCCGCCGCCAGTTTGCGGACGGCACCGAGGACGTCTTCCTTGGGACTGGAGTCCGCCGCGGAAAGGAGGGAGGCCAGACCGAGCAGTCCGGTCATGAGGAGGGTGCGTTGCAGGGGCTTCAAGAGAATGGAGTGGTTGGAGTCGGTGGATCCCCACGGGGACAAACGGGGCTTCAAGGAGAAGGGACTCTCCAAGCCCGCCGCCGGTTACAGACATTCCGGGACTTCTGCGCCCCACTATTCGGTATCTGGGTAGCTTCCCAATACTTTGACGAAGCTGCAGTGCTGTCCGAGCAGGTCGATGGCCTTGGCCACGCGCGGCTCCCCGGCATGACCGTCGCAGTCCACGAAGAAGAAATACTCCCACGCCTTCCGCTTGCTCGGACGCGACTCGATCTTGGTCATGTTGAGCCGGAATTTGCGGAACGGCGCCAGGGCCTTGTGCAGCGCGCCCACCTCGTCGCGGATGCTGAACATCAGGGAGGTGCGGTCGTGTCCGCTGGCGGGCCCGCACTGGCGTCCCAACACCAGGAAGCGGGTGGCGTTCGCGGCGTTGTCCTGCAGGTCCTGCTCCAGGATGGGCAACCCGTACTGCTCCGCTGCCAGTTGACCGCAAAGGGCCGCCGACTTGCGATCCTTGGCCGCCAGCTCGGCACTCCGCGCATTGGAACTCGTCTCCACCAGCTCGGCGTGGGGGAAATTCCTCTGAATCCACCCCCGGCACTGCGCCAGGGTCTGCGGATGGACGTACAGCTTGCCGATCGCCGCCCGGGCCGCCCGCGTGGCCAGGCAGTGCGAGATCCGCAGAACGACCTGCGCCACAATCTTGAGGTCGCTGTCCACGAACATGTCCAGGGTATGGGTAACGACGCCCTCGGTGGAGTTCTCCACCGGCACCACGCCGTAGTCCGCCCGCTGCTTGGACACCTCGCTGAACACCTCGCCAATGGTCTGCTGCGGCGCGTACTTCAAACTCGCCCCAAATCGTTTCAAGGCGGCCTGGTGGGTGAAGGTCGCCTCGGGTCCCAAGTAGGCGATCACCAGGGTCTTTTCCAGGGAGAGGGCACTGGACATGACTTCCCGATAGATCGCCCGCAGCCCGTCATTGGTGATGGGACCGTGATTCAAACGGCTGATCCGCTGCAGGACGGCGCGCTCCCGGTGGGGCGCATAGATTTCATCCCCGGCCTTGATCTTGATCTGCCCGATTTCGAGGACATGCCGAGTCCGCTCGTTGAGAAGACGGACAATCTCCGCATCCAGCCGGTCGATTGCCTGACGATGCTCCTGAAGGCTCATGAACCGCGCCAGCATGCCCGGTTCCCCGGTCCCGGCGAAGCCCTAAACTAAGCCGCGAAAACCATTCACCCGGGAGACTGCAGTTCATTGAACCGCAAGGAACGCAAAGACCGCATAGAGAAAGGGTGAAACCGAGTTTTCGTGCTGTGCCTTGCGTTCACCCGGCAGGGGAAGGCCCTTTGTCATCGACCCTCAACGCATCTCCCGATCTCTGCGCTCTTGGTGTTCTCGGTGGTTCAATCCAATTCAGGAATTCAGGTTCACCCCCTCACTTGACCGACGCAGGGAGGGACCGCCAACGTGAGCCGCGGTTCACGCGCATGAAGGGAATTTTCTGGAATCCAGAGGAGCAGCGGATGCGGGCGGGTTGGCGCCTGCTGGTGTTTGCCCTACTCGGACTGCTTGCCACCCTGCCGGCCGGATTCATCCAGGCCGCGGAGGTCGGATCTCTCTACACGCGGATGGCAGTAGCCTACGGCGCGTGGACACTCCTTCTCCTCGCCGTCGCCTGGTTCCAGGCCCGCTTCATCGATCGCCGCCCGTTTGCCGAGTACGGCCTGACCCGCGGCCCGGGTTGGGGACTCCAACTCGCCCTGGGTGTCCTGATTGGTACCGCCATGATCGGTCTGGTATTTGGGGTGGAGTTGGCCGCCGGTTGGATCCGGCTTAAGCCGGCCGCCGCCCGCGCCGCCTCGGAGTTCCATGCTTCCGACCTGGCCTTTCAGCTGATCCTGTTCGCTTCGGTCGCCCTCGGTGAGGAGATCACCTACCGCGGCTGCGTGCTGAAGAATCTCGCCGAAGGCCTGAATCCTGGGCGTCACCCGTCGGCCGTTGCCACCCTCGGCGCGTGCGGGCTTGCGGCCGTCCTCTTCGGACTCTTCCACGCCGGCAACGACAATGCCTCGGCGATCGCCATCCTGAACATCGGCCTGGTAGGCGTTTTCCTGGGGCTGTGCCTGCTCTGGACCCGCTCATTGGCGATCCCAATGGGCGTCCACTTTGGCTGGAACTTTTTCCAGGGTCCGGTCTTTGGGTTTCCGGTCAGCGGCGAGAACATGGGGCAGACCGTTCTAGACTTGGCACAGGGCGGACCGGTGGTGATGACCGGTGGGACTTTCGGACCGGAGGGCGGGCTCTTGTCCACCGGCAGCACCCTGCTGGGGATCGGCGCTGTGGCTCTCTGGGTGAGGTACCGGGAGGGCGCGCTACGCGTTCACGCCGAACTAGCCTGTCCTCCCGAGACCCCTGGGAAGCCTCTCACGTCTGCAATGACTCCTACTTCGTCTGAACCATGAAGACCCCGCTCCTTCTCCTGATCCCCCTGGTCGCCGTCTCGTGCATGTCTCTTCTTTACCGGTGGAATGCTCACGAATGCCCCCTGGTGCCTGGCGACCCCCGCCCCGACCGCGGCCGCATCGCCCGGGTCACGTCCATCAGCGTCCAGGGGAGTACGCTGACCGCGGAAGGCGAGACGATGACTGCGGGATTTCAACAGGCGCGCCTGCGGCAGCTTCCTGGCGCCGGGCTCACCGACACCCGGACTTACGAGTTCGTCGCCAACCCGCCGCCGCCGGGCGCCATGACCCTGCAGGTCATCTCACCCCACAAGGCCAGTATCCGCCTCGACGACCCGGGAATCCGGCACGTGCGCGTCTTGGGCGCCCGCAATGCGATGTGCGCTGATCGGCAGTGAGCGGTGCCGGCCTACCGGGGCGGTCCGAAGTTGGGCGGCGGAAGCACTGCGTTGAGTCCGGCAGCGATCTCCTCCTGCTTCAGCTTCCCGGACTTCGACTTGTCCCATTCCACAAACCAACGTCCGGCCAGTACGACGAACTCCTTCTGGGTGACCTTGCCGTCGGCGTCGGCGTCCGCTGCCTTGAAGATCACCGGACCCACGAAATTCCCCGGCCCGAAATTCCGCATCATGTTTCCCGGTCCGCCGCGCCCTCCCGGGCCACGGCCGCCGGGTCCTCCTGGTCCTCCCGGTCCCCCACCCATAGGTTGTCCTTCCGACTTCCCGGCCAACTGATCGGCGACCGACGCATGGCGCTCCTTCACAAAGGCCTTGATCGGCTTGGCTCGCATGCCAAAGGAACCGCGCCCTCCGCCAGGACCGCCGTCCCCGCCCGGCTCGGACACTTTGCCCGACACGGCCGCGTCAAAGGCCGCCAACTTGGCCGGATCCTCCTTTTCCACGACCGGACGAATCAACGCCGCCACCTGATCCACCAGTTTCGCGAACCGCGCCGGCTGGAATAGGGTTCCCTGAAACTCCGTCAGCCTCGCCAAATACGCTTCCTTCACCGCGTCCACCTTCATCACCCGTTCCAGGAACCGATTGTCCTCCGCCCACGCCTTGCGAAAGCTCATCTGCTCCGGGGACGGACTGAAGAAATTGCCGAAGGCGCGGTCGAGATCCCAGGGCACGAAGAGGAACCGATCTGTCTTTGGATGCAGATACACGACGTAGTTCTGTCCCATCATCAGGATGGAATCCGTTGAGCTGAGCCAGACGGTCACCGCCATGAATCGGCTGAATTCGTCCACATCGAGAAACTCCGCCAACCGCCGGGCAAACTCCACGTCATCGGCGTCGGCGAGCAGGCGCGCGAAGTCGTACACCCGCTGCTGCTGCTTCACCGTCAGGTCGGTCTTGGGATCATAGGCCTGGTTGTATTTGGCCCATTCGGTTCCCTGAAACCTGAAGAGTTCCCGCGTGACCGGCTTGAAGATCGCTCCCTTCTTGGAGCCAAAGTTGTGCTCCGCCCAGTTGTTGTCCGGATTCTCGACAATGGAATACAGGCCGAGGAAGTCATTGGTGTGCACCCCGAACGCATTGAGGGTCACCTGGGCGTAGGTGGTCCGGGGCGCTGGCACGCCGGCCGACCGGTACAGCTCGTACGCCAGCGGCTCGTGCATCCAGGCCACGTCCGTGACGTTGTTATGAAAGTTGAGCTTGGAGACCCCGGCGACCTTCTGACCCTTTACGAATTCGTTGAGATCCACCTTGAGCGACTTCTTGTCGTTACCGGAACGCCGGGCGTCCATGTAAGTGCCGTTGCCCTTGTAGCGTACCGCCACGTCTTTGAGCGGCACCCCCTCAAACTCGAGGTTGGCGTGGACGTACTCAAAGTGGATCCCGCCCGCCCCACTCAACCCATTTCGCTGACCCTCCTGCGCCTGCAACCCCATTCCCGGCCCCCCGCGACCCGGTCCACCGGGACCGCCCGGACCGCCTCCGGGCGGCGGCATTGTCAGGACCTTGTTGATGCCGTCCTTGACCGCGTCCTCACTCACCGCGCCCTGCTTGTTGGCGTCCCATTCCGCAAACCAGCGCCCAAAGCCACCGGTGAACTCCGCCTCCGTCACCGCCCCATCCTTGTCCTGATCCAGGCTGCCCACAAAACCACCGGCCATAAAATTGCCCGGACCGAAAGCACCCCGTCCGCCACCCGGTCCACCCGGTCCACCTGGACCGCCTGGCCCCCCCGGACCCCCGAACGGCCCCCCGCGCCCCTGGGGTTCCGCCGGCTGCAGCTTTTGCCACTCGCCACCATCCATGGACACCGTGGCCTTCCAGACCCGGTCCAGTCGGAAAAGTTCCTCGGATGTCTTGGGCAACTCGGCCTGAAGCACGGCGAAACCGGCAGCAAGTCCGGCAAGGCTAAAGCAGGATCGGATCATCGGTTGGTGTGACCGGAAGGTGCCGAAATGGTTACAGACAGGCAACGCTGCACCAAAACGTCCGCAGCAATCCGTTCAGGCATCCTTGGGATAGGCTCCCAGGGTCAGACCACTCACCATTCCCCGAAGCACCCTTCTGTGTCCCAGCCACCCGATCCCCGGTAGCGCTGCATTCGGACCATCGGCACCCACTGCACGGACGCGTCCAACCAGGCCTCGTTGCCCCCGGCGGCACCCAGTTCAGACGAGGGGCGACCCAGCAGCTCCGGACGTCCCGGGCGACTCGACCGGCTGGAGTTGCGACTGCGCTGGGCTCCACGCGGACCGTGCGGTGCAAAGGTATCCACACGGGAACTCGTCCAGGCATTGAGGTCCGCCAATACCACCGAATTGGTGGTTTCATGGAGGGTCTGCGGCGATTGCCAGGTCGCCCGTGCATCCCCCACCAGAGGCCATGGGGTGCCGTACCGGCCACCGAGGTAGTGGTATCCGATGACCCATCCGTACTCGTGCTCCGTCCAGCCGTTGGTATCGAAATTCGCCCCCATGCCCGGACAACTGAGAAAGCGCCGTCCCCCGCCGGCCTGCAGCAGCAGCGCGCGATTGCGCTGCGAGAGCATCGGGGTGTGCTCCATCGCCGCGCTCCGGTTGGTCTTCGAGGAAGGATCGTGATTGCCCGTCAGCAGTACCCCTCGGTGATCATTGGCATACACGTGCAGGGCAATCATGAACTGGCGCAGATTGCTCCGACAGGCCGTCCGCCGGGCCTTCTCCCGCGCTGCGGACAAGGCGGGCAAGACCAGGGCGGTCAGGACGGAAATGATGGCCACCACCACCAGCAATTCGACGAGGGAAAACGCCCGACGGCGACTCCCGTCGCTCCCGCAGTGGTGGGAACAGGACATGGCGGACGAAATCAACCGTCCTCTTCTGACATCCCCACCCCGCGCCGCAAGGCCTACCTCAGGCCGTTGGATAAGGGGATTGGTTTGGGAACCGACCTATCGCAGCCGAGACCCGCCAGGATTCACGGCTTCTTCATCGCGGCGCGTTGGGTAATAGACTTTCTTGCCTGGGAGTTCGTAGAAAAGAACTCCATGCACGCCCATCGCTTTTGCCTTCGGAATCCGTCGCGTCCACAATCTCCGCAATGCGGCGTTGAGGGCGGCCTTTTTGACTCGGGCGGCTACCTCGTCGATAAAGGCCACATCAGCCCCGGGCTGAAAGATCAGAGCGAAGTCCACGTCACTCGCCTGAAAAATGTCGTAGACGCAGTTCTCGGCTCCGTCGATGACCTGGATGTTCTTCACCGACTCCTCCCTCAGGCCGGCAAATCGGGCGGCGGCGGCGGTTCCTCCGAGTCCTTACTAGTGGACGCCGGCTCTGGTTCTACAGCCGGGGCCTCCACAACCGGCGCTTCAGCAGCCTCCAGGGACAACTGCTCCGGTTCGGGAGCAGGTTGGCCCTCGACGGTGGCCAGCACTTCCGGACGCTGCACTGGGATGCGGCGCAGTTCGTCGGCCGCCGGAAGATCCTCCAGGTTGCGCAATCCAAAGTACTCCAGAAAGGCGCGGGTGGTGGTAAACTGCATCGGCCGGCCGATCACCTCCGCCCGCCCCGCCTCCTCGATCAGTCCGCGCTCCTTGAGAGTGGACATGACGCCGTCCACGGCGACCCCGCGGATCTGTTCAATCTCCGCCCGGGTGGCCGGCTGCCGGTAGGCAATCACCGCCAGGGTCTCCAGGGCAGGCTGCGTGAGCCGGGTCGGCCGGTTCTTGACCCCGACAAATGTCCGCAACCACGGGGCACACTCCATCTGCGTCACGAACTGCCAGGCACCGGCCACGCAGACCAGGCGGTAGCTGCGGGCGATCACCTCGTGTTCCGCGGCCAGGGTGTTCAGGGCCGCCTCGATTTCCTCCACCGGCACCTTGCGAAAGGCGGCGGTTTCGGGCGGCGCTCCCTCCTCGGTGGCCGACTTCACCAGCACCTCGCGCAGCTCGCCGATGGACAACGGTTTCGGGGCGGTGAACAGGAGGGATTCGAGGATGAACTTGAGTTCCATGCGACGGGTCGGATCGAAAATGAGTTCAGGCCAGCTGCGGGGCGTCCGCCGAGGCGGACAGGGGATTGGCCTCCGGACGCCCATAGGCATCCTCGGGAGTGGGTGCCGGGGGCGGGGGAACCAGTTCCACCGGCACCGCACACACCTCGATCTCCGCAAACTCACCCTCCTGCGCCAGATTCACCACGTTCATGCGGGTCAACTCCAGCAGGGCCAGGAAAATGCACACCACCTCGCCCCGGGAGCGGGCCGCCGCGAAGAGTTCACCAAAGGTGAGACGGGTTCGTTCGCCGACGAGCGCCCGCAGCGACTCCATTTTCTCCGAAACCGAGTAGGGCTCGGACATCACCTCATGGTCGGGCGACTGCTCCTGGAAGCGCTTGAGAATCTGGCGCACCGCACCCACCAACTCGAAGACCGAAACCGACGTCCCGCGTGGTGCCGGCAACTCACCCAGCTCCGGACGCCCCGGGCGTCGTTCGTAAATCGCCTCCATCTCCCCCTCCCGGGTCTGAAGCTGGGCGGCGGCGTCCTTGAACTTCTTGTACTCCACCAGGCGCCGGATCAGCTCCCACCGCGGATCGTCCTCGTCGGTGTCATCCGCCTCCGGACGCACCTGTTTCTCCACCGGCAACAGCTCCCGGCTCTTGATGTAGATGAGCGTCGCCGCCATCACCAGGAACTCGCCCGCCACCTCCAGGTCCAACTCCCGCATCTGCTCCAGGTAAGCCACAAACTCGGTGGCGATGCGCGTGAGGTTGACCTGGTAAATGTCCACCTCCTGCTTCTTCACCAGGTGAAGCAGCAGGTCGAGCGGCCCTTCAAAGACCTCGAACTGGACACGATATTCGCTCATCCCGGATGACTTGGTGGCAACGAAAGGGGGTGAGATTGGGTTGCCGCCGCGCGGTTGGCAACGGGAGGTTGCTCACGGTCTATCCGCACTGGACGGAGGAAGGGGATCCTGCGGGTCGGGTACCCTCTGGACGGCATTCTCCAGCCGGATGCCGAACTGGAGGATTCCCAGCGCCAGCACCACGCCCACCAACGCCAGCCGCCAGAGCCCCGCGCCACAGGCCAGTCCGAGGGCCGCTGAAACCCAGATGCTGGCTGCGGTGGTCAGGCCTTCTACACGGTGCCCGGAACTGTCCCGAAAAATGACCCCGGCACCGAGGAATCCGATGCCGGTCAGAACACCCTGGATCACCCGGCTCAGCGCGCTGGTATCGAACACCGGGCCCACCACGGCCAGTTCGAACATGGCCACCGTCACCGTCGCTGACCCCAGGCTCACCAGCGCCTGGGTGCGCAGGCCCGCCGCCTTACCACTGCGTCCCCGGTTGAGTCCAATGGACGCACCCATCACACAGGCCGAGCCCAGTCGGAGGATCATCTCCGGCCAGGACAACAAATGCCGCACATCGGGGAACTCGGCCATGACGCAGCGTCCCGTCACGCTCCCCCGCTGGCAAGCGGCCAGCAGAGCCCTGGCCACCCGGAGGGACGAACTTTGCGAGTCCCCATTGTCTCCCGACGCGCCACAGAGGAACCCTTCGGGGAACGCGGGAAGCCCAACGCTTCCCTCGTTCCCCGCTCCCCGTTCACCGCTCCGACTCCCCGCGGCTAACGGAGGACATCAGGGATTGGCAGGGACTCGAAAATCTCGCCCCTCCAGACGTCCCATTATTCCAAACGTCGCAGACGGTAGTGACGATTCTCCGAGACCGATTCCAGCTCGAGCACGATCTCCTGACCCTCAATTCGCGGGGAACCCATTTCCCTCACCCAGGGGATGGTCGGATCCATTCGGGGCGTTGATTCCAGGGTGACCAGCAGGTCAGTGATCGACCAGCGGAGTTCTACCCGGTCGCAACACGACTCCGGACGGGCGGGTTGGAACCGCAAGTCCGGAGTGCCACCGGCATGAAGGGTGATCCGCGCCCGAAAGGCGCGAATGGTCTCCTCGCTTCCGGCGAGTCCACCAACCACCGCACCCCGCCCCGCCAGCCACTGTCCGTCCGAGGACATCGCCTGGATATTGGTCAGGGACCTCCACGCACCCAGATCGGCACCCTGCGCGCGCAACACCTGGTCAAGGTTCAGGAAACCGTAGGGGAGGATCAGAACTCCGCGCCCCGCGTTCGTGGAGTTCTCTCGCAGAGTGGACGCCGCGAGAAGCGTTCCTCTCGCGTTGCTCACCAACTGACTCATCGTTCCCGCGTCTGCTACGGGAATCAGTACCGGAAGTCCGTCCTCCAGTCCGGCCCAGTTGAAGAGCCGGCCTGAAGCCGGGTTGGTCTCTGTTCTGCTCCCAAAGGATTCAAACGGAGCCCCGAAGAGCCGACCGCCGTCCCCTTACAGGGCCAGCGAGGAAACGAAAGGATACCGTCCCGTGTAGGAGGCGGGATGGATCCGCACCGGCACCGCTCCGGTTTCCGGCGTCCAGCGTTGAGGTGTCGACGATCCCCATCCCACCCAGGCCGCCGCCAAACCGTTCGATGAAATCACCATCCTCCGGGGATCGTTCATCGAGCCGATATTGGGGAAGATTTCTCGGGGAACACCCTGGTGATCCCAGTAAATGACCCCCTGACCGCCAGCGGGTCCATCCACGCCAAGAACTCCAGAACCATCCCGGGAAATTGCCATCGCTGATCCGGAGACCGACTCCCCGGGGATTCGAGTTAGGGGCGACGCGACGCCATCCAGCCAGCGCATTGGCGTCGCTCCCTGCCACAAGGCCCCCGCATAGCCGACAGCCACTGAACCGTTTCCGCTCAAGCCCCAAGCTCCGCTTTCCCCTTCGACTCCCGCAGGAAGTGGCAGCCGGGTGATTCCGTTGGATTGGGTCCAAAGAAAGGCAGAGACCGACACCGCATCTCGGAATCGTCCCACCAGCGTCTTTCCATCATCCGAAATCGCTTCCGCTGAACTCCACTTGAGGCCGGGAAGGGATCCGAGATCATCAATCTGGGCCCCGGTCGCCTGACCTCCCAAGGTACCGAGGATGGCCACCATCAGGGCAGCTCGAAGAGGCAACATTAGGGCAGAGAGCGGTCGCATGGTTAAGCATCCCTCAAGCAACCGCGATGCCACATCGGAGACTACCCGGCACGCTCGTGCGGTACTTCTGCCCATGGCCTCGGTAAACGCGACAGAACCAACCCTTCGTGGAATTTGGATCGCAGAACTAGCGGTGGAAGTGTGATCTTTCAGAGAACCTGGATGTCCCATTCCCTCTTCCCTCCGCGTTCCTACCGCGCTCCGTGGCTTAACGCCGACCTCGTTTCGCTCAGTTCTTCCCGCGGGTTCGCAGTTCCTCCAGCAGGTTGCGGAACTGCTCATTGTCCGGCGCGAGCCGCAGAGCCGCCTCAGCCACCGGAATGGCATCAGTGATTCGCTGCTGTTCCGTCAGCAAGCCGACAAAACGCTGCACGACTTCCGGATTTCCCGGTGCCAGTTGGTTGGCCAGTCGAAACGCCTGTTCGGCCTCGCCCGGGAGTTGATGCTGCTGCATGAGGCCCGCCTGCGCCAGTACCTGCCGGGCGTACGCCGTGCGCGCCTCCGTCGAATCGGAGGTCTCAGGATCTGCCAGCACCTGCTGCGTCCGCTCTCGCCAATAGTTCAACGACTGCGTAGCCCGTGCCGAATCGATCACCGCTTCCCCCTCCCCTGAGCCTGCGCGCAATTCCACCAGCGGACCCCGCAGCGTGGCGCCTTCGTATAAAGACGAAAACGGGTAGGACTCCTCCAGGGCAAATGGCAAGTCGGGATTCTTTTCCATCAACGTCTTCAGCATCCGCTCATTGATGGCCATCACTGCCACCTGCCCACCCACCTGTATTCGGCCATCGTCGGTGCGCTGGATATCCTCACCGGGGCGCACCTGCTTCGGCTCTCCGGGGAATTGCTGGTCATGCGCCAGGCGCTGGGCGGCGTCCGCCATGTAGTCCTGAAAGGCGCGCTGGGAGTCGTCCGCTGTGAGCGTCGCAACGTGGTCACCATAGAGAAAGCGGGCGTAGTCCAAATAGGTCTGGTCCGCCAAGGCATTCTGCGTGAGCACGACATGCCGGTCGCCAGCGGTCGTCTCATTTAGAAGCGTCGGGATGAATCTGCCCGGATCGCTACCTCCCATATACACCGCCCCAGGAGGCAGGGCTTCGAGAATGGCGCTGCCGTAGTTGAGCAGCGCCTGAGCCGGCCAGTCGCGGACCGCCTCGTGCACACCGATGGTTTCCAGCATCGCCGGGCTGAGCCGGCTCAGATCCCCAGAGCCCTCACCCCGTTCTCGCCGCACCTTGAGCGCAGCATACAGCGCCTCGGCCTCAGCCCATTGGCCCCTCTCGGCCAGGTCAAAGAACTGTTCCACCTCGGCAGGTACCGGAATTCCCGCCTCTAGTGCCAACGCCAGGACCAGGGCCCTCCGTCCCCGCACGAACTGGTCAAGCTTCGCCGCCACAATCTCCTGCGGCGTCGCCGCTGCCACCGGAACTGAAATCGGTCCCGAACGTGGCCGAGCCGCAGAATCGACTGCCGAGGTCTTCGTGATGACGACCTCCGGTTGACCGGACTCCGGATTCGTTTCCTTGGGAGAACCCGCAAATCGGACAACCACGATCGTGATCGTGATCACCACCAGCAACCTGAGCCAGGGCCACGGGCGATTCGAATCAACGGGGATGAGCGATCTGCGGGATACGGTCTGCTTCATGATTGGGCGCACCCGACGTCGGTGCTCACCCATGAAGACACCGTTGCTACCGGAATTTGTGTGTGACGTCGCGAAGGGAAATCGCCCTCAGCGACCCCGGCGCCTCTCTGGAATTCGGCGTGACCCGCCGAACTCGCCCCGGCAGCGTTTGCCCCATGTTCTCCCTCGCGGGCAAGACCGCCCTCGTCACCGGCGCCGGATCCGGTATCGGTGCCGCCATCGCCACAACCTTCGCCCAGGCCGGGGCTCATGTGTTCGTTGCCGACCTTCAGGAATCCGGCGGACGCGCCACCGTGGACACCATCGGTGCCGCCGGAGGAACGGCAGAATTTGTGTCCCTGGATGTCACTTCTGAATCCGCCTGCGTCGCGCTGGCACACCATCTGGAAACGCGGCGCGGCGCCCTCGACATTCTGGTCAACAACGCCGGCATCGGCCATGTGGGTACCCTGCTCACCACGTCCGTTGCCGATCTGGACCGCGTGTTGAATGTGAACCTTCGCGGGGTGTTTCTGGTCACCAAGGCCTTCCTTCCGGCCATGATTTCCGCCGGTCGCGGATCGGTCATCAACATGGCTTCCGCCGCCGGACTGGAAGGCCTCCAGGACCGCTTGGCCTACGCCACCAGCAAACACGCGGTGGTGGGTTTCACCCGATCCGTCGCCCTGGACCACGCCCGTTCTGGAGTGCGGGTCAACTGCCTCTGTCCGGGCCGGGTGGAGACGCCCTTCGTGAAGTCACGGCTGGCTGAGTATCCCGATCCCGCCGCCGCCTACCGCGAGATGTGTTCCACCCAGGCCAACGGCCGCATGGGACGTCCGGATGAAATCGCGGCCCTCGCGCTCTACCTCGCCTCGGACGAAAGTTCTTTCGTCACCGGTGCGGCCTTGGCCATCGATGGCGGCATGACGGCAGGTTCGGGACGACTTTCCTGATCAGGGCTCCGGCCGGAATGGAACCCAGCGTGTGCTCCCCGGTTCTTCGGCTTAACGATCCTCAGCAAACCTTGACGGTCCCGGGACGAGTCGCTCCGAGGGAATCGTGACCTGAATTGGGGGGAAAAGAGACCGTCGGAGGGAAATGGTCGGGACGACAGGATTTGAACCTGCGACTTCTTGGCCCCAAACCAAGCGCTCTACCAGGCTGAGCTACGTCCCGAACAAGGTCACTCTGCCTGCAAGTCCTCCCCGGGCAACCGGTTTCTTTCGATAGCTCGTTGGGAGCTCTGGTGGCCTTGCTTCCAATCAGGAGTGGTAGGGGCGTGTTCCACCCGCGCCCCATTTCAATTCCGCAGCGCGCGGGAAGACCCCTGGTTGGAACGGGGGAAGCCCCGACGTGCTGGGGCTTCCCCCGATCCCCGTGTTTTCTACACACACCAGGCGGAGGAATATGGGGACGCGGGTGGAACGCATCCCTACCGATCTGGAGGATTGGTAGGGGCGTGTTCCACCCGCGTCCCTCTTCAAATCCGCTGCGCGCAGGATTAACCCTCGGGGGAACGCGGGTAGCTCCAGCGCGCGGGGGCTCCCCCCGATCCCCGTGATGTTTCCACGCACCAAACGGGGGAAGATAGGGACGCGGGTGGACCGCACCCCTACCGGGCCCGCGACGCGAGCGTGACCGCCAGGCGGATCGCGGCAGTCATGCTGTCGGGCCGGGCGGTTCCAGTTCCGGCGATGTTGTAGGCGGTGCCGTGGTCCGGGGAGGTCCGCACGAAGGGCAGTCCCTGGGTCCAATTCACTCCGGTGTCGAAGGCCACCAGCTTGAGCGGACCCAGCCCCTGATCGTGATACATGGCCACCACGGCATCGTAGTCCCCCCTCAGAGCCTGATAAAACACCGTGTCTGCCGCCCACGGACCCGACACGTCACTCCCCGCCAGCCGCGCTCCCTCGATGGCCGGGCGTATTATGTCCAGCTCCTCCGTCCCCATCAGCCCGCCCTCACCCGCATGGGGATTCAATCCGCAGACCGCCACCCTCCGCTGGTTCAGGCCGAGATCTCCACACGCTTCCGAGGTCAGCCGGATGACCTGTTCGATTCCGTCCACAGTCAGACTCGCGGGCACCGCCTTCAGGGGCAGGTGCGTCGTGGCCAGCGCCACCCGCAGCCACCTTCCCCGATCATCGGTCCCCAGAAGCATCATCGCCGTCCGGGTCGTGCCTGCCAGTTCACTGAGAAACTCGGTCTGGCCCACAAAGGGTATTCCGGAACGCTGAATGGCCTCCTTGCTGACGGGAGCCGTTACCAGTCCCTGCCACTCGCCCTGGAGACAGCGTCGGGCCCCTTCCCGCAATGATGCTACCGCAGCACGCGACGCCTCGGGTGCTCCGGCCTTCAATCCCCGAGGAAGAACACTGTCCCCCGGATCCAACCTCCAGAGACCGGGACCCGAAACCGCCTGCTGCCAGGGTTGAATGGGCTGTGTCACCCCGTAACGAACCGCCTCGCTTTGTATCGTCTCCGAATCGCCCACCAGAACCAGGGCCACGTCGCCGAAGTCTCCATGACTCGCCGCCTTGAGGGCCACTTCGGGTCCGATGCCAGTCACGTCTCCCAGCGTCACTCCCAGGGTGATCATGCGGCTTGGGCGGCAACAGACTCCGGCGACGTCAGTAGTAGGCGACAAACGACTTCTTGCGCAGCCGGGCAATCCACTGTTTGCGCAGCCGCTCCTTCTCCAGGTTTTTCAACGCCAGTTCAACCTCGTCACGAACGTCGGTAATCGACCGCATGCCCGCCGCCTTGCGTTCCTCCACCTTGACGATGAACACCGCACCGTCGAGGTCGATGACGCCGCTGACCGCTCCCGGCGTGGCGGAGAAGACAAAACTACGCAGCTCGGGTCGGAGATCCGAATCCTTGTTTTCAATCCATCCCCGGTCGCCTCCCTTGATCCGTCGGGCGTCGTCGGAGAATTCATCCGCCAGCTTCGCGAAATCGGCTCCGGCCTTCAGCTTCGCTTCAATCTCCTCCCCGATCTTCTGCGGCTCGCCGCGGGCATGCTTCGACTTGTCGATGACGATCATGCGGATCTTGGCGCTTTCCCCGAGGTTGAACTTGTTGGTGTTCTCCTCGTAGTAGCGCTCGATCTTACGGGGTGAGATGAACACGTTCTGGTTCACGTTCTTCAGCGTCATCTGCATGATGATGAACGCATCCCGCTGATCATTCCGGTAATCCTCAAAGGTCTCGCCCGCCCGCCGCAGCGTTTTCATCAGTGTGGAACGATCCAAGAACTCCTCCCGGATCTGGGAGTTCACCACGTCATTGATGATGCTTTCCGGGAGGTTGAATCCGGAACTGGTGAACTCATCCAGGATCAGGTAACGCTCGATGAGCTGTTCGAGGCTGTCCCGCATGATATCCTGACGGCGCTGGAGAAACTGCTCCGGCCGGAGCGCGAACTGCCGGCGGGCGGCTTCCACTGCCCGGCTGGCAAACTGATCCACGCTCTGGATGGTGATCACGTGGGTGTTGACGACCGCCGCCACCCCGGTGACCGGCACGATGGGTGTGACCGGGGTCACGGTCGTGCTCTGACCCAGAGCCCCGTTCGCCGCAGTCCACGCCAGCAAAACCATTCCCACCCATCCGCCTGTCCAACGCCGCGCTTTCATCAATCGCGACGCTAGGGAATCCGCCGCAGACTGTCCAATCCCGACACCGATGGGACCGCATCCGGTGTTTGCTCCTTGGACAGCCGGGGCCGCGGACGGTTTAATCACGCCCTGCGTGAGTCTGTCCGCGCCCAGTCTGCTGCTGCTCATCCCGGCCTATAACGAGGAGCAGCGCATCGCCCCTGTTCTGGCTGCCTACGCAGAACATTTCTACCACCATTACCCCGGCCGTGTCCGGATCCTGGTGGTCCTCAACGGGTGCCGGGACAACACGCTGGCGGTGGTCCGGTCCGCCGAACAGCGGTACTTGAGCATCTCCCACGTGGACATTGCGGCGCCGGTGGGCAAGGGAGGGGCCCTGATCGAGGGGCTCAAGTTGGCACCTCTGGCCGATCTGGTGGGCTATGTGGATGCCGACGGTTCCACGCCGCCCGCCTCGTTTCTCGATTTGGTGACGCGTTGCGTGGCCGGGGAGGCGGATTGTGTGATTGCCTCCCGCTGGATGGCCGGGGCCCACATCACCCACGCCCAACCCGGCAGACGCCGCTTCGCCAGCCGCCTGTTCCATCTCTTTGTCGAGGCGTTCTTCGGGATGGGGATCGCCGACACCCAGTGTGGCGCCAAGGTGATGCGCCGGGCGGCTGCCAAGGCGGTCCACTCCAAACTGCGCCTCGCCGACCTCTCCTTCGACGTCAACCTGCTCTACTCCCTGCGCGCGGCCGGATTCACGGTCAAGGAAGTGCCCACCGAATGGCACGATCAGAGCGGTTCCCACGTGGTGTTCAACCTCCGCACGTCGATCATTATGCTGCTCTCCCTTACGCGACTGCGGCTGCTTTACTCTCCCTTCTACGCCTGGTTGCGCCCTCTCCGCCCCCTGGAGACCTGGTGCTACGCCCAACTCCAGTCCCCTCCTCCCCTGCCCGGACCCACCAAACCCAAGCGAGAGGGTGGAATCCCAAGCCAACACCCGCAGCATTCGCAACACCAAGCACGGACCTCGGACCACCGATCACGAACCACCGATCGCTGACCCTGGTCCGCTGCCCTACGTCATGCGCATCGGCATGATGACATACAGGAAGGGCTTCGCCGTCTTCAGCACACCGGGACTGAGCTCATCAATCAATTCGAAGGCCACCTCGTCCTCATCGAGGGCCTTGAGCGGATCCAACAGGTAGGCGGGGTTAAAGGCGATGGCCATGTCCTTGCCCTGATACTTGATGGCCAGCGTCTCGCGGGCTTCACCCACCTCGGGGGTGTTGGCTGTGATGGCCAATTGGTTGCGGCTGAAGGTCAGCTTCACCGAATTGCTTTTCTCGCTGGTCATCAGTTCCGCCCGTCGCAGTGCACTCAGGAACTCCTCGCGCGGCAGCGGGATTCGTTCGTGAGCCTCGGGGGGAATGACCTGCCGGTAGTTGGGATAATTTCCGTCCACCAGCTTGGACATGATCAGCACCTTGAGCTCCGAAGACGCCACTTTGGTGAAGGAGACCTGGTTTTCCGAGAAGCGAATTTCCACCGATCCATCACTTCCCAGCAGCCGGTTGACCTCGTTGATCGCCTTGTTGGGAACGATGAACTCGGCATGCGCCTCGACCGGCACGTCGGCTTCCTCATCGGTCAGCGCCAGCCGGCGACCATCGGTGGCCACCAGGGTCACCTTGTGTTCGCGCAGACTGAAAAAGATGCCGTTGAGAACGTAGCGGGCCTCGTCCGTGGAGGCGGCAAAACTCGTCTTGCGCAGCATCGCCTTGAGTTTTTCCTGGGAGAGCGAAACCACCCGGGACTGGTTGAACAAGGGAAGAGGGGGAAACTCGTCCGCCGCCAAGCCGTTGATTTTGTAAAAGGAGCCCCCCGCCTGCAGGGTCATGACCGCCTTCTCATCCACATCGATTTCAATTTCGAGCGCCGACAACTCTCGGGCGATGCCAAAGAACTTTTTTACCGGCACCGTGGTTCTCCCCGGCGTACGGACGGTCGCTTCCACGCCGCAGGTGATGGTGACGTCCAGATCGGTGGCCGTCAGTTCCAGTTTCCCGTCTCCCGCGACGAGGAGGACATTCGAGAGGATGGGCAGGGTCGTTCGGGATCCCACCACATTCTGCACTGCTTGAAGGCCGTTGAGGAGATGCTCCTTGGCGATCGTCAACTTCATGATGCACCCAAGTATTGTGTGTTTTGAAGAAAGAGGAAGCTATTAGTAGGGGGTGTGAACAAGTGGAACAACTACAGGAAGGGCCCGTGGGCAGCGGCAAATCGCTCCCTCTGGAGTGTCAGCAACACATCGGAGAACTCGCCGCAACCCGTCATCCTCTTCCAAAAAGGCAGTTGATCACCGGCTATTCCCAGAAAGCTGGCAGGGAGGAGTTGGGAGGGGAGACGAGGAGATATGGAAATTTGCTTTCGTTCACGCCGGCACCCCCCATCTTTGCCTCCTCGCGTGGAAGAAACCTCTCGTCCGAAACATTATTGCGGTGTCTTTGGCGTTTTCGGCCACCCCCAAGCCGCGGTCATTAGCTATTACGGCTTGTACGCCCTCCAACACCGGGGGCAGGAGTCCGCGGGGATTGTGTCCTTCGATGGTGCGGATTTCCATGTGCACAAGGGCATGGGACTGGTTCCGGCCATCTTCGACATGCCGTTGTTGGAGAAGATGAAGGGGACGGCGGCCATCGGTCACACCCGATACTCCACCGCCGGCTCGTCCACTCTGCGGAATGCGCAGCCACTGACCGTTGATTGCGTTAGGGGCAAGATAGCCATCGCCCACAATGGCAACCTCACGAATGCTTGGGAATTGCGGGAGGAATTGGAGGCCAAGGGCTCGATTTTCCAGACCACGGTGGATTCGGAGATCATTCTGCATCTGCTGGCCCAGCCGTTCCGGCAGGGAGGTCATGAGAGTGCCCTCATCGACGCCGTCCACCGCATCCAGGGGGCCTATTCGCTGGTCATGTTGACGGAAACCGAGCTGATCGGGGTCCGTGATCCGCATGGATTCCGTCCGCTCAGCCTCGGACAGATGGAGGATGGCGCCTATGTGCTGGCGAGCGAGACCTGCGCCTTCGACCTGACCAAGGCGCGCTTTATCCGCGACATCGAGCCTGGGGAGATTGTCATCATCGATGCCACGGGGGTGAGGTCAATTCAGGTGTTTCCTGAGCAAAAGCGCCGGGCTTTCTGCATTTTCGAGTACGTCTACTTCGCCCGTCCTGATTCCTCCATTGATGGGCGCAATGTGTACAAGGTTCGGGTGGACATGGGACGCCAGCTCGCCCGGGAGAACCGAATTGAGGCGGACCTGGTGATTCCCGTGCCCGACAGCGGGGTGTGCGCGGCCCTGGGCTATTCGTTGGAGAGCGGGATCCCGTTCGAAATGGCCTTCGTCCGCAACCACTACGTCGGACGCAGTTTCCTCCAGCCCTCGCAGTTCGTCCGGGAGTTTGCGGTGCGGGTAAAGCTGAACTTGATCGCTGAACTGGTGCGGGGGAAGCGGGTCATCATCATCGACGATTCCATCGTCCGGGGCACCACCAGCAAAATGCGGGTGACCAGCCTGAAGGAAGCCGGGGCCAAGGAGGTTCACTTCCTGGTGAGCTGTCCTCCCCACGTGAATCCCTGCGTGTACGGCATCGATTTTCCCGACCGGGACAAGTTGATGGCCGTCACCCATACCCATGAGGGCATCCGACAGTTCCTCAATGCGGATTCGCTGGGGTATCTGACCCAGGACGGCATGGTGAAGGCGACCGGGCATCCCAAGGAGAACTTCTGCCTCGCCTGCTACGACGGCGACTATCCGGTCAAGTTCTCCAGCACCATGGAGAAGAACCTTCTCGAGCAACGACGTCCCGGACTCAACGGACTGGGTCCTGAGGTGGCCGCCGAAGCCCGGCAGCAGAATCTGTTTTAAGCCCCGGCGGCGGGGCTATGGGAGGAGTCCTCAGGTCCCCACACCACAGAGTTCCCGATACAGGTCGGCGTAACGCTGGACCATGGTGGGAAGATCAAAAGAGGACGCTCGGAGGCGGCAGGCGGGAGCCCGGGAGGCAAGATCGGAGTCCGACAGTCGGAGGCAGGCGTCCAGGCGGTCCGCCAGCGCCGGCACAGTGCCTGTGGGGACCACCCATCCCTCCACTTCTGGATGGATCACCCCTGCGGCGTTGGCCGCTTCGGAAACCAGGACGGGACGCCCGCAGGCCAGCGATTCGAGGACGGAATTGGGCGTTCCCTCCCAGAGCGAAGCCAGGACCGTGAAGTCGGCGGCGTGATAGACTGAGGAGGGTTGATCGGTGGCCGGAAACTGGCGGACAATTCCCTCCAGACCCTCCTCGCGGATCGCGTCGTCGAGTCGAGCCTGAGTCGCGACGCTGTCGGATTCCCCGACGATCCAAAATTCCGAGTCGGGAGAAAGGCGTCCAGTCCTCTTCAGCAGACCGACTGCCAAGGCCAATAGTTCCGGGGCCTTTTGCTCGGTAATTCGGGCCAGCATGGCCACCACCCGCTTGGCGGAGGGCGAGCGAAGGCGACGGAGTCCCGGATCCGCAGGGGTAGCGAAGCGGGCGACGTCCAGACCATTGGGAATGTACAGAATCCGGGACGCCGGAATCCCGGCCACTTCGCGAAGTTTGGCTGCCATCGAAGGGCTGTTGCAGACCACCTGATGGGAGAGCCACTGCTCAAGGCGCTCATTGCGCAACTGCCGGGCGTTGTACTCGGTGCGAATGGCGGTGAGCAGGCGAAAGCGGGATCCGGGCAGAAGCCGCAGCAGGCGGGTCAGGTGATTGCTGTGGTGGCTGATGGAGTGGACCAAGTGCGGACGAAACCCGCGAATTTCGCGGAGGATTCCCCAGGTCAGCGTGGGGATTTCAGAGACGCACCACCGGCCGTCGAGTTCCCGCAGCGGAATTCCCGCCGAGGTGAGGTCGGCGGAAAAATGCCGGCTCAGGTCCATTCGGGGACCGTGAAGGGAGACCACGCGAAGGGAAAATTGGGAGGAGTCGAGACGCTTCGCCAGCTCCACGGTCTGCCGCTGGGCGCCCCCGGCGGCGAGGCTGTCCAGACAGATGAGAATCCGCAGGGGGTTCATGACAGCCGGCGCACCTGTCCGTGACGGCACCAGAGTTCCAGACACAGGAGGGCCCACAGGCGTGAGGCGGCGCGACCGCTCGCGAGCGACGGCGGACGGAGCACCGCCGCGACCGCCGCCGGATCGAGCCAGGAATGGATGGCCAATGAGCCAGAATTCAGCAATTCGGAGACCAGCGGTTGCAGTGGTCCCTGGAACCACGTGGCCAGGGGAACGTCGAATCCCCGCTTGCGGCGCTGAAGGATGGCGGGGGGAAGCAGATCGCGGACGGCTTCCTGGAGCAGCCATTTGGATCCCGCCCGGTTCAACTTCAAATCCGGGGAGACCGACGCCATGAATTCAAACACGCGGTGGTCGAGCAGGGGACTGCGGACCTCCAGGGACTCCTTCATGGAGACGCGGTCCACCTTGACCAGAATACCTCCGGGCAGGTAGCCGGCGAGGTCCAGACTCTGAAGCCGGGACAACAGCGGAAGATGGGACACTCCTTCCACAATCCTCCGCCGGGCCTCGTCGGCATTGGTGGCGCTCAAGGCGAGTCGGATCTCAGGACGGTAGAGGGTGTTTCGGGCCGCGGTATCGAAGAACGGTGCCCGGAGCCGCCAGGCGTCCGGGGATTCGGTGAGCCCAGTCAGATAGGCCCCATACTTGGCCGGCAGCAGGGAGCCGAGCTGGCCCAGCAGTCCTCGAAGGGGTTCCGGCACCAGATTTTGCAGCCGCTCCTGGCGCCACGCCCGGCGGTACCAGGTATATCCGCCAAAGACCTCGTCTCCGCCATCCCCGCTCAGGGCGACGGTCACCGAACCGCGCGCCAGCCGGGAAACAAACCAGGTCGGCACCATGGAATCATCGGCGAAGGGTTCGTCGAAATGGGTCGCCAAATCTGGCGCAACTTCGGCGAGTTGACGCGCCGTGACCACCTCGTGGGTGTGGTCGGAGTTGACGTGCCGGGCCACCATTGCCGAATAGGGACTTTCGTCGTGGGGATCGTCGGCGAAGCCAATGGAAAAGGTTCGAACGCGGTGCGACGTCATCCGGCTCATCAACGCCACCACGGCACTGCTGTCCAAACCCCCGCTGAGGAAAGCTCCCAAGGGCACTTCGCTGATCATTCGCAGTCGGACAGCGGTCTCGAGCTCGGAGCGAAGTTCGGCCGCCAACCCGGCGGGCGTGCCGGTACGCCAGGCGGACTCCGCTTCCAGCCGGGGTTCCCAATACCGTTCTAGACGGATCGCGCCAGACGCCGAGACCCTCAGCCAGTGGCCTGGGGGGAGCTTGCGGATGGATCGGTAGATGGAACGGGGCGCCGCAACGAAACCATTGGCCAGGTATTCGTCCAAAGCCTCCAGGTCGGGTTCCAGGGGTAGATCCGTGACCTCCAGCAGGACTTTGAGCTCGGAACCGAACACGAGCCGGTTCTGGTCCAGGGCGTAGTACAGAGGCTTCTTTCCGAAGCGGTCCACGGCCAGGGTCATCTCGCGGCGGTTCCGGTCCCAGAGGGCGAAGGCGAACATTCCCCGCAGTCGGGAGACGACATCGGCCCCATGTTCCTCGTACCCGTGAATCAGGGTCTCGGTGTCCCCGACTGTCCGGAACGTGTGACGAGCGACGAGGTCGCGTCGCAGATCCTGAAAGTTGTAAATCTCGCCATTAAAGACGATCCACACCGAGCCGTCCTCGTTGGACATCGGCTGATGGCTGCCGGCCACATCCAGAATGCTCAGACGGCGGAATCCCAGTCCAACGGTGCCGTCCCGGTGGAACCCCTCCTCGTCGGGTCCCCGGTGCCGGATGCGCCGGGTCATGCGGGCGAGCAGATCCGGGTCGACCGGATGTCCCTGCTCGAAGTTCCATATCCCGCAAATGCCGCACATAAATGGGGTCGCGATACCGCGACGTCGCCGGGAGTCTCCCCATGTAGAGGGGTGACTCAACCCCGGATTACGGTACAGCGAGCGAATTCATCTGGGCGGCAGGGGGATGACTGGCCCCGGCGAAGTCAGCCTCTGGCCATTCGGGCCTCATACACCGCCCGGACCAGCCGCCAAGGAACGGTTGTGTATGGGGTGTCCCGGTTGACGATCGTCCATTGAATGGCATCTACTCGAGGGAATGCACAGACTCGTTCAACGGGTAAAGAGCCTAGCTGCCGGGCTGCTTCTGGGTGTGCTGCCGGCCTTGGGGGCGGCGACGTCCAAGGGGAATATGGCGTCCCTGCCGTCCGATCTGCCGGTTTTGGAGGCGCGGCTGGCTGCGGATCCGACCAACGTACTGATCCTGGTCCGAACCGCACTGGAGTGCCACAACCGAGCCGCCTTTGGATCGGATGATTCCGGGGCTCTACTGAAACGGGCTCGGTCCTGTCTAGAAACCGTTTTGCAGCAGGAGCCGGGAAACACCTTCGCCCGCACCCTTCTCGGCAGCGCCATCATCATCAGTGCGCGGGAACCCATCTGGCCCGGAACCCGGATCCGACGGGTACGCGAGGGGCTGGCAGTCATGGACGCCGCCCTGCTTCAGAATCCCGATGATGCTGATGCCCGCTTCACGCGAGCCAGCAACAACCTCTTCCTGCCTGATCTCTTCAAGCGCAAGGAATGGGTCCGGGAGGATTTCAACTGGCTTCAGGAGCGGGCGGACCGCCAGGAGTTTGCTTCGGACTTCCGGCAATACGTGTACCTTTACCATGGCTCGGCCCAGAAACGGTGGGGTGACATGGCTCGGGCACGGGCGCTGTGGGAGGCGGGGCTGAAGGTGGATCCCGGATCCCGCGAGGCGGATGAACTGCGGAAGGAACTTGAGGGTCATTCCGAACTCGGGCGAATCCGCTCCCAGTAGCCCGGTCTTGAACTGGGGACCGCCAAGCGCCACGACCGTCAACCCGAACGGGTCGTCATCGGGCGGCGAGGGCGAAAATCACCGCGGCGAGCGCGATGCGGTACCATCCGAAGGCGGCGAAGGTGTGACCCCGGACATAGCCGAGGAGCCAGCGCACCACCACGAAGGATACGACCGCGGAAACGAAGAATCCCAGCGCCACGGCGGACCAGTTCTCGGGAGGCGATCCGGCCACAGGATGAATCAAAGCCTTCACGATCTTGAGTCCACTCGCGGCGAGCATGGTGGGAATTCCCACCAAGAACGAAAACTCGGTGGCGGCGGGACGGCTGAGACCGAGCGCCAGGCAGGCCAGAATCGTGGTGCCCGAGCGTGAGGATCCCGGAAACACCGCAGCGATCAATTGGGCCAATCCCACCACGACGGCAGCCTTCCATGAGATCTCGTCCGTGTGTGGGCGCCCGGAAAGCAGTCGTTCAACAACCACGAACAGAATTCCGCCCACCAGGAGTGCGGAGGCGACGGGGATGGGATCATCGCTGAGTTTGAAATGGAGCTTCTCCAGAACGACTCCGCCGACCCCGGTGATGAAAAAGGCGGTGAGAAGCTGAGCGGTGTATCTGCGGACCTCCGGGTCTCCCAATCGGAAGAGCATGTCGGAAACCCGCTTCCAGAAGAGCGGAATGACCGCGAGCACGGCCCCGGCCTGGATCACCACGTTGAAGAGATCACTGCGATGATCCCCCATCCAGCGTTCCGCCAGGAGCAAATGGCCGGTGGAGGAAATGGGGAGGAACTCGGTAATCCCCTCGAGGCAACCCAGCAGCAGTGTGACGATCCATTCCGGCATGCGCAGGGCGATCAACCGTAATTCCGCCGGGAGCGCAAGGGGTAAACCTCGCGTGCATCAGCGATGGGCGCCGTTCCTTGACGAATTGGTTCCTGCAGGACGGACTGCCCGTTACCCCAGAGTGCGCACCTGCAAATCTCTGAGAACCCGGAGTCCCTCCAGTGGGACCCCGCGGATCTTCCGCGCCCCGTCCTTGCGATGAGTCCCGAACTTCTCTCGGTGCTGGGTGAACACCTCGTTCACGAAATCCTTCGATCCCAGCACCAACCCATCGGTCATGTGCCGCACCCGAACCCGCAGGATCTGGCCGACGCTGAGTTCCCCTCCCCGCTTCAATTCCGCCAGAATCGTCTCCCGGTCCAGCGCCACCTTGTCGCTGCGGCCCGAACTCCCCGCCGTCACGAACAGACTCATCCGGTATTCCGCCGCGGCTTCAGCCCAGTTCCCGGGCTTCAGACAGCTCATCAAGCCCGTGCGCAGCACCTTGTTCCCCGCCAGGGCCCGGGCATATCCGCAGAACCGGTAGTCCTTGGGATCCTGCACCAGACCAGCCCGCACCGGGTTCAGATCAATGTAAGCGGCCACGGTGCGGACCGCGCCGGGTGAATCCTCCACCAGCACGCTCTTGAAGCGCTCGGCCCACAGGGTCCCGAAGCGACCGGAATGATGGTTGTACCAGCGGCTGAAGCGCTGTTTGAACTCCTTCATGAACGCGGAGAGGTCGCCCATCCGTTCCAGCAGGGACTGACGCAGGATCGGATCGATCTTCCCCCGGGATTTAAGGCCACTGCGGG
>JBDKKE010000117.1:0-3370 GCA_039796255.1 Verrucomicrobiota bacterium | reverse complement strand
GGTGGAATTCCGACCCATCGAGTCAGCGAACTGGCGCAGGCGGCAGCCACTCTCCCGACGCCAATTTACGTTCATTGTCACCATGGGAAGCATCGCGGTCCGGCTGCGACAGCGGTGATGTGTCTGGCGCAGGAGGGCTGGACTCCGGCGCGTGCTGAATCCTGGCTCCGTCAAGCTGGAACGGCCTTGGAGTATGGCGGGCTCTATGCGGCCGTCGTGGAATTCAAAATGCCCGCATCCACCGAGATTTCCGGGTTGAAGGCTTTGCCCGAGGCGGCGGCTCCATCCCCGGTGGTGGCCGCCATGGTGGAGATGGATGCCCATCTTGAGCATTTAAAGGCGGCTCAGAAATCCGGTTGGAGTGCGCCGCTGAATCACTCCGACATCACGCCGGCGCAGGCGGCAGTCCTGCTCTGGGAGCAGTTGCGCGAACTGGGCCGTCACGCGGACACCGCCAATCGACCGGTGGCTTACCGCGAAAAATTGACGGCCTCCGAAGAGGAGGCCGACCGGCTTCGGATGATGTTGAACGGCTCATTGGGAGCCGACCTCCGGCCTGTGGATGCCGCCTTTGGGGAGCTGCTGCAAAGCTGCTCCACCTGCCACCGAGCCTTTCGGAACTGAGGCGATCCAGGTATCCACACTGCATGCCTTCCCTGAATTAATGAAGAAATCCAGGCTCCCACAGTGCGTCCAACCACGGTGGCACCTGCAGGCTGTGATCGCCGTATCCCTTGTGCTGCTGACCGTCTGCGGATCGAGTCCGATTGTGGCGGCGGAATTCAAGCCAGTCATCACGCGTGCCGTCGGGGCGAACCGGGTTTCGGACCGTCCTGACTACGCCAAGCTGCTGCAGGAGACCGCCCGGACCAACGGGTGGGACGCCATCGAGTCGGTGGATTGGCTGGATGCCGGCGTGAACTCCCGGTTCCGCTACGAGCTCCGCGAAAATGACTACCGGACCCCGGGACTGGTCAGCGACGATGCCCTGTTCACCCAGACGCTGGTGTACCTCGGCATCCGAAAGGCGGTGGATCCCCTCCGGCTTGCCGGCGAATTCATGGACTCGCGCCGGATGCTCAGCGAACGGATCTCCATTCCGAACGAGGAAAACTTCAGGGAGGTGCTGCAGGCGCATGCTGACCTGCATTTTGAAAACGGCATTGATGGCCAGCCGCTGACCCTGATGGCGGGACGGATGGCCTTTGACGCGGTGGATCGGCGTCTCATTGCCCGCAACCGGTTTCGCAATGTCATCAGTTCCTTCGACGGATTCCGCGTCCGATTGGGCGAGGATCGCAGTCCGTGGGAGGTGGACGCCTTCGCAATGCGACCGGTGGAGCGGAACATCGAGTACTTTGACGAGTCGTACAACAGTTCGTGGCTCTACGGCGTGACCGGCTACTGGCGCGCGGGTTCTCCGCATGTCGAGATCGAGCCCTACTGGCTGTTCCTCAATCAGGAGGCGCGTCAGGGAATTCCCCTACAGCGACAGCTTCACACCTTCGGACTGCACGCTTTTGGACAGTGGGACGCGGGACACTGGGACTACGATGTGAGTCTGGCGGGGCAAGTCGGCGAGACCCGGAACCTGCCGCAGCGCGCCTGGGCGGGGCATGCCGAGGTGGGTTACTCGTGGAAGGTTCGATGGAAACCACGGCTGGGAATCTGGATGAACTATGCCAGTGGTGATCACGATCCTACCGACGGGACGCAGCAGCGGTTTGATCCCCTGTTTGGGGCGACCTTCGCCTTTTACGGGTACTCTGGATACTTCAATTGGCAGAACATCATAGACCCCGCTGTGCGTTTCAGCGTCCAGCCGACGGAGCGCCTGCGTGCGGAACTGATCTTTCGCGCCTTCTGGCTGGCGAGTGATCGGGACGCCTGGGTGCGGGGACTGCGCGTGGATCCCCGGGGCACCAGCGGCAGCTTCGTCGGACAGGAGTTGGATGTGCGCGTTTCCTATTCGCTGTGGCGTTGGCTCGACACCGAGATTGTCTATGCCCATTTCTTTCCCGGTGAATTCGTGGCCAATACGGGTCCGGACCCCGGGAGCGATTTCACCTACCTCCAGGCCACCCTGAGATTCTGAGTTCCAGTGGTGTCGACCCATGGCTGTCATAAATCCCGTTGATCCTCACTCACCCCGGGACCCAGTCAGATGATCGCCGTCGAAGGGGATTCCTATTCCCGACTTTCACACCTTCCATTGACGAATCCCATGTGTCACTTCAATGTGATATCCATGAAAACGGCGAGCATCCGTGAGTTGAGGCACGACACGACCACCGTTCTTGGCTGGGTAAAATCGGGGGAGCGTGTCGAGATTCAGCGGCGGGGACAGCCGGTGGCCATTCTCAGTCTTCCGACCCGCCGGGCCAAGGTGCGGCGTCCTGATTTTGCAGCCCGGCTGAAGTCCATCTATGGCACTCAGACGCTGCCCGTGACGGCCACGGTACTGCTGTCCGAGGAGCGTGGTGAACGGTGACTGTGTATGCCGACGCGGGTTTCTTGTGCTCCCTGCATGTACCGGACGCCCATACCGGACGGGTGCTGAAGTGGATGCAGCGGCATCAGGATTCCCTGGCGTTCACGGGACTGCACCGCCTTGAGTTTCGAAACGCCCTCCGGTTGCGGGTGTTTCGCCGGGAGATCAGTGCCGCCCAGCGGGAACTGGCGATGCAAGCCCTGTTGTCCGATCTGGCGGCGGGAGTCCTGGCGGCGGCAGAACTGCCCTGGGCGGAGGTGCTGATGGAGGCGGAACGGTTGAGTGCCGCGCACTCGGAGATCCTGGGAACGCGCAGCCTCGATATTCTTCATGTCGCTTCCGCCCTGGTTCTAGGCGCCCGGGATTTTCTGACGTTTGACACCCGGCAACGCGCCATGGCCGCAGCGGCGGGACTTCGTCTGCCGACCCTGTAGCCGGAAAGCTGCATTTCGCCGAACCGTCGACTCATTCGTAGTTTAATGGGACGCAGCAGCGCTTCGATCCCCTCTTTGGGGCGAACTTCGCCTTCCACGAGTAATCGGAATACTTCAGTTGGCAGAACATCATCGATCCCGCCGTGCGCTTCAGTGTCCAGCCGACGGCGCGTCTGCGCGCGATACTGATCTTTCGCGCCTTCTGGCTGGCAAGTGACCGGGATCCCTGGGTGTGGGGATGTCGCCATCCGAAAGACCCTCGACGTCTCACGGTGCCGATGGTGCCGAAGACATCGGACAATCCAACCCCGGTAGGCCTGCTCGGTGCGCCGGGCGTAATGGTGGAATCGCAGGACTTAGCGGATCTGCTCCCGCAGCGGCGATTGCGGATTCGGGATGATTCCCTCCTTGGGGCGATGGACGCCGGGGGAGGGTTCTGGCTCTG
>JBDKKE010000116.1:0-4414 GCA_039796255.1 Verrucomicrobiota bacterium | reverse complement strand
CAAATCCTATCCACTTCTAACGGCTCCACGCCGCCAGTATCGGGAAATCCCACACAAGAATCGCTACCGCCGCCCAGAATAAATCCCCACTTTTATTGGGCCTTAATTAAGCGCCATTCGTACCAGGTCATCAGTAGCGAAAGTTGGCGATGGCGGGGTGGTGGAAGGGGGTGGTGAAGTGGCGGACATGCGATGCCCGCGATGGAAGGCGCCGCCGGAACATCCGGCCGGCTATTATCACTGTGTCTCCCGGATTGTGGACCGACGGTTTGTCCTCGAGGTGCTGGAGCAACAGAAGTTCCGTAAGTTCCTGGGCGAATACGCGGCCTTCTGTGGGGTTCGCGTCCTCACCTGGTGCGTGCTCTCCAACCATTTCCACCTGTTGCTCGAGGTTCCGCGCAAGCCAGACGAACCGCCACCGCTGGAACCGTTGATCGCCCGCCTGGAGTTCCTCTCCAGTGCCGCGGTCAGCGCAGCGAGCGCGCGCCAGATGTTGGCCCGCTGGGCGGCCGCCGGTGATACCGAGTCACCGGAACGGCTCCGGCACCGGCTCTGGGCGCAGATGTACGATCTGAGTGCCTTCATGAAGCTGCTCAAACAACGCTTCAGCCAGTGGTTCAACCGGACTCACCAGCGAACTGGCACCCTTTGGGAGGAACGCTTTCGCAGTGTCCTGATTGAGGGAGTTGGACCCGCTTTGGCGACGGTGGCCGCCTACATTGACCTGAACCCCGTGCGTGCCGGCCTGGTGGAGGATCCCAAAGACTACCGCTGGTGTGGCTACGCCGAGGCGGTGGCAGGGAATCAGGAGGCCCAGTGCGGCCTGGCGACCAGTCTGGGGGTGGCCAGGGAGGCAGTGCTGGTGGAGTATCGGAAGTGGCTCTTCGGTCAGGGGGAGGAACGGGCGGGAACCGATGAGACGGGGCAACCGTTGCGCCGGGGATTTGATCGGGCGGCGGTGTTGGCGGTGCTGGCGCAGGGAGGAACGCTTGGTCGAGCGGAGATGCTTCGATTGCGGGTGCGCTACCTGGTGGACGGCGCGGTCCTCGGGAGCCGGGCCTTTGTGAATGAACTCTTCACGCGGCATCGGGAGCGCTTCGGTCCAAAGCGGCCGGACGGAGCCCGGCCGATGCGGGGACTTCCCGGACTCAGTACCCTGCGCGCCCTCCGCATGCGCGTGATCACGTAAGGGGCTCCCCAGCCTCGAAACTCCATCCCAGCCAACCCGCCGCAGGGCTGTGGTGCGGTTGGGGTTTGTTCCAATGGTTTCCCAACAGGCGCAAGGGAATCACCACCTGGATTTGAAGTTGGCGAACGCGGCGTAATTCACCGCCGCGAAGGATCAAAGAATTCTCCCGCACCGACAGATGCTGGTGGAGCCGACATTTCCAAATAGATGACCTGGCACTTCGTACTCAAATAGATGACCTGGCGCTTGGTTCTGCTCGCGGTGAATTCTCCCGTGAAGTACCTGCCCGCCGTGAATTTGCTCATCGCCTTGTAGTGGGGCGACCTTGCGAGGGTTGGGTCTTTGCGGAGCGGATCAGAGTTGGTATGGGTTGCGGATGTTCCGCGCGACATGGCTCGGTCTTGGTTCCCTGTTCCTTGCGTTCGGGCTTTTTGAAGGCCTTGCGGAGGCCCAGGAGAAACGATCCTTGTGGACCAACACTCGACTTGTCGGTTCTCCGGAGCCGCCCTCGCCGTATGTCGTCGAGAAGGTTTTTGGGCACCTCAAATGGCAAAGTCCGCTCTACGTCGCGCCGGAGCCGGGGACGCCGGATCTCTGGGTGGTGTTGCAGGGTGGTGATAAGGATCGACCTTCGAAAATTGTGCGCCTGCAGAATCGGGCGGATGCGCCAGAGCCCGAAACGATTCTTCAGATGGATGGCCGCCTGGTTTATGGCCTGACGTTTCATCCCGGTTATCGGACCAACGGCTGGGTGTACCTTTTTTCGAACGGACCGACAGGATCGGAAACCCGGACGAACCGGATTTCGAGATATACGGTTCCGAAGGAGGGAACAGGGATGGGTTTTCCGACGAACGAAGTGGCGATTCTGTCGCTTTTCTCGGCGGGCCACGACGGAGGGGACCTTGCGTTTGGGAACGACGGCATGCTGTACGTGACGACGGGCGACGGGTCGAGCGACTCGGACACATACGATAGCGGCCAGGACATGAGTCGGCTGCTGGCGAAACTGCTGCGAATCGATGTTGATCGGCCGGGTCGCGGCTTGGCGTACGGGGTGCCGTCGGACAATCCGTTTGTTGGTCGTGAAGGCATGCGGCCTGAGACTTGGGCCTTCGGATTCCGGAATCCGTGGCGTATGGGGATTGATGATAAGACGGGGGACATATGGGTGGGGCAGAACGGCCAGGATCTCTGGGAAACGGCGCACTTGGTAAAGCGCGGCGACAACATCGGCTGGAGTGTGTTTGAGGGAAGCCGGCCGTTTCATGCACAGCGAAAGCGGGGGCCGACTCCGATTGTGGCGCCGACGATTGAACATTCCCATTCCGAGTTCCGGTCGCTGACGGGAGGGGTGGTCTATTATGGTGAGGAGCTGAGGGAGCTGAATGGCGCTTATGTCTACGGCGACTACTCGACCGGGCGAATCTGGGGTGCGCGGCACCAGGATGGGAAAACGACGTGGAACGAAGAGTTGGCAGACACATCGCTTCAGATCGCCGCCTTTCGTGTGGACGGGAAGGGACGGTTGCTGGTGGTGGATCACGGGGGTGGCATCTATCGGTTGATCAAGCGGTCGGAGGCCGAAGCGGGGCCGAAGAAGAAGGATCCCGTTGGACACTTCCCGAGGAAACTGAGTGAGACCGGGTTGTTTGTTTCGACACGCGATCATCGGCCGGATCCTGGACTGATTCCGTATTCCGTGCGGGCGTCGGGATGGGCGGATGGAGCGGAGGCGGAGCGGTTTCTCGCGCTGCCTGGGAGCGAGAAGATTGCGTACACCACGTCGCGCGGTTGGGAAGTGCCGAACGGCGGGGCGGTGGTTCAGACGCTTTCCCTGCCTGCGGCCAACGGCGATCCTGCGATGCAGCTACGGATCGAGACCCGCGTGCTGCTTCGTCAGGAAAACGAGTGGGTCGGGTATAGTTATCGGTGGAACGACGACCAGAGCGATGCGGAATTGGTGGCGAAGGAAGGCGCGACAGTGGAGATGCCGATGGGTGCCGTAGCGGGGGCGGAACGCGCGCGGACCTGGCACATTCCGAGCCGTGCGGAGTGCATGACATGTCATTCGCGGGCCGTGAATTTCGTGCTGGGATTGACCGAGGTTTCCCTGAATCTGGATGTCGACCATGGCGGCAAGCGAGAGAACCAGTTGGTGAAGTTGAAGAACCGGGGCGTTTTCACTGGCGGACCCAAGGACGATCTCTCGGGTGTTCCTCATCTGGTGAATCCGTACGATGTGTCCGGTGAGATCGAGCCGAGGGTCCGGTCGTATCTACACGTGAACTGTTCGCCATGCCACGTGGAAGCTGGAGGTGGAAACGCTCGGATGAACCTCGAGTTCTCGAAGGGACGGGGCGAGATGCAGCTGATCGATGCGAGGCCGATTCACGATTCCTTCGGACTTACGAATGCGATGCTGGTTTCGCCGGGCAAGCCGGGGGAATCGGTGTTGCTGCATCGTCTCTCGAAGCGGGGTCCCGGTCAGATGCCGCCGCTGGTGACAACGGTCGTGGACGACCTTGCAGTCGCCTTGTTTCGGGAGTGGATCGGCGGGCTCAAACCGGAGCGTGCATTTGTTCGCAACTGGACGATGACGGAGCTGATGTCGGATTGGGGGAAGCGCCGTCTTGCGGCGAGTGAAACCGCTGGCCGGGAATTGTTCCGAAGTCTTGGCTGTGTTCAGTGCCATCGTGCCGAAGGGGCGGGCGGGGCCGTGGGACCCGATCTGACCGGGGTGGCATCGCGTCTCGATCGACGGGCCCTTTTGGAGTCGGTGTTGGAACCCTCAAAATTGATCGCGGACGAATTCGCGACCTATGAAATCGAGCTTCGGGATGGGGAGGTGATCAGCGGGCGCGTGGAGCGGGAGACGGAAGCGGACCTTATCGTACGGACCGGTTCGGCGGTGGAACCGTTGGTGCGGGTGGTGCGAAAGGACGTGGCGCATCGGCGCAAATCGACCATTTCCAACATGCCGGCGGGAATGCTGAACGTACTCGAGAAGGAGCAGGCGTTGGAATTGCTGTCGTATGCATATGGGCTTTGAGGCCACGCAAAGTAGGCGCGCCCTGAGAATGACAAATCTCCGGAGTCATCAAGCGAGCCGTCGGGACCCGTCAGGGCCTTGGGATTCAACCGGGTGAACGGGCCCAGGGGGCCTCGGGTTAATTGGACGAGGCATCAGGGTTGAAGGTTGTTACTGATAAGACTGATGCGTTT
>JBDKKE010000115.1:0-3094 GCA_039796255.1 Verrucomicrobiota bacterium | reverse complement strand
CGAGGCCTGTTGCTGGAGGTTGGGACGGGCCTTCAGTTCAGAAGGGAAAGCTCTAGGGAGATCCCCGCTTGAAGGTGCGGAGATTCCCAACGGTTTACGCCATGCCCAGCAGGCGCAGGGGGTTCCGTTGTTGCATATCGACAGTCGAAAACTCGGGGTCCCAATGCCGGATTCTGAACTCATCGCGCAGGATCTTGGATTTCTGCGATACGGTAGTGGGCGAAACCTTGAAGAACTGTGCGATCTGGGGTGATCGAACATGCGGTTTCTGCGACTTGTCGAAGGCGAAGTTGGTCGTGCATATCGCGTGCACGACTCCAGCCGCCCGGCTTGCCGGTGTCCCGGAGGAAAACCGCGATGACCCTTGCCCGCAGGCTTCACGCACCAGCTTGGCGCAGAGAGTCTCGTACTCCGGATTCAGGTGTGCCTGGCAAAATGCCGCGGTCAGACGGAGCAGTTCGTCGACCTCCGGGTCGGGTTCCTCGGAGACTCCGTGCGAGTCTTGCCGTTCTTCGGGGTCGGCAGGTGTCAGCAGGCGTTCCGCGTGATCGATGAAGTAGTCCAGAATCCTGGTGGTCTCCTCCTCGGTGATGAGGTCGTAACCGTAGTGGCTCGCGACGTAGCAAAACGCGAAGGCGACTTCGGGGAACGCGAAGGCCTGAGCATGGGACTCGTAGTTGGCCGCGTAGCTCGAAAGGGCAGCCTCCTTTGCCACGGCGAACTTACGGCCGGAAACGGGCAGTCCGCGGAACTTGGCGCAGAGATCGGGCGCAAGGACTGCCAAGGAATCCGGATCCATACTTGCGCCGGCGAGTCCCGCAATGACCTGGACCTCTGAGGCGTTGGCAAAGGCACTTCGGACTTCTTCAAGCCACTCGGAATCTGTCGTCGGGAGAGGATTCATGGACCGCCCGATTCTTCGTCGCGAGTCCCATTCCCGACAAGGACGCATCCCCGACGTGCGAGTCTGCCAGTTGGTTCACTGCCGAACCGAGGCGATGCAGAATTCCGGCTCCCGGAAGCGAAGGACGCTTTCAGGTCGGGAGTCACGGGGATGCAGAAAAACCCCACCGGATCGGGTAGGGCGACGGGGCCAAGGACGCTCACCCTCTCAGACTTCGGACGAAGGTCGTGCTCGGGGCGCCGTACCTGCGAGGGATTCGGGGACATCATCGCGAGCGGACGTCCACGACAGGTCGAGCAGATTGGGGGCAGTGCGAAGCGACTTGGCGTCGGTGAACAGGAACAGGCTTTGTCCACGTTCCAAGGTTCGACAGGCTACAAGCATCGTCTTCATCCGAGCGCGACTGCTGGTGACGGTGAGTACGCGGAATCGACTGAAGCCGAACCGGGTTCGATGGACTCCCTGAGACCAGGTGGCCTCGTAGGCCATCATCTTCCGGTGGATCGAAGACCGGGAGTGGCTGTGCCGGACAACCGGCATGGTTCCTCGGTCGGCCTCCAGGAAGTAGAGTGTACGCGTCGTCTTTGTGCTTCCGGCAGCAGAGACTTCCAGGGCGAAAACCGCGTCAGGAACCACCCCCAGTTTGATTCCGCTGTTCAGCCTGACGTCCCACCGGAACGACTCGTCTCTTCCCGGCTCGCGACCGCGAATCGACAGATCGTCTCCGGTAAGCAGTCGGACGTGGCGGTGATCCCGGCATGCGATTTCCAGCGCGACCATGAAGTCGGCGGTGAGGAGTGCGTGTTCCAGAAACAGTCGCCCGACATCCCGGTTCTTTCCGCGCCAGTTGGGTGGGTGGCGGGAGCCTTCCAATTCAGGCTTCAGCAGATTCGCGCCCTTCCGGCCGAGTCCGTAAACGATGGCGCGGGAACCGCTGCGGCTGAAGTAGTCCAGTTGCTCGCGAGGTCGCTCCAAATGACCCGCATGGTAAAGCCGTTGGAGCCGACGGAGAATCGGCTGCCGGCTACCGCCCAGTAGCTCGATGACATGCGACGAGCGAAGGAATCGGTGCCGCTGCACCTGGCGAAGGATTTCCCGGTCACGCTTCGTCAACTCCAACCGGACGTTGGCGGGAGCACGCTGGAAACGGGGGAGACGGGTTGGGGACATCCCACTATTTTACCACACAGGGTGCTGGGGCGTTTCGTTGGTGAAACCGATTCTGCAGAACCCTGCAATGGGGCGGAGACTGTTTGGCTGGCGATCTCTTGCCGGTGGCAATTCGTCGTTGACCCCGGGACTCGATCAAGTCTCATTCGAGTCATGGAAACCTACATCATCAGCGAGGCAAAACCCCGGCTCGGTGAATTGGTCCGTCAGGCCGCTGGCGGGAAGACGATCTACCTGCTCAACGGCAAGGACATGGTGGCTCTGGTGCCCGCGCGGCCCACCCATGACGTAGTCTCCGAGTTGGACGCAGCATCCATCAATCGCCGCCTCGCAACGGCGGAAAAGACCGCGGTAGCACCGTGGAATTCAGGTGACGCCCGACGGCTCGCCAAGCAGTTGCTTCGTCAGAAGAGGTCCAAATGATCCTTATCCGCCGCGACGGATTCACTTCCGCGTTGGCAGAGGGAATCCTCTGGTATTCGTCGCAATTGGAACACGGCTTGGAGGCCGCGGATCAATTGGCAGCGCGTTTCGCCGATGCCGTGGATGCATCGGTATCCCGGATCGCGCGCTATCCTGGTGCCGGGCTTGAATGGAGATTACGACGAGGCTACCGCTTTGTCGTCGTGCGCAAACCGTTCAACCGATGGTTGATCTTCTATCGCCAACCGGATCCAGCAACGGTGGAGTTCGTGGACATCATTCGCGGCGAACGCGATCTGCCGCGGCGCGTGAAGTAGGTCGTCGAATTGATGCCGGAGTGTCGATCCCGGCTTCACGGGAACCGTCAAGCCACCTCGTCAACCTCACCTCAACAGCAGCTCGCTCATCGGCAAATCTCCATCGGGAATGAGCTATGTGCGCCTCGCCACATCCACCTTGGACTTCGAACGGTGGCAGACTCTGCGCCCGGAACGGGGTTCGGTTGGTGCCGGCTTCGAGGAGCTTCACGACCAAAACGCTCTCGGCTTGATCACCCATCGGGTGTCGCATACTGACTTTGGCCGTGATGGAGACTTT
>JBDKKE010000114.1:0-5558 GCA_039796255.1 Verrucomicrobiota bacterium | reverse complement strand
AGGAAGCGGTGCTCACCGAGTACCGGAAATGGCTCTTCGGTCAGGGGGAGGAACGGGCGGGAACCGATGAGGCGGGGCAACCGTTGCGCCGGGGCTTTGATCGGGCGGCCGTGCTGGCGGTCCTGGCTCAGGGAGGAAGACTCGGACGGGCCGAGATGCTGCGATTGCGGGTGCGCTACCTGGTGGACGGCGCGGTTCTCGGGAGCCGTTCCTTTGTGAATGAACTCTTCACGCGGCATCGGCAGCGCTTCGGTCCGAAGCGGTCGGACGGCGCACGACCCGTGCGGGGACTTCCCTCCCTCAGTGCCCTGCGCGCCCTCCGCCTGCGGGTGATCACGTAGGGGACTCTCCAGCCTTGCCAATCCTACCCCGTCGATCCGCTGACAGGCTGCGGTGAGGGAGAGGCGTGTGAGCATCCTTCCACAATGGTCGACTACATCAGTGTCAGGTCCGCCACTTGGTTTCAAACTTGGGCAGGCCCGGGCATTTCACCCGCCGCAAAGGACCAAAGGAAGATCCCACAACGACCAGTCCTCGGAGAGCCAACTTATCCAAATAGATGACCTGGCACTTGGTTCTATCCGCCGATTTCTATCTTCCGCCAGAGACGGATTGAGCCCGGGACCCAGCGGGGACGGCCGGGGAGGGGGGGATGCTGACGCGCCCGTTCAATCCTCCAGATACCAATAGGAGTGGACGACGTTCTTTTTGGAGTCCACTGCCCAGAGTTTCTTGAAGGTCATCCGCTCCACATGGCCGTCGAGCAGGGCGACATTGGCCCCGCTGTTGTGGACGGTTGGGCGTGCCCAGTTGAAGGGGATGTCGGGGTAGGTGGACATGCTGTCTGCGGCGCCATCCTTGTTCATATCCAGTGAGAACTTGTAGGCCGGATCCACGGGCGAATAGAGGTAATGATCGATGGTGTCTGTAAACATCAGCGCATCGGAGGGCTTCTGAATACGGGACACCTTCATGGGCGGGGTGGTGTCGCCATAGTAGAAGGGGCCGCTCAGCGGCTTGCCAAACGCTCCGAAGTGGACGCCGATCCAGCAGTTCCAGTTGGTGGACTTCTGGCTTGCCGTTCCCTTGGAGAAGGGAATGCCGGCGAAGCTGCCTCCCGGACACTTGCGCAGCGAGTCGTAGAAGATTCCGTTGTCGCGAAAGTCCTTCCCCGCCTTGACCTGTTTCGCCACGTAGGGCGCGAGAAAGGCATGCCAGAAGGGCTTGGTGTAATCGGTCGACTTCTCGCCGAACAACGGCATGCGATCCCCGTTGTCATCGGCGTACATCTGGGTGGCGAGACTCCAGTTGCGCATGTTCGACGCACACTGGGTGGCGTGGGCCTGTCCCTTCGCCTTGGACAGCGCGGGGAGGAGCATTCCGGCGAGAATCGCGATGATGGCGATCACGACGAGCAATTCGATCAGGGTAAATCCCTGAGATAGGGGCAACCTGAGGGATGAACGGCGGCAACCGGTGGAGAAAGGTGGTTTCATGGGAGAGGATCCCGCAACCGACATTCCTATAACTGCAATTTGGTGATGGCCCTACAAGAACAAAGATCTTCGAACCGCAAAGAAGGGTGCATTCCCCAGGGCAGATCGATTTGGGAAATGGGTTAAGCATGACGCACAGGGGCTCCCCGCATTCTCCGTTGGTCGTCCACAAACGATGCGGATTTAAATGGGGACGCGGGTGGAACGCATCCCTACCGAACGTGGAGTGGTAGGGGCGTGTTCCACCCGCGCCCCAATTTAGATCCGTTGCGTGGGTGGGCATTTCCTTGCGGGAACGGGGGAAGTCCGGGCGCGTTGGGGCTTCCCCCGATCCCCGTTGGGTATCCACGCGCCAGGCGGGGGAATATGGGGACGCGGGTGGAACGCATCCCTACCGAGATGGGGAGGGGGCAGGCACTGGCCCTGATTTGGACTCCCATCCAAGACGGCAAGACCATCCTCGGGCTCGACTTCCGGGGTGATTGACTGCTACCAGCCCCAAGGACTCGCGCGTGACGCCTGCCTGCCACCGTGGGCCCCATTTTTCCATGAACCCCATTGAAGTATCCAAGAGCGGAGGCCGGTTGTTCGGAATTCTCGGCATCCCGCTGATCATTCGCCTTCATGGCCGCGACACCAACGGTGCGCTCAGCGTGGTGGAGTCGCACGACGTTCCGGGCGGAGGCCCACCGCCCCACATTCATCATCGCGAGGACGAGACCTTTCAAATCCTGGAGGGGGACTATGAGTTTACCATAGGCGGAAAGACGTTGATCGCCCGGGAGGGCACGACGCTTTTCGCACCCCGTGGGATTGCCCACACCTACCGATACCTCGGTACTCAACCGGGTCGCCTGATGTGCGTCATCACCCCTTCCGGATTCGAGGGATTCTTTGAGGAGATCGGCGCGCTCACTCCCGAACAGCAGCAGGACATTCCGCAGGTTCTCACCATAGCCGGGAAGTACGGTCTGGAATTCCTGCCACCGCCGGGAGCGTAGCCGAGAGCGTTGGCCGCCCAGCGGTTTAAGACTTAGGACTTAGGGCTTTTCGGGAGGCGTGGTCTTCTTCGTCTCCTCGGTCTTGGTCACGGAGCCATCCGGGGACTGGGTGACCGTTTTCTCCTTGGATTTGACCGTGCCATCGCTGTTGACCGTGCTGGTTTTGTCGGTGGAAACCGCGCGGTCACATCCAACCCAAAGGGGAGATAGGGCCATGGCGCACAACACAAGTCCCGTTGTCATCAGACGATTTTTCATCAGCGCACACTAGCCGCCGGGACCGGACGCCCGACATGGGGCGTTACCCTACCGTCGTTCGGTTAAGCCTTCCGGCCCTGAAGGGGGTGAACCCCTGGAGTGGTGGGGCGTTGCCGGAGTTTTTTCCGTGGCGAATCACGGCATGAGGAAGACTCTCGCATCCGAGCGCACCATGGAGCACATCACGAACCATCTCGGGCAGCCGGTGGGGCGACCGCTTCCCCACTGGAGGGTGCCCGCAGTTCCCACCCGTGAGCCGTTGCAGGGACGATTCTGCCGACTGGAGTCCCTGGTTGCCGGCCTGCATGCCGTCCACCTGCACGCGGCCAATGCGTTGGATGCCGAGGGAAGCATGTGGACCTACCTCCCGTATGGTCCCTTTGACTCCCTGGAGAGTTATCGGGCGTGGGTGGAAGAGATGGGGCGGCGCGACGACCCACTGCTGTATGCGATCACGGACCTGGTCCGGGGAACACCTGTCGGTGTGGCGGGTTACCTGAGGATGGATCCGAAGTGCGGTTCCATCGAAGTGGGACACCTCGCCTACTCGCCCCTGCTGCAACGCACTCCGGCGGCGACCGAAGCGATGTTTCTCCTGATGGAGCGGGCCTTCGCCCTCGGCTACCGGCGGTATGAGTGGAAATGCGATGCGCTCAATGGACCGTCGCGGGCCGCCGCGCTGCGCCTGGGCTACACCTTCGAGGGCGTCTTTCGTCAGGCGAGTGTCGTCAAGGGACGCAGCCGGGATACCGCCTGGTTCTCGATCATCGATGCGGAGTGGCCCGCGATTCGGGAGGCCTTCCGACGCTGGCTGGATCCGGACAACTTTGATGAACGCGGCGAACAGCGGATGCGGCTGTCCTCGTTCACCGCGAAGGATGAGGCACCCAGGGGCGATTGCGCCGCGGGCTGAGGAGATCGATACGGTTGGACAGGGAGGGGCGAGGTGTCCGAGTCCCCAATTTCCTCCTTTGCGCGCGTGGAGTCCCCACAAGGGAACGGGGGAAGAGTTAAGCGCGGGTGCTTCCCGCGATCCCTGTTGGGGTGTGCTGGGGCGATGGTGGAGGATTATGGGGACTCTCGAAGATCGTCCCTCCGCAGGGTGGGGATGGGGATGGGGATTCGCAAAGTTCGTCCCTCCTGGGGTGAGGATGGGGACTCTCGAAGTTCGGCCCTCCGCGGGGGAGGGGTGGGCGAAGTCATTGCTTCAGCGGGACTGCGTGATTGAATCGGGTCCATGTCCGGTTTCACGACCACCACGTCGACGCGGCGCCAGTTCATGGGTTCGCTTCCCCTACTCGCGGGGCTGGCGGCGGGGTGCCGTACTGGCGTGGGCGGCGCCTCGCTCGATAAGCCTGCGGGTCGGTTTTTGTTCACCACGCAGGGGCGGACGGCGCTGATGAACGCGGACGGCACGGGATTCCGGGTGCTGGAGTTGGACCGTCCGTTGCAGGTGACCTGGCAGCCCACGGCGTTCTTTCCCGACGGACGGCGCCTCCTGATGCTCAGCATGGAGGCGCGACGCGATGGCCCCGGGCGGCCGTTTGAGGAGTACTACACCCAGACGCCCACGCACCTGTGGATCTACGATCTGGACAGCGGCGCACTCGACGAGATCGCCACGCGGGATCGTCTGGCGGTGTTCTATACGCCGGAATTGTTGCTGGGGAACGACCGCATGCTGGTGCAGGTCACCCGCAATCGCGTGGGGCAGATCTTCAACATGCGTCTCGATGGCAGTGATGCCCGCGAGTTCACGCGGGCTGGGGAGGGGTTGCCGTACGGGACGAGTTTGAGTCCGGATGGGCGGCGGGTGGCCTTTCACCTGGCCAGTCCCTTGGGGTATCAGATCTGGACCAGTGATCTGGAGGGCCGGAATCGAGTGCAGGTGGCCGGTGACCCGGAGTATCTGTACTTCGGTCCGCGTTGGTCTCCGGACGGTGAATGGCTGGCCTTTCAGGGCTGCCTCTACCGCCAGGATCCGGGACATGACTGGTCGGATGTGTTTGTGAGCCGGCCGGACGGATCCGAACGGCGTGCGCTGACGGCGGGACAGTCCCAATGGTTTGCGGCGACCTATGGACGTCCAGGATTGCGTGGAGGTGGTTCGAACATGATTTCGTGGACGCGCGACGGGCAGATCCTGTTTTCGCCCCGGCAACCGGGGTCGCGCGTGCCCTGGGAGTATCAGTCCGGACGTCCCGACACCGATCACTTCAACCGCGACTACCAGCCGGAGTCCGCGCGGGGCGGCGTGGGCATCGGACGCTTGGAGGTCCGCAGCGGCGGGATCCAGTCCCTCATCAAATCCGAGACCGGGGTCTGGGATTGTCGCGCCTCGGAATCACCGGACGGCCGCTGGATCCTGTTCTGCCGCGCCCGGACCGGGGAGATGCCGGGATTGTGGTTGATGGCGTCGGATGGTTCGCACCCCCGTCTGTTGACCGATGGCTCCGGACATCAGGGCGCCGACCACCCCCGCTGGCTCCCCTCGGTCTGGGGAACCACGGATGGGGAGCGGTTTTGACCACGGATAGCACGGATGGGCACGGATAGAGGCGGAAGAAGCGAAGAAAGGAAGGAGAGCAATCAAAGCAACTCCGTCTCCAGTGTGAAACGTGAGTGCTTTGGTTCCTCCCGATCGTGTCCTTCTCGTCCCATTCCCAGTTTTCCTCTTCTCCGCCTGCTTCCGCTGGGCTTGCCTCGATAAAATGGACAGAGAAAACGGGATTGTACGTTAGTTGTTTTTTGTTTCGAACTGAGTTGGGGAACGGAAATCGAGGGCGCTGTGGAGGCGCTGACG
>JBDKKE010000113.1:0-3629 GCA_039796255.1 Verrucomicrobiota bacterium | reverse complement strand
GAGCCCAGGCCACCGGACAGCGCGAGGAGGTCATCATCTGGCAGCCTCTGGCCGCGGGTGTCCGTCCCATCCTCGGCGCCACCGTGACCGCTGATGGACAATGGGTGGCCAGCGGTCGGGGAAATCAACTCGACCTGTTTCACCTGCCGACCGGTCAGAGGGTGGCCCAACTGGTGGATCCGAACCTGGCGGCCCAGGGGCTTCCCGGGGTGGCGCATCGGGACTGGGTGAGTGCCGTGGCCTTCAGTCCGGACGGACGCCGGTTGGCCTCGGGCGGCTTTCGGGAAATCAAGGTATGGGAACGCTCTCCGCCGCGGTTTCAGACCACATCGGCGAGTTCCACGGTGTCCCCCGCGACCAACGGGGTTTGGCTGAATTCCGACGGTTCCCGTCAGGTGCGTCCGGGAACCAACGGGACGTTTCTGCTCACCGATGCCGCCGGCGCGGTGATCGCCCCACTGGTGGGAACTCCCGAAGCGACGCAGGCGGTGCGCGCGGAACGCGCCGCGGTCGATCGATTCCGCTCGGTACTCGACCAGCACAAGGCCCGCCTGGATGCCGCGCAGAAGGAGGTCCAGGCCCAGCGCGAGCGACTTCAACGGGCCCGCGAGGCTCTGGCGGCTGCCGACAAGCTTCTGGCGGAAAAGGACGCCCTCCTGAACCGCGCCCGCCGGGAACAGTTGCTGGCGGAAGTTCGCCGGGAAGTGGTCCTGCGCGCTGCGGGCGGCCTGACCAATGCACCGCAATATAAACCGGCCGACGAGGCGTTCACTGCGGCCCGCACCGCGGCGGAGAAGGTGGAGGCGGAGCAACGTCCGGCAGCATTGAAGGCGTCCACAGCCGAAAACGAACGCACGCTGGCCATTGAGGGCGGCTGGCGGGCGGAGAGCGTCCAGGCGCGTGCGGCCTGGCTTTTCCGCGATTCGGGCGAGGATCTGCGCGTGGCCGAGGCAGCGTTGAAGGCGGCCGAGGAACGCGAACGCGCAGGCCGGGCTCCCCTGCGGGCGGCGGCGTTTTCACCGGACAACCAGTCGCTGGTCACCGCGGATCAGGCCGGTCGGGTGGTCCGCTGGATCGTCACCAACGGCGTGCCTGTGGAAAGCGTGTCGTCGCCCGGGGTCGTCAAGGCACTGGGCTTCGGTGCCCCGGACCAATCGGTGGTCTCCACCGATGGGGGAGACTTTGCGGTCACCTGGACACCGCAGTGGAACTGGGTGGCGACGCTGACCAACACTTCGGACGGACGACTCGCGGACCGGATCGGAACGCTGGCCTTCAGTCCGGACGGCCGCTGGCTGGTCAGCGGCGGCGGCGAACCATCGCGCAGCGGCGAGGTCTGGTTTTGGGATGCGGCGTCCGGCAATCCCGTCTTCGGACTCACCAACCTGCACAGCGACGCCGTCCTGGCCGCGGCCTTCTCGCCGGACGGACGGTGGCTGGCCACCGGAGGCGCGGACCGCTTTGCGCGGCTGGTGGAGGTGGCGTCCGGACGCCAGGTGCGCGCGCTGGAGGGACACACCGGACATGTGCTGGGGGTGGGTTGGCGGGCGGACGGTCAACTGTTGGCCACCGCCGGGGCCGATCTGTCGGTCAAGTTCTGGGATCCGGTGACCGGCGAGCGACGCAAGCAGGCGACGGGCTTCGCCCACGAGGTCACGTCGGTGGCCCACCTGGCGGGGACCAACCAATGGGTGGTGGCGTCCGGGGACAACGAACTGAGGGTGGTCAATGAGAACGGGGACCGGGTGCGTGGGTTGGCCGGTGCGAATGACTTTACCCAAGCCCTGGCGGTCACCGCGGATGGAACATGGATCCTGGCGGGAGGACAGGAAGGGGTGCTCCGGGCCTGGAACTCCACGGAGGAGGCGCCACGGATAACGTTTCCATCAGACGGATCGCCCTGAGGGGTTTTAACCACGGATAGCGCGGATAGACACGGATGGGGACGAAGGCGGGGGAGGGATCGAAGAAGGAATCCTCCCGAGTCCTTTCGAGGTCTGTTGCAGTTCTGCTCCGGCTTCTGCTTTCCCTTATCCGTGTAAATCCGTGCTATCCGTGGTTCTTTCAGTTCTCTCCGAGTCGGGCAGGGATTTGTGGTGTCCTCCGCGCCACCGCGGCAGACGGATCGCCTTGAGGAGTTTTAACCACGGATAGCACGGATGGACACGGATGGGGATGAAGGCGGAGTAGGGATCGAAGACGGAATCCTCCCGAGTCCTTCCGGGGTCTGTTGCGGTTCTGCTTCGGCTTCAGCTTTCCCTTATCCGTGTTCATCCGTGCTATCCGTGGTTCCTACTTTTTTCTCCGAGTCGGGCTGGGATCTGTGGTAGTTCCTTCGCCTCTTCCCATGACTTTCTCTGCGCGAATGAATCGGCGGCTGGCCCTCGTGATGATCGTCGGATCGGTGGTGCTTGCCGGCTGCGGCAAGTCCGGCGACTCGACGTCGGCACCCGGTTCGCCGGGACACCGTCCTACCGTGGCGTTTCTGCCCAAATCCAAGGGCAATGCCTACTTCGTGTCCTGCAAACAGGGGGCGGACCAGGCAGCCAAGGATCTGGGACTGGAGCTGATCTTCGACGGCCCGGTGAATCCCGATCCGGCTAAGCAGAACGAGATCGTCGAGAACTGGATCACCCTCGGCGTGGATGTCATCGCCGCCGCCTGCGAGAACCGGGACGGCATCTCGACGGCCCTGCGTCGGGCGCGGGAAAAGGGAATCAAGGTCGTCACCTTCGACTCCGACGCCCATCCCGACGCGCGGGACTTCTTTGTAAACCAGGCCACGCCCGAGGGCATTGGCCATGCGCTGATGGACGAGGCGGCGCGTCTCACCGGGGGGCAGGGAGAGTTCGCCATCATCACCGCCTCCCTGACCGCCCAGAACATGATCGAATGGCAGAAGTTCATCGAAGCCCGGCGGGTGGCGAAGTATCCGGGGATGACGATGGTGGCGCTGCGGCCATGCGATGATCTCAAGGACAAGGCGCAGGCGGAGGCGACCACCCTCCTGAGTGCGTATCCGAAGCTGAAACTGCTCATGGCCATCTGCTCCCCCGCCGTGCCCGGAGCCGCCGAGGCCGTCAAGCAGGCGGGCAAGAGCGGCCAGGTCAAGGTCATCGGACTGGGACTGCCCAATGAGAACCGGCGTTACGTGAAGGACGGCACCACCGACACCGTGATCCTCTGGAAGACCACGGATTTGGGCTACCTGACCGTCCTGGCCGCAAACGCGCTCGCCAATGGCACCCTGAAGCCCGGGGTCACCAATTTTGATGGGGGAAAGCTGGGACAATTCCGCGTCGCCGGGGACAACATTCTGCTCGGCGAGCCCTTCAAGTTCACGAAGGACAACATCGATCAGTTTGATTTCTGACGATGAACTCTGCGCAGGTTTATTTGGGAATCGATCTCGGCGCCGAGAGCGGTCGCGTCATGGCGGGGCTGTGGGATGGGGCGCGCCTGCGGTTGGAGGAGGTGCACCGTTTTCCCAATGGTCCGGTGGCCGTGGCCGGCAGCCTGCGCTGGGATGTGCTGCGCCTGTGGCAGGAGATTCAGACCGGGTTGGCGATGGCGGCACGGAAGTACGGATCGGACATTGTGTCGGTCGGCGTGGATACCTGGGCGCTGGA
>JBDKKE010000112.1:0-3132 GCA_039796255.1 Verrucomicrobiota bacterium | reverse complement strand
TCTTCAGACACGCCCTGCTTCCTAAACCCTTTCCCTGCGGTAGTCCAGCTCTTTCACCGACAACTTGTGAATGCACCGGGTGAACTCGTCTGTCTTTCCAGGTGTTTGTGGTTCTCTGTGTCCTCTGTGTTCTCTGTGGTTCAACGGCTCTCTTCCGTCTGATTCCTTCGGCGCCTCCCACTCCATTAACCCATGTCAGATCATCATGCCACAGTGAGCTGGCGGCGCGGGGACGCCGCTTTTCTGGATCAACGATATTCGCGGGTCCACGAATGGCGGTTTGACGGTGGTGCGCTGGTGCGCGGTTCCTCCTCGCCCTCGGTGGTGCCAGTGCCGATGTCGGATCCCACCGCGGTGGATCCAGAGGAGGCTTTTGTGGCGGCGCTGTCGAGTTGTCACATGCTCTGGTTCCTGTCGCTCGCGGTGAAGCGCGGATGGGTTGTGGACGCCTATGCCGACCATGCCAGCGGAACCCTCGGACGGAACGAGGACGGAAAAGTGGCCATGACCCGGGTGGTGCTGCGTCCGGCAACCACCTTCTCCGGAGCGAGTCAGCCGTCCTCCACGGAAGTTGCAGAACTGCACCACGCCGCCCACGAGGCCTGCTTTCTGGCATCCTCGGTCAAAACCGAGGTGGTCGTCGAACCCGTGGGCTAGGTTTGCAAATTGGTGTACGCGCGGATCGCGGAGGATTCGGCGTCGCCCGGTCGCTAAACCGGAACCCTGCAGATGATTTCCCTTGGGAGCGCACGCGCCTCGGCCGGTGCGCGTCACCGCTCACTCACTGGTGGTGACTCCACACGCACAACGCGGCCGGCGAGGGCTCTCTCTCCCCAATCCATCTGCAGGGATCCGCCCTAGCCCGGTGAGGCAGGCAGCGGAAGGTTGAGCACTTCCTCCCAGAGAAATCGGAAGGCCGGGATGCGGCTCCGGAGATCGGCGGCCTGGTGGGCGTCGAGGAGCAGGAACTCAAACTCGGCCTCCGATTCCAGCACGGTCTCGGGTGCACACAGGATGGGCGCGGAGTGGGCAGGGATGCTGACTGAGACATCCCGGACCCGCAGTCGGAGATCCACGCCCAGGGGCAGAAGGAGGCTGAACGGCTCGCAGACCGAGGTGAGCGGCCGGGGTCCGGTGCGGGTGGGCAGATGCCTGAGGGTGACCTGCCGTCCGATCTCCCGGAGAACCGGTTGCTGGAGGGACCGCAAATAGGGGAGCGACTGCAGCAGCTCGCGGTGCTGCCAGAGGCGCTTGAGCCGGTCCTCCAAATTCTGCTGGGAGACATACTCGCGAAAGGCCACCTCGGAGAATGCGGTGGCAATCACCGGACTCAGCGCCACCACCGAGGCGTTGCGGATGCCCTGGCCCATGATGATGGACATTTCGCCAATGATTTCACCGGCCTCCATCTGCGCCAGTTGGGCTTTCTGACGCCCATCGTGATGGACGACCGAGGCGTGTCCGGTCAGCAGCATGTAGACGCGACCGTCGCTCTGGACGCCCTCCCGGATGATCACATCCCCGGAGTTGTACTTCATCACCCGCTGGTTCGCCAAAAGGTTGGAGATCCACATGGGCGGCATGTCCGGGAAATACTCGAGCAGGAACTCGATGGTCCGCGTCAGGTAATAGTCCGTCTCTCCGGGAAGCAGGACGAAGCGCTTCCCCGCAGTGGCCATGGTGAAGTGCGCGTCAAACGCATCCGGGAGCCGATCCGTGTGCATGAACACGATCCGTTCGGCCGGGGATTCCAGGGCATCGGACGGATCGCCGTGGATGGCCCCCTCGCCGCCGTCGGCAATCAGCAGTTGGGCGGGCTGGCGGTAGGGGGCGGCGATTTCCAGAAAGCGATCCTGGTTGATGACCCCTGCCTTCTGCATGCGTCGCAGATCGGCCAGGGCCTGGGTGTCCCCGCTGAACGCCACGCGATAATCAACCCCGTCATGCGCGGTTTCAAACCGGGCTCCGAGGGTGGGGATGGAATGACTGGAGTAATGCGGAGTGATGCGGAGTCCGAAGAAATTCGTCTCCTCTCCCGGTGTCAGGGGAACGAAAATGAAATACTCCCGCAAACTCTCCTCCGAATGGTCGAGCGTCAGCGACAGCTTCCGCAGCATCATGTGATAGATGAGGGGCGTGGTCAGGACGCGGATGCGGCGGTTGTAGTGCAGGAAGGAGATCAGATTGCAGTGATCGTCGTGGATGTGGCTCAGGAAGAGGGCCTGAACCTGGTTGCGGGAAATGCCACGGGCCCGCAGGTGGTGATTGAGATAGGGGATGGCATCGACGAGCAGGTACTGTCCGTTGAAGCAGAGGGCGAGTCCGCAGGACGGCTGAGTGGGGGTGAAGCCGGTGGCACCGCCCAGGACTTCGACCCCCAGTTTCACCAGGGTGGTGGGAACCAGATCAAAGGGCGTGGGGTAGGGTGGGACCTGGTCACTTTCCGGGGTCAGATCGAGTTCGGCCGGCGTCCCCTCCTTGGGGGTGAAAAGGAAAACGTTGGTTCGCAGCCGCGTGATTCGCACCCAACCCAAGTCCACGCCATCCTCGCCCAGCACGGTCTGGGTGATGAGGGATTCGAAAGGGACGGCTCTTCCCTCGGCATCCTTGATCTGGAACCAGCGGATCTCCCGGGCGAGTGCCGCCGCCTCGTTCTCGGGATGCCCCCAGCGCACCATTTGCTCCTCATCAGGGCCAAACAGGCTCAGGCGAAGGAGATCTGCCGCGGCCTGGACTCGCCGGGCATTGCCGACCAGTTGGAGGGGCTTGGTTCCCGGTTTGGCGCCGCTCCAGAAGAGGTGGTGGTACAGTGGGAACTCGACGGCCACCTGGGACTCGCCGCGGCTGACCGGAAGGTCGGGAAGCAGCAGGTGTTGCGGGGGCGGCAGTTTCTCGCGCAGGAGTACCTTGACGATCTCGGGCGGGCAGCCGGCGAGCAGGGCGTGGCCGCCGTTGGAAACATAGCCGCATCCGGAAAATAACTTCCGCACACGCATGGTTGGACGGTATCGGTGCTGCATGAAATGGGAAGGCCACAGCGGGACTCCGGCCAGGGAGGCGGGCAGCGCTTGCCACATGGATGGCGGGCGGGGCAGTGTCCTCGGCTGTGAACCGCATTGTCCTACGTTTCGC
>JBDKKE010000111.1:0-4615 GCA_039796255.1 Verrucomicrobiota bacterium | reverse complement strand
CCCAAAGACAGGACACCCCTTTCTTCGCACACCCCTTCGCCCAGGCACGCTTTTTCCTGTTACTCCCCGATCCGCGCCGCTTTCCCCTCTCTTTCCCTGCGGCTCTTTTGCTTGAAACTGAACACTTAAAACTCTCGGAAGATCCACCCCGAACAAAAGTGAACTTCCCTCATTGACTGTCCTAGTGTCTTAGGACACTGTCTCCCCGTCACCCATGGTACCGCACATCAATTTCAAGTCGGGCGTTCCGGTCTACCTGCAGATTGTGCAGCAGGTTAAGGAAGCGGCGGCGGGAGGAATGCTGCGACCGGGGGAGGCGCTGCCGTCGGTGCGGGTCCTTGCCGAGGATTTGCGCATCAACCGCAACACCGCGGCCCGGGCCTATGCCGAACTGGAAGCGGAGGGGGTGATCGAGACCCGGCCCGGCAGCGGCTGCTTTCTAAAGGTCAACGGAGTCTCGCCCCTCCGACGTGCGGTGCGATCCGACCGCCTGGCGGCCGAACTGGACGCCGTCATCGTGCAGGCCCACCACCTTCAGATTAGTGATGAACAATTGATGGATCTGCTCGCCGAGCGGTTGGAGCACTTCCGTCAGCGCCAGCGTCAGCGCACCGAATCCTGAATTCCCAACACCATGAATCCCGTCATTGAAATCCGCGATTTGGTTCACCGCTACGGACGCAGCGAAGCGTTGCACGGGCTCAGCCTGAGCGTTGAGCCCGGCCGCTGCTATGGCTTCTTCGGACGCAATGGCGCGGGGAAGACCACCACCATCAAATGCCTGCTCAATCTGCTGCGCCCGGCATCAGGCACGGTGCGGGTGTTTGGACTCGACCCCTCCCGTCACGAGGCCGAGGTGAAGTCACGGCTGGCCTACGTTCCGGACTTCGTCGCGTTCTACCCGTGGATGAGTGTGCGGGAGGCGCTGGATTATCAGGCCAGTTTCCGCACCCGATGGAATCGTGACACTGAGGTTCTGCTGCTTCGCCAGTTCCGCCTGGAGCCAAACCAACCGACCTCCGGACTGAGCAAGGGGCAGAGGACGCAACTGGCCCTCATCGGAGCGATCTGTGCCGAGCCCGAACTGCTGGTGTTGGATGAGCCGACCTCGGGACTCGATCCGCTGGTGAGGCGGGAATTCATCCAGACTGTCATCGGCGCGTATCAGGAAGCGGAGCCGGGCAAGCGGACGGTGTTCGTGTCCACACATCTCATCACCGAGTTTGAAGGATTGATCGACCGTTTCACGGTGGTGGATCAGGGGAAATCGGTGCTTACCGCGGACGCCGATGAGGCGCGCGCGAAGTTTCGTCGTCTGCGGGCATTGTTCGACGGTGAGGCCCCGCCGGCGTCCGATTTCCGCGAGGCGAAGTCGGTCCGCCGCGACGGTCGGATGCTGGAGTTGATCGTGAATGGCAACGGTGACCAGTTGCTGCAGCAATTGCGGGCGCGCCAGCCGGTGAGTCTCGAAACGGAATCGCTGACTCTGGAGGAAATCTTCATGGCAGCGGTGAAGTGAACCAAGGGATTCCATGAATCTGACCCTCCCCATCTATCGAAACAGTTTTCATCCGGCGTGGCTGCTGCTCTTGCTGGCGCCAGTGCTCGCGCTGTTGGCGTCCGACGTGAATGAAATCGGCATTTTCGTCCTCTCAGCCCGGATTGCGCTGGTGATGGCGTTTTTGGGTTCGCTTCTGTGGTGGCGTCATGCGGAGGCTCCTTCTGGGTTGCTGCAGTTATTGAAGGAGCTGCGAGTGCAGCTTCCGGGATGCCTGGTCGCGGTGGGCTTTCCTGGGCTCCTGTTCTTGGCGCGGTTGATGGGAGCGATGCCTGAGGGTTTCTTCGAATTCTATATTGGTGCCTTCTCCCTGGGCTGTCTGGTGATGGGAGCGACCGCGTTTGGAAGCGAGTTTGAGCAGCGAACGATGGCGGCGCTTCTCAGTCAGCCGGGTTCCCGGGCGTCGATCTTCCTCCGCAAGATGGGATTGCTCGTAGTGCTGCTCCTGTTGGCATGGCTTAACCTGGCGCTGGACCTCGGATGCATGCCGGGATGGCTTTGGGATTCGGCGACGGTGTGGCGGCTCGGCATCTTGGCGCTGGTTGTCTGCTGCACCAGTCCCCTGTTTACGCTGATCACTCGGAGCACGCTGGCGGGTGCCATCTTCACTGCAGCGGTGCCCGCCCTGATCGTCGGCATCGGTTCGCTCGCTGGGGCGATCATCACTCGACTCAGGGGAGTCGCTCCGCCCGAAGAGTGGGCCACGGGATGCCTATGGGTGGGGACCCCCGTCTACATGGGTCTTTGTGCCTGGCTGGGATGGCGGCAGTTTGCCCGGCTGCAGGTTCAGGATGCCGGCGGCGGCACCGGCGGCGGCCACGTTGGATTCCACCCACTCAGTGTCCCGACCGATCGCCTCATCGCTTCGATCCTGCCCTTCGGATGGCTGGGACAGTTGGTGCGAAAGGAACTGCGTCTGCATGTGGTGCCGTGGCTGGTGTCGGGAGTTCTGGTGGGGCTTTGGGCTCTGCTGGTGGCAACCCGGATTCTAGTAACCGACGAAGAGACAGTCCGGGCGCTGGCGACGGTCGAGGTGCCGGCAATTCTTGCGGCGCTTATGGGGGTGCTTATTCTGCTGGTGTCGGGTTCTGCCTGCGTCGCCGAGGAGCGGCAGTTGGGAACGCTGGATTGGCAGTTGACCCAGCCGCTGACGGTCGCTCGTCAGTGGCGGGTGAAGGTCGCGGTCGCCCTGGGAATGGCGTTGATCTGCGGTGTTGCCCTTCCGGTCGTCCTTCTGGCGATCACCTATGGCCCCGGGTTATTCGCGGGGCTTTTCGACGCGAATGGGATACCGCTCGCGATCTATTCGGGAGTGGCGCTGGGCATCCATTTCATCGCCGTCTACGCTTCCTCGTTCAGTCGCAGCACCATGAAGGCGACCGCGGCGGCGATTGGAATCATGGCCGGTCTGTGCTTGGTGGCGCTGCCGGTGGTCGTGTTCGTAAAGTCACGTGTGGATTCCCACCTGGTAGATCTGATGCGCCAAGGCGAGGAGGTCCGGATGACCGCTCCCGCCTGGGTTCCCAGCCTGGGATTGTTCCAGGCCTTGGCGATCGTTGCCGGGACCTTGCTGGCGGTGCTGCTTTTCGGTGGGTTGCTCTACTTCGGATCGAGGAATTTTCGCGGTGCGGTGGTGTCCCGCTCCGCCGTCGTCCGGCAGATCGGCATCCTGTCGCTTCTCCTCGTCGTTCCCGCACTGGCTTTGGCGGAAGGGTTGGTGCATCTGATGGTATTGAATCTACGGGCTGAGGCAGCCCAGGTGCAGGCCTTTCAACTGGATCAAAACAAGCAAACGCTGGTGGCCCTCCTGAGAATTCAGGAAGCCAGGGGCGCGGTGGATCCCGACCTGCTCAAACGATTTGGCCTGATTTCTGGTGCGTCTCCAGAGGCCATCGCCGAGGCCGTTCTCGGTAATTCAAGCCCGCATGAGGTTCAAGACTGGGTGGGGACGCTGTCTCGCTGGAAGACGGCGATAACGCAGACCAACCGACCCACCGGAGCCGGATCCGGTCCGGTCGAGTTCAGAATGGATCCGCAATTGATGCGCCGTTACGGGCTGATCCCAGGCGCACCCAAGACCAATTCGATCCCGGCTGATCCCACGGCGTCGCCCAAGTGATCCCGCTTTTAGGCGGTTTGGGTGCCGCTTCATGAAGCGCCTTTTGGCGGCTTGGTGATGGCGGGCAACGGTACCCATTGACGATTTCGGGAGCCGGGAGGACAAGTGATCGATGCATTCCAGCCGCTCAGGGATTCGGGGAATGAGGCCACGCTCCTTGGGCGCTTCGGCCTTCACTCTGATCGAACTGCTGGTGGTCATCGCCATCATCGCGATTTTGGCCGGCATGCTCCTGCCCGCCCTGGCGCGGGCCAAGTATACCGGCATGCGGGCGGCCTGCTGGAGCAACATCCGGCAGCAGTATTTGTCGCAGATTCTCTACAGCGGGGATAGCCGCGGAAAATTCCCCAATCACGAAGATGGCAGTCCGGACTATCATCGGCTGGGCGGCCGTGCGGACAGCATCGTGAGCCTGTTGAAGGGCAAGTACGTTCCCAACTCGTCCATCCTGATCTGTCCGATCACCCGGAAGTCCTTTGGAAGGAAATGGCTGAACTACGAGAGCATGGCGAATTTTGCCGATGCGAATACCAAGGACTACGGCGGTTGGGACACCACGGCGGGCAACGTCTACACGCCCTACATGTGGTTCGCCAATTTCACAGCCTCACCGGCCATGAAGTTCCTCAATTCGGCGGGAAAGGTGGTCGCCGATGATCCGACCTCGGAACCTCCCTGGCCGCGCAATGAGAACGAACTGGAGAGTCGCCGGGCCTTCATCACCCACCGCGTGAGTGACAGTCCGGGATCCGCGCTTTGGGATGTCGGACATCTGGGCCGTTTCGGACAGGGCTCGCAGAGCAAGCCGCTGTGGGCGTGGTCCGCCACTCCGGATCAACCGGTGGGTCAGGCCGACGGATCGGTGATCAACCGGGTCAAGGCGCAGATCAAGCCGCGTGCGCGCGGCGGCCCGTCGGCGGACACCACCTACTACTATT
>JBDKKE010000110.1:0-4423 GCA_039796255.1 Verrucomicrobiota bacterium | reverse complement strand
TTCCCAAAGACAGGACACCCCTTTCTTCGCACACCCCTTCGCCCAGGCACGCTTTTTCCTGTTACTCCCCGATCCGCGCCGCTTTCCCCTCTCTTTCCCTGCGGCTCTTTTGCTTGAAACTGGACCGGTGTCCCGGTTGGCCCAAACACCCGGTACCGCAGGACGAGGTTTCAACAAAGTTTGCCAGAAACTCGAATTTGCCCCACTGGCATCCCCGAAACAATTGCCCGGCCCTCCAAGACTCTTCCCTAGAAACCCCTCAAAAGCCCCATAATTACCCCCTGTCGGTGTCGCTAAGTTATTGGCAATCAGGAGAGGCTTGCCTAAAGCCCATAGTTCGCGAACGGATGGAGATAATTGCTCTCACTAGGGCAACCCGGCTGGGGCGCTGAAATATCCGCTGACGATGGTGCTATCGCTCGACGGTGACGGACTGCACCAGGTCGGTGACTTACTTTCGTTCGACGGAGACAACTCGGTGGCACCAGCGATCGAGCAGTCCCCTGTGGTCACGATACGGCGGTAATCCGTCTGACTGTCTCCAATGATCGTTGTAATTATAAACCTGTCACTTTATTGACCTTTATTAATACCCCCTCTGTCACAAGCCTGGCCGGGGATCGGTACACCGACGTTGAAGTCCTCTACCGAATCCGCGGCCATAGGGCCGCGATCGAGAACGGCACCCATTACCGCTGAGTGCTCACCCTGACTCATCTCATGCACTTCACCCTCCCGGACATACAACCAATGACCGCCGATCTTGGCGCGTTCACCACACGCCCCCATTCGCGCTGAAGACAACGCCGGGCGCCGCGCCCACCCATCGACCCATCCCAGCGGCACGCCGGTTGACATCCAGTTGATGCTCTCTCCGCTCCGCTCGCCCCTCTCCCTCCAACACTCTTCCAGATGAATCAGCCCTGGCCCAATGGCGCAATCGATCAAGGCGAGACTTGGAACAGAGGCCCTGACGGACCAAACTCCCCCAGGGTGGGGTCTGGGTTCCCGGGCGGGAAACCGGCCCGTCGCCACCGCAACGTCCCGGCCGATCACCGGGCCAAGCGGCCAGCGGATCCCGATTGAGGATTCACGAATGATATTACGAATCGCCGCCTGGCTGGGCCTGTTCAACGGCATCGGCCGGATGCTCGCCCTTGAGGTGTCGGACCAACCGGCCGTGACGCACGCGAACGTCTCCTACGGGCCGGATCAACGAAACGTCCTCGACTTCTGGAGGGCCCCCGGAAACGGCCCGCGTCCGCTGCTCGTGTATATCCATGGCGGTGGTTGGATCACGGGGGACAAGACCCAAAAAATGCCCGCGTTCCAGCCGTTTCTGGACCGGGGCATCTCGTGCGCCGCGATCAACTACCGTCTGGCCCCGGATCATCCGTTGCCCGCCCCGGTCGACGATGCGGCCCGCGCCCTCCAGTTCCTGCGCACCCAAGCCGCTGAATGGAACATCAATGCCAGTCGCATCGCCCTGACCGGCCCGAGCGCGGGGGCGTGCACTTCCATGTGGCTCCTGCTGCACGACGACCTAGCCGACCCTCGGGCGGTGGACCGGGTCCGGCGCGAATCGACCCGCGTCTGCGCGGCCGCGGTCACGGTGGGCCAGACGTCCATCGACCCCAAGGTCATCGAAGGCTGGCTGGGGCCGAACGTGCTCCAACATCCGATGATCGTCCGGTCGGTCGGCGAAAAGACCTTCGGGGAGGCCCTCCGGAATTATGACCGGCACCACGACCTTTACGTCGAGTTTTCTCCCATCAACCATCTCGACTCACGCGATCCACCGCTCTTCATGACGTGCAGCGCCGAAATGGATCTCCCGGCGCGGGATCCGGGCCACGGCATCCATCACCCGGTCTATGGCGTGAAACTCAAGGAGAAGTCCGATCAGGTCGGGCACGAATGCCATCTGATCATCCCCGGCGTCTCCAAATCCGAGCGTTACGCCGACGGGAACGACTTTCTCATCGCGAAGCTGCTGGCGAAGTAGAAGCCGGGATTCCGACTCCGGGCCACGGCCCGGGAATCAGGCGGCACCCAGGGCTGGCTTCGCCCAAAGGGACAAGCCAACGGTGTCCGGGCGAAATTATAGATAGAGTTTCATGGCGGCGTGCAGGGCACTAGGGCGGCGTACCAGCGGAGATTCCAGATAATTCCATTTCGAACGGTGCGGATAAATTGAGCGGTCAATGGAACGATCGCCACCAGGCGCGATTGGACGGAGGCCACCTTGCTGCCATGGACCGCGATTATGAACCAGTGACTTTATTTCCAGGTCTTGGGCAGCGGCATTCTCCGCGTTCCGGGCATCACTGGTGGAACCCCCTCCTCCATCACCAATCGCGGCCTGATCCGGGTGGCACCTGACTCCGACCTCACCTGGGAAACCACCGGCGGTTTTCACCGGACCGCCACCGGTGAAGTCGACATCACGCTGCGCATCTCACTGCCTGCGGCTGGTACGGACCCCGCGCTCGGTACCGCGTTTGTGATTCTGACCCATGGAGCTGGGTCCATCAACGGGGCCTTCCAGCAGACGATTCTTGCCGACCTGGGGTCTACCAAGAAGTTTGTCGGCCGATACGACGCCAATGCCAACTGGGTGGTGGTCACCGCGCCTTGAGGCGCTTCGGACTCCTCAGCGTTGGCGGATTCCTCGGCGGGCTTACTCGCAGAGGGGTTCAGGAGGCGGCTCCGATCAGAGCGCGTTTGAGGTCGGGGAGGGCGGAAGGGGTGCCGAGAGTGGCGTCAATGCCGGTTGCGCGGCAGCGACTGGGATTCGCGTCGGCATCACCATCCATAAAGGTCACCAATCGGATGGAGCGGGGCAGCGGTGCTTCGCCGCCTTTTTCCTTCTCACGGATTGTTGCGGCCAGCTCGAAGCCATCCATGTCCGACAGCCGCATGTCGAAGAGCACTACGTCGAAGGTCTTTTGCTGGAACCGCTGCAGGACTTCGTTTCCGGATCGGACGGCCTCCGCCGAACAACCGAGTTTCTCCAGGGCGAGCAGGGACAGCCGACGGTTGAGGTCATGATCCCGAGCCACCAGCACCCGCAGACCCACGGCTGCCTGGACAACGGCTGGACCGGCGGGCGTGACGGACGGCAGGGGCAGTTCGAACCAGAAGGTTGAGCCTTGGCCCGGCTTGCTGGCGACGCCCATGCGGCCGCCCATCAATTCCACGAGGCGTTGCGAGACGACCAAACCCAGACCCGTACCCCCATGAAGCCGAGAGGGGGACGAATCCACCTGCTGGAAAGGTTTGAAAAGGAGCGCGAGGTGATCGGGGGAGATGCCGATGCCGGTGTCGGTTACTTCAAAACGCAGCCGGCCCGGGCCGCACGTTTCCCCCACCGTCTGAAGCCGAAGGACCACCGAACCGGTCGGGGTGAACTTGACGGCATTCTCCAGCAGGTTCAGCAGCACCTGTCGTAATCGTACGGGGTCTCCGCGGAGGCGGAGGGGCATCGAGGATGCGTAGTCGGTCAGAAGCGCGATGGGTTTCCCCTGTGCTTTCGGGGCGAGGAGAGAAACCACCCCGTCGACCAGCGGGCGCAACTCGAACTCCTCCTTCTCCAAAAACAGGCGGCCTGCCTCGATACGGGAGAAATCCAGAATGTCATTGATGATCCGCAACAGCGCCTGACCGCTGTGCGCGACGGTTTCGGTCAGTTCGCGCTGGCGTGGCTCCAACTGTGTTTGCAGGAGTAGCTCCGTCATCCCGAGAATCCCGTTCATCGGGGTGCGAATTTCATGGCTCATGGTGGCCAGAAACTCGCTTTTGGCCTGGTTGGCGGACCGAGCCTCTTCAGCCAGGCGCTCGGCCCGATCCCTGGCCGCCTCGAGTTCCTGTCGGGCACGGCGGAGTTCGGTGGAATCGGTCTGGACCGAGACAAACCGCTCAATCTGTCCGAGGGCGTCGCGGATGGGTGAAACTTGAAACATCACCCAGTAGGGCTCACCGAACCGGGTATAGTTGAGCAATTCGGCCTTGAACGCACGCCCTTCCGCCAACGAGGCGCGGATCAGAGCCACCGTCGCTGGATCCGTTTGGGGGCCCTGAAGGACTTGGCCCGGCTTGCGGCCCACCATGTCCTCGAGGCGGTACCCGGTCCGTCGAATGAAGGCCTGGTTGACCCACTCAGTTCGGCCATCCCGATCGGTGATGATGACCAGACTATCGGTGTTGCTCGCCACCAACGACAGCTTGGTCAGTTCATCCTCGGCGTGCTTGACCGTGGTGATGTCGTGCAGGGTGCCGACCACTCCCCCGTTGGGCAGGTGTGCGGCGGAGATCTCCAGCCACGCCCGCCCGCCGTCGGCACGAACGAGGCGGATACGCGTCCGGTCCGCGGACTGGGTGGTGCCCTCTCCCTTGAGGACGGTCTCACACACCGGCCAGTCTT
>JBDKKE010000109.1:0-9958 GCA_039796255.1 Verrucomicrobiota bacterium | reverse complement strand
CATGCACCTGATCATGGCGGTGGAGGAAACCTACGGGATCTCCATTGACGATGGCATTCTTCGCAGCGGCATGACCGTCGCGGAGTTCATCTCCGCTGTGCGGACATGCCCGCCGGCTCCGTCCCAAAGCTGAGCCCCGCGTCTCCCCCGATCCGATTCCTCCTCCGCATGCGCATTCTGAAGATCCTGCACGCCCTCCAGTCCGTGGTCGGCTTCCGCACCGAGGACACCTTTCCAAACCGTCCTGTTTCCGTGGAGTTCATGGAAAGCGAGGACGGCCGTCCCCGCGCCGCGTTCATCCATCGAATCGCGATCGCCCGGGAGATCCTGGAGCATGGGGCCTTTGAGCAGATGCGGTTTCTCGATAAATACCTCGCCCTCTGTGATCCGCTGCGGACCGGATGGATCCGCTACTTCACAGACCACAATCCGGAGTTCCTGAATGGCGAGGTCCACCGCAACCAGAGCCGCCTGCTCCGTCCGGAACTCGCCCGATGCGTCCGCCGGATGAATGCCGTACCCGTGGCCGAGGTGACGATGCTGGTGGATGAGGTGCTGGCGTCGGAACGTCCGAGCACCTTCCAGGTCGCCCGAAAGGTCACTGCCCATCTCTTCGGCTGCTGCCTGCAGGAGATCAGCGGCACCGACGTGGGGGTGGACGAGGAGGTGCTCTTCGGCGTGGACATCTTCCTTCCATTCCCCAGGCCCGCCCACCTGTATGCCTGCAACCAACGCGTGGATTCCTACCTCGCAGCGGTTCGCCGGATTCGTGAACCGAATCCGGCCGAACTCCTGGTGCTCCTGACCCTCCTCATGATGGGCACCGCTCCGACCGTCGCCGCAGTCAACTGGGCCGCCAACCGGTGGCTGCGGCATGTGACCCCGGGGACCGCCCCCGGATCGGCCCCGCCCGAGGTGGACTTCTCACTCGCGCCCACCAGCTTTGTCATGCGGCACTGCACGGAGGACACGATGGTCGACAGCCACCCATTCAAGCGAGGTGACTTGGTCTACCTTTTCCTCGGCGAAGCCTCCGGGTGCCCTCTGCACCGCCTGAACTCACTGCCCTTCGGCGCCGGGCGGCACACCTGCAGCGGGCAACCCTTGTCCCGCCGCATGCTGGAACTGGCCCACGCCGCCTTCCGCGAGAGCCACGGGAACTGGAGTCGCATGGAGGTCTCCGGCGTCGTCCCCGGGCGTTCATCCGCCTTTGTGAAATTCGAGGCCACCACTGCCTGACTGCGGAGGAAGGCAGAATGTAGAAGGCGGAATGAAGAAGGAAGAATCACCAGTGACCAGTGACCAGTGACCAGTGACTAATGCCCCCTTTTGAATCCTTCCGCTCCCGCAGTAGTATTTCTTCATAATGCTGACCCGCCGTCACTTTGTCCGCGCGACTCCGGGGTTGCTCGCGTCCGTTCTTGCCGCGCCGACGCTTCTGGGCGCTGCCAATCCCACGCCACCGGTGATCGGGCGTAGCCGACGGGTGGCCAGGCCCGGAGATGGCGTGGGTCAGGTTGACCTCGGCAATCGAAAGGGACTGCGGCTGCTTCAGTTTACCGACAACCACTTCTTCTGCGGGGTGGATGATCTCACCGTCAGCACCGATGACCGGGCGACCGAACGGGATTGGCAGGCGTTCGTCCGGCATTTCCGTCCCGACCTCATCGTGCTGACCGGCGACCTGTGGCATGACAATCCCGGCGGCCGGGGGCAGAAGGGATTGGAGATCATTCTACCCCGACTGGAGCGCCTGGAGATTCCGTGGGCCACCTGCTGGGGCAATCACGACCAGTTGGATGATTTCCAGCGGGGCCATGATGCCCTGGAGGCCGCCCGCCACTCGCGTTACCGGGGCGGGGCGACCCATGGGGACTACCGGTTGGAGGTCCGAACCTCCGGCGGGCCCGCGGCGCAGTTGTGGTTTCTCAACAGCCATCAGTTCGGACTGACCGATTGGCAGATCGCCTGGCTGCGTCGGAACCAGGCGGAGTTGAAGGCGACGACCGTTCAACCCGCCCTGGCGTTCTTCCACATTCCGCTGCTCGACCAGAAAACGCTGTTCCGACCCAAGCAAACCCCGGGGCTATGCCACGAGGAGGTGTGCTCTGAAAAGGAATCGGGCCAGGCCCTGCCGGCCCTGGCGGAATCCCGGGCCATTCGGGCGACCTTTTGCGGACACGACCACGTCAACGACTACGCGGTGCGGGCGCGGGATGTGGACCTGGTGTATGGCCGGGCGACGGGATACTCCGGCTATGGCGGCGAGAAGGTGCGCAAGGGCGCCAAGCTCATCGAATTGGACCTGGTCACCGGGAGGTGCGAACAGGTCACGGTCTTCTCTGACGGTACGCGATGGAAGCCCAGTTGAGGCGGATCCGTGCGGCTGATTTCTCAGAGTGAACCCGTGGATCCGTCGCTTTAGGCATCGAGCAACCCCTGCACCAGGCCTCCCACAGTGGCGGCCAGTGGCGGGGTGACCATGCCCATGTGGTCACCGGGAACTTCCCGGACCGCGACGGTACCCGTCAGCACCGGCGACCATCCGTTCAGCGGACGTGCCGGGCGACGCCGGGCGTCCCGGGCGAGAATCAGGTCCACCGGGCCGGGGTACGGTGCGGGGCGATAGTGGAACTGCGCCCAAAGATGGGCATCGGCCATGGTCCGGAAATCCCGGCTGCCCCACCGCCGCTTCAGGGTCAACAGACCACAGCGGAACAGGGCGTGCAGGCCCGCGGGGTGTCCACGGAGTCGGGTGGCAATTCCCTTCAGCAACGACCCAGGGCTGAAGACCCTCGGCAGTGACGTATCCAGGAGCACGAGGCGTGATACCTCCTCGCCGGCACCGCGCAATTGCACGGCCATCTCATAGGCCACCAGCCCGCCGCTGGAGTAACCGGCCAGCCGGTAGGGCCCTCTGGGTTGAACCACGCGCAGAGAGGCGATGCAGTGCGCTGCGATGGCGGGAATGGTTTCCGCCAGGGGATCCCTGCCAAAAGTCCCGGGCGCCAGCAGTCCATGGACCGGTTGATCCGGATGAAAGCCACGGAGCAGTTGGTAATAGTGAACCAGGCCCGCGCCGCTGATCACGTCGGTGACGAACAGCGGCGTCCGGTTGCCCCCCCGGAGCTGGATGAGCTCCGGGTGCGGGCCTGGGTCGTGGTTCCCCCGGAGGAATCGCGCCAGTGATTCGATGGTGCCATCCCCGCTCCATAGCGCGTCCAGAGGCGGTCGTTGCCGGAAGAACTGCTCGATCTGATCGAGCATCCGCACGACCTGAAGGGAGTGGCCCCCGAGGTCGAAGAAGTCGTCGCGGACCCCGATGGGGAACCGTCCGAGCACGGACTCCCAGATGGCGACCAGATGCGACTCGACCGGGTCGCGGGGCGGCACGTGATCCTGTCGCGTCGTGGGGATCGAATCGGGATCCGGCAGTGCCCGTCGGTCGAGTTTTCCGGCGGCGGTCAACGGCAGGTGGTTCAGGAGGCGGATGCGGGAGGGCACCAACTCCATCGGGCCCCGTGACCGCACGAAGGCGGTCACCCCGGACTCGGTGAGGACGGCCCCCGCGTGGGGCACCACATAGGCGATTAACGAAGTGCCCTCGACCGGGTGCTCCCGCGGGACGACGGCACAGGCCGCAATCTGGGGATGCGACGACAGCAGCGCCTCCACCTCGCCGATCTCCACCCGGAATCCGCGAATCTTCACCTGGTCATCCACCCGCCCGAGCACCTCCAGTCCACCGCCGGGCAACCAGCGTCCGCGATCGCCTGTCCGAAACAGTCCGGCCCCCGGCGTATTCCGGAAGGGATGGGGAATAAATCGTTTGGCGGTCTGCTCGGGATCATTGAGGTACCGCCGCGGCATCAGGCCGCCCAGGAAGATCTCGCCGGTTTCCCCGGCACCCAGCGGACGCCGCTCCTCGTCCAGTACGTGGACTTCCATGTGTGGAACCGGCATGCCCACCGAGGGATCGTCGGGATCGTCTCCGGAGCGGAATTGGCGAACCGTCGCCGTGGGGACCTCCGTGCAGCCGTAGGCGATCGTCAGCGTTGCCTGCGTCCGCTCCAGGAAGGTGCGTTTCAGTCGCGGGGTGAGCCGTTCGCCGGAGCACAACACGTTGCGGAGGGTGTGCGTCCAGCGTGGATCGTCGAGATCCAGCAAGGCCTGCAGGGCGCTCGGGGTCGCGATCAGGTGGGTGATTCCCTGGTCCGCCAGATACCCCGCGAGAGTCCGTAGATCGCGCTCAATGCCCTCGGGCGCCAGATGAAGGGACTGCCCGTTCTGCAGGGGGCGAAGAATCTCTCCCCGGGTGAAGGTGGTGCCCGAATCGGTCTTCAACACATGCCGCTCGCTCGACACCGCCACCGGCGTCGGCGGCACATGGAGTCCGTAGGGCGCCAGCACCGCTTTTGGAGTTCCCGTCGATCCGGAGGTCATGAAGACCGTGGCGATGTGGTCCGGCGACGGGACGCCCTTCGGCGCCTGCGCGGACTGGACTGCCGCGTCCCTCTCCAGGGCTGCGATGTCCCGTCTTTGACACGGCAGGTTGCCGGAAGTGGCCTCTACTCCAGTGCCAATCATCAGCGCGGGACGCACCTGCTCCAGGATGCTCTGAATCCGCACCATCGGGGCCGAGTTCTCCAAAAGCAGGAAGCCGCCACCGGCCTTGTAAACTCCCAGGACGGCGACGACCAATTCGACCGAGCGCGGAAGACGAAGCGCTACGATTTGATGGGGGCCGATTCCCAGGGTTTGCAACTGATGGGCCAGCCGGTTGGCCCGTGCCTCCAGTTCGCCATAACTCAGGGTGCCGGATTCGTGAACGATGGCCGGTGCCCCGGGATGCCGGGCGGCGATGGCGGCAAACTGCAGATGCGGGAAATTGGGCACCGCGGGCGGCGGCGGTTCCTGCGGCAGGCCCCTCCCGTGGGACGCCCTCGCCAGCTGTGGATCCTCCGTGCGGTTCATGCGTGGCGAATGCTTTATGGGACGACCGCACTTTGCAATCCCGCCGCAGGGTCTTACCCACTTTAAAATGGAGGCTTGCCACCGAAGCCGCTGTGTCGTACTCAACGGCGGATTGCACGCTGACAAATCCGACCCGGCCCACGCGGAAGCCGTGGCCTTGGCGACCCCGCTTCAGGAGGGAATGCTGCGGCAGAGTCTCGCCTCACCGGGAGACGGGGTTTACGTGCAACAGTTGGTGATCACGTTCCGCGAGCCAATCGATCCAGCGCTGCTCCTGGCGGCGTGGGACCGGATCCTCGCCCGGCATGCGATCCTGCGAACCACGTTCCGGATTTTGCCTACAGGCGAAATGATTCAAGAGGTGGTACCCCCGGGCACGGGGGGCGTGCATCGGGAGGACTGGAGCGAACTGCCCCGCGAGGAATCCGGGCGACGCCTGGAAGCGTATCTGACGGAGGATCGGCGGCGGGGTTTTGAACCCGTCTCGGGCCCGCCGTCGCTTGGGGGGACGCTACCCAGCGGGGCATCAGCGAGCCTGCCGGTGGACCCGGCCCCGTGGTGCCGGTTGAGTCTCTTCCGGTGCGGGGAGAGGGACTGGCGGTGTCTCTGGACCTCGCATCATGCCCTCCTGGATGGCCGTTCGCGCCGCCGCCTGCTGGAGGAATGGCTGGGACTGTACGACGCCCGGTCGGCGGGAATCGAACCGGTTGCCGGATCCCCGCCGCCGCTGTTTGCGGACTATGCGCGCTGGCTGGTGGCAAAGGATCCCACCGGCAGTTGCCGCCATTTCCAGGAATTGCTGAGCGGTTTTGCGGAACCCACGCCCCTCCCGATGGCCCGGCGAGTGGCCCGGCGACTGCCATCGATCCCCGACGGGGAGCCGCGGCACGGGTCCCTCGACTGGACCCTGGATGAGGCGGCGACCGAACAACTGGCACGACGAGCAACGGACTGGGGAGTCAGCGTCCACAATCTGGTCCAGGGCGCCTGGGCGGTCTTGCTCGGGCGATTCGCCGGCCAGGAGGACGTCGTCTTTGGCGGAGTCCGGGCCTGCCGTTACAGCGGTCCCGCGGGTACGGATTCCCTGGTGGGGCTACTGATCAACACCCTTCCGGTGCGCGTGCGCCTGCCGATGGCCATGCTCCTTCCGGAGTGGATCAAGGCCCTGCACGGCCAATGGCGCTCCCTTCGCGACCACGAGACAACTCCCCTGGCGCAGATCCAGGCCTGGAGCGGACTGGCCGCCGGGCAGCCGCTGTTCGAGAGCGTGGTGATGTTCGAGAACTCGCATCTCGAGGAAGGGCTGCGGGCCCTGGGAGGAGCCTGGGCTACCCGGGGATTCGAGTTGTCGGGGACCACGGCCTTCCCGCTGGTCATCGCGGCTTTCTCTGGACGTCATCTCCGGATCCAGTTGACGCATGACCGGGGCCGGATTGGCGACCCCGAGGCCCGTCGAGTTGGTGACGCGCTGGTCCAACTGCTCGACCAGTTGGCGGGAAAAATTTTTGATACTGTGGGCGACTGGTTCGATGGCGCCGGAGTCGGCGGTCGATGCCCTGCGGAGCCGTGGAATCCAGCGCCGGAATGGGTGCCGCTCACGGACACCATTCAGGGGCGTTTTGAGGAACAGGCGGCCAGGGCCCCCGCCGCCGTGGCGCTGGTCTGGAGCACGACCACCTGGAGCTACGGCGAATTGAACGCCTGGGCCAATCATTGGGCGCACCGCCTGATCGCGCTCGGAGTCGGTCCCGACCTGCCGGTCGCCATTTGCCTTGAACGAAGTCCGGAGTGGGTGGCGTTGGTGCTCGCCGTATTGAAGGCGGGGGGCGCCTATCTGCCTCTGGATCCGGAATACCCGCCCGAGCGACTGAACTTCATGCTCCAGGACGCCGGCGCGGCCGTGTGGGTGACCCGGAGCGAATTTCTGTCCCGGATTCCGGATCCGGGGATTCCGGTTCTCCTCATAGACGGCGACACGATGGGGGCGGTCCAGGCGCAGGCGGAAGCGACCGGCACAGCCAGGCAGGGCAATCCTCCGGTCCGCACCACCTCGGAGAATCTGGCCTGCCTCCTGTACACCTCGGGATCGACAGGACAGCCCAAGGGTGTGGCGGTGCCCCAGCGAGGGGTGATCCGGTTGGTGGTGGGAGCGGACTACGTGGCTCTGGATTCGACCCGGACCCTCTTGCAGCTGTCACCACCCACCTTTGATGCCTCCACCTTCGAACTCTGGGGCGCCCTGCTCCATGGCGCTCGGTGCGTGTTGCTGCCGGAGCGCATTCCCACACTGGCGGGGCTGCGTGAAGCCCTGACGACCCATCGGGTGGACACGCTGTTGTTGACCTCTGCGCTGTTCAACCTCGTCGTGGATGAAGACCTCCCGATGCTTCGTGGAGTCCGGCAACTCCTGACCGGCGGCGAGGCGTTGTCGGTCGCGCACGTCCGCAGGGCTCTGGAAGCTCTGCCGGAGACGACGCTGGTGAACGGGTACGGACCAACCGAAGCCACGACCTTCGCCACCACCCACCGCATTCCCCGTGATCTTCCGTCCGATACCGAGTCCGTGCCCATCGGCCGGCCCATCCGTCGCACCTGGGTCCGCATCCTTGACCGCCGACACCGACTGGCACCCGTCGGGGCGATTGGCGAACTCTGCATCGGTGGGCCCGGGCTGGCGCGCGAGTACGTGAACCGGCCTGACCTCAATGCGGAGCGGTTCATCGGGGATCCCTGCGGAGCGGACCCCGAGGCACGCCTCTATCGCACCGGGGATCGGGCCCGGTGGCAACTCGATGGCACCCTCGAGTTCCTCGGACGCCTCGATGGGCAACTGAAGATCCGCGGACACCGAATTGAACCCGGAGAGATCGAAGTGGCGCTGCGGGCCCACCCGGGAGTGGCCGACGCTGCTGTGGTCGGCCGTGAACTCATTGCTGGTGATGGCTTGCAGTTGGTGGCGTATGTGGTGCCGCGGGACACCGGGAATCCCCCTTCCGTCGAGGAACTGCGAACCCACCTGCTGCAGCGGCTCCCACCCTATCTGTGTCCCGCGAGCTGCGTCCTCCTCCCGGAGCTGCCGCGAACCGACCACGGAAAGGTGGACCGCCGTCGGCTGCCGGATCCGGAACCGGCGTCGATCGGATTCCGTTCGGATCGCGTGGCCACGCCAGGATCCCTCGAAGACCGCATCGCCGTTCTGTTCGGCGAATTGCTGGGCGTCCCGGCCGTCGGGCTGGACGACGATTTCTTCCGGCTCGGAGGGCACTCCTTGATGGCGATGCGGGCCGTTCTGCGGGCCCGGGAGGCTCTGGGCATGGACATGGACCTCGCTACCCTGTTCCGCGCGCCCACTCCGGCGCAATTGGCGGACTGCCTGCGATCCACCGCGGGGGGCACGGTGGGTGCCCCTTTGGTTCGTGTGTCCCGGGATCCGTGGTATCCGCTGATGCGGTCCCAGTATTCCGTGTGGGACCTCAATCACCGGTATCCGAACCGTCGGATGGTGAACATCCACCGGGCCTATCGGCTGCGGGGCCGCCTGGAGATCGGCGCCCTGAGGGACGCGTTGCAGGCCCTGCTGGATCGACACGAGGCCCTTCGCACCCGGTTCCTGCAGTTGGAGGGTCGGCCGGTGCAACAGGTGGTTTCCGGAATGCGGTTCGAGTTTCCACAGACCGACCTGGGATCCCTTCCCGCCGACGAGCCGCTGCGGGAGGCCCACCGGCGGTATGAGTCTGATCTGCAACAACCGTTCGACCTGCAGGGCGGACGCTTGTTCCGGGGGGAGCTGCTTCGGCTCGGTCCCGACGATCACGTCCTGCTGGTCGGGGTGCATCATCTGGTCTTCGACGGCTGGTCGTTGGGAATCCTCTGCCGGGATTTGGGCGAGGCTTATGCGGCCTTCAGAAACGGAGGGGACTGGCAGCCGGCGTCCCTTCCATTTCAGCCGGTGGACTTCGCGTCCGACGAACACCGGAGTCTCGATGGACCCGACTTCCGGCGTCAGGTCGAGTACTGGCGGCAGCATCTGGCAGGGCATCCGCCGCGCATCGGAATGCCCATCGACGGTCCTTCGCCGACGTTCGGTGATTTACAGGCACTGCGCCGGGTGCGGAATCTGCCCGAGAGTCTCGTTTCCACCCTTCGAAAGATGGGGCGGCAGCAGGGATGCACCCTGTCCATGACTCTCTTCGCCGTGCTGAACATCGTTCACTTCCGGATTACCCGGGGTGAGGATCTGGTGACGGGAGTCCCGCTGGCAGCCCGGCACCGTCCAGGCAGCGAGGGAGTGGTGGGTTGTTTCCGGAAGCGGGCCTTGTTGCGCATGGATCTTTCCGGAAATCCCTCCTTCCAGCAGATCCTCCGCCGCGTCCGCCACGTCTTCAACGGCGCGCTCGCCCATCAGGACGCCTCCCTGGAGAACATCTTCCCCCACCTCGATGTGGAACATCCCGACCATTGGGTCCAGTCCCCAATCGGCTTCAACTTCCGGGAAGGATTGGATGCCGAGCCGCATTTGCCGGGTCTGACGGTCAACTTGCTCGACCGCTCGCTGTTCTTTGTGGTTTCCCCGATGGTTCTGCATGTCGTGGCGAACGGCGACCAGGTCCGCCTCATCGCCATCGCCCGGATCGGTTACTACTCGGTGAGCGCAGTTGAGGCGTTTCTGGAGCACTACGTGACCGTCCTGACCCGGCTCGTTGGCGATCCAGATCTTCGACTGCGGGAATTGGCCCCTGTGTGATCGACCGACGCGCAGCCCCTCCCGCCGCATGCGTCGGGGTGGTGGTAGGGGCGTGTTCCACCCGCGCCCCCATTTGGATCCGCTGCGCGTGTGGGCATTCCCTCGCTGGAACGCGGGAAGCCCCAGCGCGTTGGGGCTTCCCCCGATCCCCGTCGTGTATCCACACACCAGTCGGGGAATATGGGGACGCGGGTGGAACGCATCCCTACCGATGTTAGGCTGGTAGGGGCGTGTTCCACC